>CAZKZQ010000001.1:0-2883 GCA_964557235.1 uncultured Nocardioidaceae bacterium
CTCATGCTCGTGGTGCCGTGCGTCCTCAACGGGCTGGTCGCGTGGATCTTCGACGGCACGCCCGTCTTCGACCGGATCGGGTCGTCGCTGGTCGGCGTCTTCCCGATGGTCGTGATGTTCATCGTCACCTCGATCGCGACGCTGCGCGAGCGCCAGTCCGGCACGCTCGAGCGCCTGCTCACCACGCCGCTGGCCAAGGGCGACCTGATGCTCGGCTACGCCCTGGCCTTCGGCGGCGTCGTGGTCGTGCAGTCCGTGCTCGTGACCGGGCTGTCGACGTGGTTCTTCGGCCTCGACGTGCGCGGCCCGCTGTGGCTGCTGCTCGTCATCGCGCTGTTCGCCGGGCTGCTCGGCACCAGCCTCGGCCTGCTCGCCAGCGGCTTCGCGACGACGGAGTTCCAGGCGGTGCAGTTCATGCCGGCGTTCGTGCTGCCGCAGTTCCTGCTCTGCGGCCTGCTCACGCCCCGCGACGACATGCCCGGGCCGCTGGCGCTGCTCTCCGACGTGCTCCCGCTGTCCTACATCGTCGACGCCACGCACGAGGTCGCCACCGACCCGTGGCCGTGGTCCGACACGTGGGGCCCGCTGCTGGTGATCGCCGGCTTCGTCGTCGCGGCGCTCGCGCTCGGCTCGGCCACGCTGCGTCGTCGTACGCCCTAGCGGCGAGCACAGCTCCCGCGCCGATCTGAGTACCTGCACGGATACGCCGACCCCCCTGCCTCGGTGAGCCTGGAGGCATGACGCACCTGCAGACCTACCCCTTCATCGCCCGCGACCGGCGCACCACCGCCCACCGCGTGCTCGCCTCGCTCGTCGGCCTCGCGACGCTGGTGTACGCCGGCCTCGCGCTCTGGGCGGCGCTCGCCACCTACCAGGCGGGCGTCACCGCGACGCTCGACGAGGACACCTCGCTCTACGGGCTCGGCTACCTGCTCGCGATGGTCGCCGGCGTCGCGGCCCTGGTCTGCGCCGTCGGCGGCCTCGCCGGGTGGCGCGTCGCCCGCCGCTGCCCCGACGCGGGGACCGGTGTCCTGGTCTGCGCGCTCGTGCTCGGCCTGGTGCCGCTGGGCCTGCTGGTCGGCTGACCCGACCGGGCCGCCGTCCCTACGCCCCGCGCGGCCGACCGACGCGCAGGACGGTCGTGCCGACCGCGGCGGCCAGCGCGATCCCGGCGGGCATGACCGCCGCGGGGTCGAGCGACAGCGTGCCCAGCGCGGCGACCGCCGAGCCGGCGAGCACCTGCTGGAGGCCGCCGACCAGCGCGGCGGCGGAGGCCGCGGCGTGCGGGAACGGGTCGATCGCCAGCGCCACCGCGTTGGCGTTGACCGGGATGACGGTCGCGATGCTGACCGCGAGCACGGGGAGGTAGACCCACACCGGAGCGTCGGCGAGCGCGGCGACCAGCACCCCCAGCCCGCCGAGCGCCTGCACGAGGAGCGCGCCGCGCAGCACCGTCACGGGGCTGAGCACGGACAGCAGGCGCCGGTTGACCTGGCCACCCACCGCGATCGTGGTCGCGACGCCCGCGAACGACGCGGCGAAGGCGGCCTCGCCCAGCCCGAAGCCGTCCATGAGCACGACCGGCGAGGACGAGATGTAGGTGAACAGCGCGACGCTGCCCAGCGCCGACACGACGGCGTACGCCGCGAAGCCGGGCAGGCGCAGGATCGTGCCGAACTGCCGGAGCGCGCCTCCGACGCCGTGGCCGCTGCGGCGCTCGGGCGGCAGCGTCTCGGGCAGCCGCAGCACGCCGGCGATGCAGACCAGGCCGAACACCGCGAGCACCGCGAACACCCAGGGCCACGACGCGACCGCGAGGACCCCGACCCCGAGCACCGGCGCCAGGATCGGGGCGACCATGAAGACGAGCATGATCGTCGACAGCGCCCGCGCGAGGTCGGGTCCGCGCCACAGGTCGCGCGTGATCGCCCGCGCCAGCACGATGCCCACCGAGCCGGCCGCGGCCTGCAGGAACCGCAGCACCACCATCACCTCGAGCGAGGGCGCGACGGCGATCAGCAGCGACGCGACGGCATAGACCGAGATCCCGGTCATGAGCGGCACGCGCCGGCCGTAGCGGTCGCCGACCGGGCCCCACAGCACCTGGCCGCAGCCGAGCCCGAGCAGCGCCGCCGAGAAGGTCAGCTGCACCGCGTGGGTGTCGACGTCGAAGTCGCGCGCGATCTCGGGGAAGGCGGGGAGGTAGAGGTCCAGCGACATCGGCCCGAAGGCGGTCAGCGTCGCCAGCAGCGCGATGACCGCGAAGCCGGGCGCGTTGTGGGAGGGGTGAGAGGGGCGCGCCTCCGGCGCCGTCACCGCCGGTCGAGCAGGCCGCGCAGGAACGCCGCCTGGCCGAGGTGCTGGGTGACGTCGTTGACCACCGAGACCAGGCGCACCGCGGCGGTCACCGGCGGGTCCCAGCGCTCGTCGACCACCCGCTCGTACGCCGCGGCGTCCATCGAGGTGAGGATCCTGACGGTCAGCTCGTGCGTGGCGGCGTGGTAGTCGAGCAGGTCCTGCGCGCTCGCGCGGAAGGCCGACACGTCCTCGCTGCTCTGGCCGTAGCCGACGTCCTCGACGGGGAACGGGAGCCCGAACCGCTCGGCGAACCCCTGCGAGGTCCACGCCTGGTCGAGCCCGACGACGCCGGCGACGTGGTCGTCCTGCACCCGCGTGAGGTGCCAGACCAGCCAGGCCAGCGGGTTGGCGTCGGCGTCCGCACGCCAGTGCAGCGCGTCCTCGTCGAGTCCCTCGAGCAGCCCGGGGAGCTCCTCGTGGACGCGCTCGAAGGAGTCGACGAGGATCGACGTGGCGGTGACGGCGGGTGCGGTGGTGCTCATGCCTCCACGCTAGGACCCGGTCCGTCACGATGCACCTCGGCGA
>CAZKZQ010000001.1:2983-51278 GCA_964557235.1 uncultured Nocardioidaceae bacterium
CCGCGCACGATAGGCGTCACCATGGGGCCGTGTCCGTGCTCCCACCGCTGCGCACCCACCAGGCCGAGGCGCTCGACGCTCTCGACGCCTGCTGGGCCGAGGAGCGGCGACGGGCCTGGGTGGTGCTGCCGCCCGGCGCCGGCAAGACCCGGGTCGGGCTGGAGACGGTCGCCCGGATGCTCGGGGACGGGGCGGCCCGCGCGGTCGTGCTCTCGCCCAACACGGCCATCCAGGCGCAGTGGGTGGCCGCGGCCCGCGACCACGGCCTCGTCGCCGGCGTCGACCGCGACCTGACCTTCCCGGTGACCTGCCTGACCTACCAGTCCGTCGCGGTCTTCGACGCCGACGCGGAGGTCGACGACGACCCCGACGCCACCATCGAGGTCGGGGTCGGAGGGGTGCTGCTCGACCGCCTGCACCCCAACGGCCGCGAGCTGGTCGACCGGCTCGCCGAGGTCGACGGCCTGGTCCTCGTGCTCGACGAGTGCCACCACCTGCTCGAGGTGTGGGGACGCCTGCTCGGCGAGCTGCTCCACCTCGTCGAGGACGCGACCGTGCTCGGGCTGACCGCCACCCCGCCCGACGCGCTGACCCCCGACGAGGCCCGACAGGTCGACGAGCTGTTCGGTGCCGTCGCCTACCGCGTCGGCGTGCCCGCCGTCGTCAAGGAGGGACACCTCGCCCCGTTCGCCGAGCTCGCGTGGCTGACCACGCCGACCGACCACGAGCAGGAGTGGCTGGCCGCCGAGGCGACGCGCTGGCGCGAGCTGACGACGTACCTCACGGACCCGGCGTTCGGCTCCGTGCCGTTCCTGGAGTGGACCACCGCGCGCTTCGTCACGCCGGTGCCGCACGTGCAGACCTGGGCGGAGCTCTGCAAGGCCGAGCCCGTGCTCACCGAGGCGGCGCTGCGGCTGGTGCACGCCGGACTGCTCGACCTGCCCGAGGGCGCCCGCCTGCTGGAGCAGCACCGCCGCGACCCGGACGCCGACGACTGGGCGGGGCTGGTCGACGACTGGGCGCGCACCCACCTGCTGCGCAGCGAGGACCCGCGCGACGCCGACGTCCTGGACGCCGTACGCCGAGCACTGCCGTCGGTGGGCTACGTCCTGACCCGCCGTGGCGTACGCCGCGGGCGCACGCCGATCGACCGCGTCCTGGCCCGCTCCCACGCCAAGACCTCCGCGGCGGTCGGCATCGTCGCCCACGAGCTGAGCGTGCTCGGGTCGCTGACCCGGGTGCTGGTGCTGTGCGACCACGAACGCGCGTCGGCGACCCTGCCGACCGGCCTGCAGGGCGTGATCGACGTGCAGTCCGGGTCGGCGTGGGCGACCGTCGAGGCGCTGGTCGCGGACCCGACGACCGCGGCCCTGTCGCCCATGCTCGTGACCGGCTCGACCGTGGCCGGAGCGCCGGAGACGCTGGCGGCCTTCCTCGACCACGTCGTCGAGCGCGAGCCGCGCTGGGCCGGGCGGCTGACGGTGGTCGGCGACGGACCGGTCGCCACCGTCGACGGACCGTGGACCCCGCGTCACTGGGTCGGGCACGTGACCGCCCACCTCGAGGCCGGACGCACCCAGGTGCTCGTCGGCACGCGCGGGCTCCTCGGCGAGGGCTGGGACGCGCGCAGCATCAGCGGGCTGGTCGACCTCACCACCGCGACCACGCTCACCGCGGTGGTGCAGACCCGAGGCCGCGCGCTCCGCGTCGACCCGGCGTGGCCCGACAAGGTCGCGACCAGCTGGACGGTCGTGTGCGTGAGCGACGCCCACCCCAAGGGCGCCAACGACTGGGGTCGCCTGGTCCGCAAGCACCACGGGTTCTTCGGGGTCGACGAGGACGGCGACGTCGTGGACGGCGTGGCGCACCTCGACGCGACCTTCTCGCCGTACTCCCCGCCCCCGGTCGCGGACTTCGCGGCGGTCAACGCCCGCATGCGCGAGCGCGCCGGGCAGCGGGCCGAGGTGCGGGCGCGCTGGCGCGTCGGGGAGGAGTACGACGACACGGTGGCGGCCACGCTGCGCGTCGTCTCGCCGTACGCCGCCCCGGTGGTCGCCGTCGACGACCACAGCGTGGCGCGGCTCGCCCTCGTGCCGCCGCCGGTCCTGCTCGGCGCGACCGGGTCGGTGGTGCGCGACCCGGCGCTGCGCCCCGACGACCTCGCGGACTGGCGCGACCCGGCCACCGGCGGGGTGACCGCGGCGTCGGTGGCGATGGGCGCGTCCGGGCCCCTGCTGCTCGCCTCGACGCCGCTGGTCGCCGCCGCGGTCGGGGTCGCCGGCGTCGCGGGCCTGGTGGGCGGGCTCGGGGTGCTCCGGTCGCGGCGTCGCGAGCGGGCCGGGGCCTATGCCGCCTGGGTCTGCGAGCACGCCGCACGTGCCGCGCACACGCCCACGGTCGGCCAGTGCGCCGCGGCCGTCGCCGACGCGCTCGCCGCGGCCCACCTGACGCGCGCGGGGGCCGAGGCCGTCGTGGTCGAGGTGCACCCGGGCGGGGAGTACCGCTGCCGCCTCGACGGGCCCGAGGAGGACGCGCACGTCTTCGCGGTCGCGCTGGACGAGCTGCTCGCGCCGATGGGCACCCCGCGCTACGTCCTCTCGCGCAGCACGTTCCTCGACCGCCCCGAGGTCCCGGCCGGCGTACGCCTGCGCACGCCGGAGGACGCGGTGGCCGCCCTGCGCGGGCTGCGTCCCGACGGCGTCGTGTGGCACCAGGTCCCCGAGATGCTCGGGGCCAACGCCGGGCGTGCCGGCTGCCTGCTCGATGCGTGGCGTCGCTGGGTCGGGGACGGCGAGATCCTCTTCACCGGCAGTCCTGCGGGCGCGGGCGTCCTCGCCGCCCAGCAGGGGTCCGACCCGTTCGCCGCGACGACCGTCATGCGCCGCCACTGGCGCTAGTCAGGTCGCGTGCAGGCTCGCCCCCGCACCCTGACTCGCATGCCCGAACGCACGCTGGCCGCCTCACGCCCCGGCACCCGCACGATGCTCAGCAAGGTCCCCGAGATCACGCTGTGGTTCTGGGTGATCAAGGTCCTCTGCACCACGGTCGGCGAGAGCTTCGCCGACTACGTCAACGAGACCCTCGGGGTCGGGCTGGTCACCACGACCCTGCTCTTCGGGATCGCGACGATCGTGGTGATGTCGGTGCAGCTCCGCGCCCGGAGGTACGTCCCGGCCGTCTACTGGCTCGCCGTCGTCCTGATCTCCGTCGTCGGCACGCTGCTGACCGACAACCTCACCGACGCGCGCGGCGTCCCGCTGTGGATCAGCTCGACGGTGTTCTCGCTGCTGCTCGCCGCGGTCTTCGGGCTCTGGTACGCCCGCGAGGGCACCCTGTCGATCCACTCGATCACCACGACCCCCCGCGAGGCGTGGTACTGGCTGGTCGTGCTGGTCACCTTCGCCCTCGGCACCGCGCTCGGCGACTGGACCCTCGACCTCACCGGCTGGAGCCCGGGCGCCTCGATCCTGCTGCCGCTGGGCCTCAGCGCGGCCGTCCTCGTGGCGTGGCGGGCCGGGCTCGACTCCGTGCTGTCGTTCTGGCTCGCCTATGTGCTCACCCGGCCCCTCGGCGCCAACATCGGCGACTTCCTCGCCTCCGGCCGCGGCGACGGCGGGCTCGGCCTCGGCACGATGTGGACCAGCCTGGTCTTCCTCGCCACGATCCTGGCGGTCGTCGTCTACCTCACCGTCACGCGCGCGGACGCCGAGCCCGTGGAGGGTCACCACGACGACCCCCATCACCCGCAGCACCACGACGTGCTGCCGCACCACCGCGATGCCCGCCGCCTGTGAGGCACCTCGTGCCAGGCTGAGTCCGTGAGGGTGGCGGTCTGCGAGGACGACGAGCCGATCCGGCGCGTGCTCGTGCGTGCGCTGCGAGGCGCCGGCCACGACGTCCTGGTCGCCCACGACGGCGGCGAGGCGGTGCGCCAGTTCCGCGAGGCGCGGCTCGACGTCGTGGTGATGGACATCGGCCTGCCCGACGCCGACGGGCGCGACGTCGTCCGCGCGCTCAAGTCGGCCGGGCAGCACGCCCCGGTGCTGTTCCTCACCGCCCTCGGCGCGACCCACGAGAAGCTCGAGGGGTTCGCGGTCGGGGCCGACGACTACGTCGTCAAGCCGTTCGAGCTGAGCGAGGTCCTCGCGCGGCTCGACGTGCTCGCGCGGCGCGGTCCGACTGCCGACGCCGGTCCCGAGGGCCTGCTCCTCGACCCGCTCACCCACGCCGTGCGCTCGGACGGCGGCGAGGTGCTGCTGACCCCGACGGAGTTCCGCATGCTGGCCGCGATCACCTCGCGGCCCGGCGAGGTCGTGCGCCGCCGTGCGGTCGTCGCAGCCGCCTGGCCCGACGGCGCGATCGTCAGCGAGAACACGGTCGACTCGTTCGTCCGCCGGCTGCGCACCAAGCTCGACGACATCGGGTCGCCGGTGCGGATCGAGACGGTGCGCGGCGTCGGGTTCCGGCTGCGATGAGCGGGCCTGCCGGTGTCCCCGGGCCCGTTGCTGGCCAGGACGTCGCGTCCTACCGCCGCCGCGCGGTCGTCGCCACCGCGGCCCTGGCCACCCTGGCCGCGCTGGCGCTGCTGCTCGTCGCGCAGCTCGCCTTCGAGGACACCTCCGACGCCGCGGTGGACCGCGTGCTGCGGACCCGGGCCGACGGCGTGGTCGCCGAGGCGCAGGGCCTCAGCCGGGGCGACACCCCCGTCGTCCGCGGGCTCCCCGACCGCGACGTCGTGGTCTACGACGCCGCGGGCGACATCGTCGCCGGGACGCCGCCGGCCGGCCTCGAGCAGGTGTACGCCGACCTGGCGCAGACCACGCGCAGCCGCTCCGTCCTCGGCACCAGCGACCGCCAGGGCAAGGTGAAGGTGCTCGGCCGTCGGTTCTACCTCGCGACCGGCGTGCTCGGCGTCGTGGTCGTGGCGGAGCCGCTGGAGCCCTATGCCGACGAGCAGCAGGAGGCCCTGCTCGTCGCCGCGCTCGCCGGCGTGGTGATCGTCGTCGTGACGACCCTGGCCGCGGCGTGGGCGAGCCGCCGGGTGCTGGAGCCGGTCGGCTCGATGGCGCGCACGGCCGCGGAGTGGAGCGAGCACGACCTCGACCGCCGCTTCGACCTCGGTCCGCCACGCAACGAGATCCAGGCCCTCGGCCGCACGCTCGACGGCCTGCTCGACAAGGTGGCCCGCGCCATCCTGGCCGAGCAACGCCTGACCGCCGAGCTCGCGCACGAGCTGCGCACGCCCCTGACCTCGCTCGCCGCGACCGCCGAGCTGGTCGCGCAGCGCCCCGACCTCGACGACGACCTGCGCTCCGACATCGAGGACGTCCGGGCCTCGTGCCGCGCGATGTCGGCGACGATCAGCGGCCTCCTGGAGGTGGCGCGCGCCTCCCAGGTGCAGGGCCGGTGCGACCTCGGCGAGACGGTCGCGGGCGTCGTGCGCACGCTCGGCGGGGACGACCGCACCGCCGTCGACCTCCCTGCCGCGACGGTCGCCGCGCCTGGCGACCTGGCCGCCCGCGCGATCGCGCCCGTGCTGGACAACGCGCTCCACGAGGCCGACCACGTGACCGTCACCGGCCGGCTGGACGGCGACCGCGTGCACCTGCTGGTCACCGACGACGGGCCAGGGGTCTCCGCCGACGACGTCTTCGCCGCCGGTGCCTCGGCCCACCGCACCGGGCTCGGCCTCCCGCTGGCCAGGAGGGTGGCGCGCAGCCTGGGCGGCGACGTCCTCCTGCACCCCCCGACGCCAGGAGCCGGCGCGACCTTCGAGGTGGTGCTCCCGGTCGTCCTGTGAGGCCGCACGGCCCGGCCGGTCAGGTCCCTTGCAGGTCGTGTGCCCACCAATGAGGAGGCATGCGGCGTCCGCGTGTCACCCTCCCCGACCCACCGCTCGCCGTCGTCCTCGTGGCCGCGGCGGTCGCCGCCGGGGTGCGCCTGCTCCTCCTGACCGTGCCGCTGAGCCCGGACGAGGCCGGGTTCCTCCTCGTCGCCCAGCAGTGGCACCCCGGGCGCAGCCTCTACGGCGACTACTGGGTCGACCGGCCGCCGGGACTGATCGCGCTCTTCGGCCTCGCCCAGGGCCCGACCGGCCTCCGCCTGCTCGGCGTCGCGGCGGCCGTCGCCTCGGTCCTGCTCGCAGCCGCCACCGCCCGCGTCGTCGTCCCCCGCGACGGACGACGGCACCGGTGGGTGCCCGCCGCGACGGCGGTGCTCGTGGCCGCGCTGGTCTCGAGCCGCCTGCTCGACGTGACGCTGGTCAACGGCGAGGTGCTCGCGCTGCCCTTCCTGCTCGGTGGGGTGCTGGCCGCGCTGCGGTCGGCGTTCGCGACCGCGTGGGCGTCCCGGCTGGGCTGGGCCGTCCTCGCGGGCGCGAGCGGGGCGGCGGCCCTGGCGGTCAAGCAGAACCTCGCCGACGTCGCGGTGGTCCTCGGCTGCCTGGTCCTCGCCCTCGTCGTACGCCGGCGCGCGGGGGCGGCGGCCCTCCTCGCCCTCGGCGGGCTCCTGGGGGCGACCGTGGTCGGCGCCGCGGTCCTGGGGCTGGCGTGGGCGCACGGCACGACCCCTGCGGCGCTGTGGGACGCGGTCGTGCTGTTCCGGCTGCGCGCCGCCGACGTCCTCGCCACCCCGACGCCGGCGGCCGCCGGCCGGGCCCGCCAGCTCGGGGTCGCGCTCCTCCTGACCGGGGCCCCGCTCGTGCTCCTCCGGCTGCCCGACCTCGTGCGCCGACCGGGGTCCGCACGCACGCTGGCGCCCGGCGACCCGCTGGTCGGCTGGACCGCGGTCGCGCTGATGGTGTGGGAGGTCGTCTCCGTCGCGGTGGGCGGGTCGTTCTGGCTGCACTACCTGGTGGGCCTCGTGCCGGGCCTGGCCCTGGTGCTCGCCCTGACCGCCGATGCCCGCCACCGCGTGCCCCAGGTGCGGACCTGGATGGTCGTGGGCACGGCGGTGGCCTCGTCGGTCCTCGGCCTCGGCTCCGTGCTGGGCGACCCGCCCGGGCGTCCGGCCGCCGAGGTCGCGGTCGCGCGCTACCTCCGCGAGCACGCGCACCTCGGCACGACCGCGGTCGTCACCTTCGGCCGCCCCTCGATCCTGCGCGAGGCGGGGATGCGCAGCCCCTACCCGCTGATCTGGAGCCTGCCGATGCGGGTGCGCGACCCGGGACTCCATGAGCTGACGCCCCTGCTGCGCCGGCGCGAGGTGCAGTGGGTGCTCGTCGACCCGGTCGCGATGCAGGCGTGGGGACTGACCGACACCCGGGCCGAGCGTGTGCTGGCGCGCAACTACCGCCCGGCGTACCGGTCCGGCGACCTGGTCGTCTGGCGCGCGGTGCGCCACGGGGCACCGTGGCACACCTCGACCGTCTGACGCACGAGCGTCGGGTCAGGAGGGCCGCAGGCGCAGCACGAACTCCGAGCCGTGCGGACGAGCCTCGCGGTGGACGAGCTCACCGCCGTTGGCGTGGGCGAGCTCGCGGCTGATGAAGAGACCGAGGCCGGTGCCCATCACCTGCTCGGCGGTGCGGGCGTCGCGGCTGTAGCGGGCGAACAGGTGCTCGCGGAACTTCTGCGGCACCCCGGGACCGCGGTCCTCCACGACGATCTCCACCCAGCCGTCGTCGGCGTGGAGGGCCCGCAGCGAGACGACGCCGCCGCCGTACTTCTCGGCGTTGCTGAGCAGGTTGCCGAGGATCTGGTCGAGGTGGCTGGGTTGCACGAGCGCGTACAGGTCGACCGGGCAGTCGATGTCGAGCTCCTCGCCCTCCCGGCGCAGCGCGGCGAGGCTGTGGCGCAGGCGCAGGGCGAGCTGGCAGCGTTCCGGGACGGCCGTGAGCGCGCCCCGCTCGCTGGTGACGAGGCTGAGGATGTCGGCGAGCACGGTGCGCATCTGGTCGGCGTTGCGGGCGATGACCTCGAAGGAGCGCTGCGACTCGACCTCGTTGCGCTGGGCGGCGGTGGCCGCTCCGAACTCCGCGAACCCGAGCACCGAGGTGAGCGGGTTGCCGAGCTCGTGGCCGAGCATGCCGAGGAGGTCCACCTTGAACTGGTTGGCGTCCTCGAGGTCGTCGTTGAGCGCTCCCAGGGCGAGGTTCTTGGCGGCCAGCATCTCCGCCGCCGCGGCGCGCTCGCGCAGGGGCGCGAGGAGCACCGCGTGCTGGATCATGACGTAGATCGGGATGAAGAAGATGGCGAACCACGACCCACCCGTCCAGACCGCGCTGAGGAGACCGCCGACGAGGAGCACCCCGCCCTCGGCGAGGTAGAAGCTCGCGCCGAGGAGCGTCGCCCGCAGCCAGATCTCGTCCTCGCGGTGGTTGAACAGCGCGCTCCCCCAGAAGAGCGCCCCCTCGAGGACCAGGAACACCACCCCGGCCAGGCACATGACGGCGAAACCCTTGCCGCCCTGGCCGTCCATCCAGTTCACCTCGTCGCCGAGGACGAGGTGGCGCACCCAGGCGACGGCATAGCCGCAGAGGACGAGGTACGCCGCCGAGCCGATCCACTTCCACAACGGCACGCGGATGCCGCGCCAGCGGGCGTGCGCGTAGGACAGCGGGACGACGACGAGCAGCCACGGAGTCGCGAGCAGGAGCCCGCTCGCGAACGCCCAGGCCGAGAGCGCCTTGTGGGGCTGGTGCGTCTTCGCGAGGCCACCGGAGAGCCGGCGGCTGATCTCGACGTTGAGCACCGAGAACGACACGAGCGACAGCACGGTGATCCACTCGGGCGCCGTCACCGTGAGGTCGAGCGGCACCGCCCACGGCAGCGTGAGGGCGGCGAGGACGACCAGCGCGTAGTAGACGCGCATCGCGACGGGGCTGCGCCTGTAGTCCGCCCAGGACTCGCGCACCGAGGCGAACCTCTCGGGCGTGGGCTCGCCGGAGGACGCGTCTCGCACAGGGGGACTCTGCCTCAGGGGTGCAGCCGCGGCAACCGGAACGCGCGGATCCTGGCTCCCCGGCCCCTCGAAACCACCGTTCAGCCACCCACCGACGCGAAGAAACCGACGGAGCGGCGCATCGCGGCGTCGAACTGCGGGCCGAAGGCGTGCTCGTCGGAGTACCACGCGATCCGCGCGTCGGCACCGGCCGCGCGCAGCAGGCGGTACGACGCCCGCGCCCACCGCGGCGGGCAGGTGTCGTCGGAGTCGCCGTGGATCAGCAGGACCGGGTCCTCCGCGCGGTCGAAGAAGGTCCGCGCGCTCACGCCGCGCCAGAACCTGCGCGATCCCGGCCGGCCGGGCAGGCCGACGCGCTGCTCGATCTCCCGCAGGACCGGGGCGTCCTCGGGGTCGTCGCCGAGGAACTGCGCGAGGTTCTCCGGCTCGCTCGAGCTCACCGAGGCCCACGCGACCAGGCCCCGGAACACCCCTGGCCTGGCCACCGCGGTGCGCAGCGCGACCCCGCCACCCATGGAGCGGCCCATCAGGAAGACCCGGTCGTCGTCGACCGGCACGTCCGTGGTGCGCCGCAGCGCGTCGGCGGCCGCGACGACGTCCTCGACGTAGCCCAGCCGCGTGCGCCAGTCGTTGCCCGGGTCGTCGTCGGAGCCGGCGTGGTTGCGGTAGTCGACGTGCAGCGCGACGTAGCCCCGCTCGGCCAGCCAGCCACGCTCGCGGGTCATGCCCTGCCCGGTGACGTAGGCCGACGGCTCGATGTAGCCGTGCGCCAGCACGACCGTGGGGAACCCGCCCGCGGGCGGCCTGCCCGTCGGCACGTTGAGCACCCCGCTGACCCGCAGGGTGCGCCCGTCCGCGCGGACGCGGTAGGTCACCTCCCGCGAGACGTACGCCGACGTGCGCTCGCGGTCGGCGGTGAACCGCAGCCGGTCGCCGCGGATCTCCTTGGCCGCCAGGGCGGGGAGCGAGACGGGACCCCAGGCGGGCTCTGGCTGCCGGGTCTCCTCGGGCTGCTCGGCCCGGGTCGGGCTCGGCGACGGCGTGGTCGAGCCGCCGTCGGTGGGCGAGCTCCCGGCCGAGCTCGCCGAGACCTCCGGGCGAGCCCCTCCGTCGGTCGAGGAGCCGCTGCAGCCGACCAGGGCGACCGCGCTCATCGAGGCGGTGACGGCGGCGAGGAGGGAGCGGCCCACGCGTCCATCCTGACCGCACGCGCCAAGCCCGCTCAGTCGCCGTCCTCCAGGAGCAGCCTGGTCAGCAGCCGCCGCAGCTCGCGGTGGCCGCGCTCGCCCAGCACCTCGGTCACGCGCTCCTCGATCCCCTCGATCGTCACGCGACCCGCCTCGATCGCCTCGCGTCCGCGGCGGGTCGGCACGATCAGCTTGGCCCGGCCGTCGGAGGGGTCGGGCCGGCGCTCGACGTAGCCCGCCTCGACCAGCTCGTCGACGAGCTCGCCCATCGCCTGCGGCGTCATGTTGGCGTTGCGGGCCAGCGTGGTGAGCCGGGTGCCCTCCGGCGAGATCTGGGCGAACACCGCGGAGTGCTTGGGCTTGTGCGGATAGCCCGCGCCGACGACGCCGTCGGTGATCCGGAAGCCGAGCAGGCTGTAGGCCTGCCCCAGCATCGACACGGTGTTGATCCCCGCGTCGTTGATCCCCGCGTCGTGCGTGCGTCGCGACTCCGCCATTGACAAGACCTCCCTCCCCGCAGGATATTCAGGTTGCCTGAACAATTCTCGACGTGCCAGCGGCGCGTCGCCCCCGGAGGGCTGGTGGGGACCATGAGCGCAACGACCGTGACCACGCAGCGGACCACCGACCGCGTCCGCACCTGGGGCCTGGTCTGCCTGGCGGCGGGCGTCCTGGGCGCGGCGAGCGGGATCCTGCTGACGCTGTGGCCCGAGCAGGTGCCCGACGACCGGTGGAGCTATCCCATGACCGCCGGCGGCTTCGCGGCGATCCAGGCGTGGTTCGCGGTCCAGCACGTCGGCCTGCTGCTCGGCCAGCTCGCCCTCGGCGAGAGCGGCGTGATCGGCACGTCCCGCTTCGGCCGGGCCGGCCACTGGCTGGCCGTCCTCGGCACGGTCGTGCTCACGGTCACCGAGGTCCTCGCGATCGCCGCCAAGGACTGGACGCTCGACCAGGGCGGCTGGCTCAACGGCCTCTACGGCTTCGCGACCACGGCCGCGGGCGTCGGGTTCGTGCTGGCCGGCCTCGCCATCCGCAAGGAGGGTCGCTGGACCGGCTGGCCGTCGTACCTCGTGCTGCTGATGGGCGTCTGGGTCTTCGTGCCGATGTTCCCCGCGCTGCTGCTGTCCTTCCTCGCCGCCCGGCTCTCGATCACCGCCTGGATGCTGATGTACGCCGCCCTCGGCTGGCTCCTCTGGCGGGCGCAGGACTGAGCAGGTGGCCCGGGCCGCCGCGGTCTGCTCGATCCTCCTGGGGCTCGGCTTCGGCCTCCCGGGGGTCGCCGGCGCCCGCCACTTCGCCGCCACCGGCGAGGTCTGGACGTTCCTCGGCTTCCCGACGTACGGCGACGGGCCGTTCACGCGGTGGGGCGTCCCGACGACCACGCCCCTGCTCTGGGGCTTCGTGGCCGTCTGCACGGTCGAGATCGTCCTCGGCGTGCTGCTGCTGGCCGGCTGGGGCCCGACGACCTGGCTGTGCTGGCTCTGCCTCGCGCTGCTCCCGTTCGAGCTGGTCTTCTGGACCGGCTTCGCGCTGCCCTTCGGGTTCGTGCTCGGCCTGGTCCGCACCGCCCTGGTGGTCGCCGTCCTGGCCGCCGACTGACCGGACGGGCTCCGGAGTCGCTGCTCAGCGGTGCCGCAGCCGCAGGAGCGTCGTGCTCGCGGGCCCGAACCGGACGACGACCGACGTCGGGTCGACCCGTCGGTGGGACACCTGCAGCCGGACCTGGGGCCTGCGCCCGGGCGGGTTCCAGGCGGTGAAGGACGGCACCAGGACGCGCCGCACGACCATGCCGCCCGAGCCGCGGAAGCCGCGCAGGGCCACGCGGGCGGTGACGGCCCGGGTCGGCAGCCGGTTGACCACGAGCACCAGCACGTCGCCGTCCGGTGTCCGTGTCGACGCGACGTCGAGCGCCTGATAGCTGCGGCCCAGCCGCGTCACCGAGCGCACCGGGTTGCTCAGGACCCGGCTGGCCAGCAGCCGCCCGCCGCTGCGGAACATCGGCTTCACGGCCTCCCGCGTCACCGCGTTGGCGGTGTAGGTGAACGACGGGGGCTCGCCGAGCACCGCCCGGTCCGACCAGAGCAGGTCGTCGCTGAGCGCGTAGGGCACGTGCATGCGCAGCCAGTCCGCCCACAGCGAGGCCATGTAGGCCGACTGGCTCGCCGATGCCTGGAACGACGGCCAGCGCCCGTGGTCGCCGCCGAGCACCGCCGCCTCGGTGATCCACAGCGGCACGCCCTGCGGGAGGCGCGCCCGGCGGGTGCGGTAGTCGGCACGGTGGCCGTCCCCGGTGAGGATCATGCGGTCGTGCCCGTCGACCCGCGAGACCCAGCGACGGTGCAGCACGGTTCCGAGGTGGTCGGTCACGCAGTCGTAGTGCCGGTCACCCGCGGCCTGGACGAAGCCGGGCCGGCTCCAGGTCGAGCAGACGCGGATCCGGGGGTCGACGGCCTTCATCGCGGCAGCGAAGTCGAAGTACCCCGCGTGGACGCTGCGATAGGTCGCCCGCACCCGCGCGCCGGCGGGCGGCACGGCACCGTGCACGCCGTCCCCGAAGTGCACGACACCCTCGCGGGGCTCCACGGTCACCACGTGGGCCCGCGCCGTCTGCGTGGCGAGGTCGTCGACCACCGTCCACGGTCGGCCCGCCACAAGCACCTCCATCGACCGGCGCACCGCGGGTGGGAAGAGCAGCTCGAACGACTGGTGCGCCCGCCCGTTGGACAGCACACCGCCGACCGGGTGCGCGCAGGCGCGTCCGAGCGCCTCACGCTCGCGCAGCACCGACCCTCCGAGCGCGTACTGCCGCGCCGCGAGGAAGTCACGCTGCGACCGCCAGTAGCGCTCGTGCCGCAGGTAGGGCTCGTTGGCCACCTCCCACCGGCGCACGCCGTAGGCGGCCGCGTGCCCGTTGGCGGCTCGTACGTCGGCCCAGTCGACGCCTCCGTTGGGGTTCCCCGCCCCGGCGGGGGCGTTCATGTACTCCACCAGGTCGGCCGCCTCCGAGGGGGTGCTGATCGCCGACGGCATCATCACGATCGGTTCGGCGCGCACCGCACGGACCAGCTCCATGTACTCGTCGGGCCCGTAGGACAGGCCCGTGCGGAAGGGGCGGTACCCGCCGTCGCGCCGCTTGCCGTCGACCTGGCAGCCACGCTCCTCACCGATCGTGCGCTCCCAGCGCCACAGGTTGGCCATCGTGCCGCCCGGGAACCGCAGGGACCGGACGCCGACGCGCAGCGTCCGCCTCACCAGCAGCGGCTCGGGCCGGTCGTCGTCGGCGTCCCACGCGCCCAGGCCGTCGTGCTGGTAGTGGTGGTTGACCCCGAACAGGTGCGTCGAGGCCGGTCCCTGCGGCCTGCGGACGTCCACCAGCACGACCGTCGCCGGGGTGTCCGCGCGCGGGGCATCCGCCCGGGGGCGCTCGGCGCCCGTCACTGCGTGCGGGGTGGCGACCAGCGCGAGCGCCACCGCGAGCGCCATCGGGGCCGCTCCTGCCGGCTGCTTCCTCATCAGGCCCCCCTCAGAGCCCGGAGGGCTCGGTCTCGTACTCGGGCTCACGCGGTGGCGCCTCGTGGTGGAGGGGCCGCAGTGCCGAGGTCAGCTCGAGCCAGACCAGGGCGTCGTACCTCCGGCCCATCACGGTCGAGACGTAGTTGGCGGTCTCACGACGCGGCTCGTAGACCACGCCGATGGCGCGGTGGCCGCGCGGGGTCGAGAGCCAGGGACCGGTGCGGTCCTCGGGGAAGACCAGGCAGGCCGGGCGGCCGAGCGTGCGGTGGAGGACGTCCTCGTGGCTGCCGGGCAGCGCCTCGGGCACGTCGAGCACGAGCTCGGGCTCGCCCCAGCCCGAGGCGGCGAGCACCGTCCCCCGGTGGGCGGCGAACCCGACGAGCGCGACGTCGTCGGGAGGGACGCGCTGCCGGAGCAGCTGCCCCAGGTTGACCATCCCTGCCGCCGCCATGTCCGTGGCCCGCGCGTCGCCGACATGGGTGTTGTGCGCCCACAGCAGCCCCGTGGCCGGCGGGCCGAGGTGAGCGGCGACCCGCGCCGTCGTGTCGGCCATGTGGACGTCGCGGATGTTCCAGGACTGCCGGTCGCCCCGGACCATCGCGCGGTAGTAGCGCTCGGCGTCGGTGGCGACCTCCGCGTTCTGCCACGCGTCGAAGGCGTCCTCGTCGTCCGCCCGGCCCGAGGCGCCCGGTGCCGTGCGCCGGCGGACCTCGGCGAGCATGGCCACGACGTCGTCCTCGCAGGAGGCGGGCACCAAGCGGGTCGCCCAGGCGTAGCGGTGCGGGTCCTCGCCGTAGGGGAGGAAGCACCGCCACGCCTCGAGCGCCTGCGCCAGCGCGTCCGGAGCGTGCTCGTCGAGCCACGAGACGATGCGTCGCAGGGAGTCCCACAGCGAGTAGACGTCGAGTCCGTAGAACCCGACCCGCCGGTCCGCGGGCCGGTCGAGGTTCCATCCGTGGAGCCAGTCCAGGAAGTCGGCGACGTCGCTGTTGGCCCACATCCAGGTCGGCCAGCGCTCGAACCCGGCCAGGACCTGCCGTGCGGAGAGGTCGCGATCGACCGCGCCGCGGACCCACCGGTTGATCCGCCAGCAGTCCGGCCAGTCGCCCTCGACCCCGATCCAGGTGAAGCCCTTCTCCTCGACCAGGCGCCGGCTCAGCTCGGCCCGCCAGCGGTAGAACTCGTGCGTGCCGTGCGAGGCCTCGCCCAGGCAGGCGAAGCGCACCGGCCCCAGTCGCTCGACCAAGGGGTCCAGGTCGCGGGCGGAGACCAAGGGGTGGGCGAGGTCACGGACCTGGGCCGTCGACGCGGCGTCGACACCGGCAGTCATCGCGTGCCCGCCGTGCTCACCCCGGGCCGGTCGTGCGGGGCCGCCGGCAGGTGGAGGAGGAACCAGTCGCGGGCCAGCAGGGCCACCTCGGCCAGGGTCCCCGGCTCCTCGAACAGGTGCGTCGCACCGGGGACGACACTCACGCGGCCCTGGGCGCCCAGGGCGTCGGCCGCCCTGCGGTTGAGCCGGAGGACCTCGACGTCGGCACCGCCGACGATCAGCAGCGTCGGTGCCGTCACCGACCCCAGGCGGGGCCCGGCGAGGTCGGGTCGGCCGCCCCGCGACACGACGGCCGCGACGTCGAGCGCCGGGTCGGCGGCGGCCCACAGCGCCGCTGCGGCGCCGGTGCTCGCGCCGAACAGCCCGACCGGCGCGCCGACCGCGTCCGGCCTGCCACGCACCCAGCGGACCGCCGCGCCGAGCCGGTCGGCGAGCAGCCGGACGTCGAAGACGTTGGCCCGGTCGCGCTCCTCCTCCGGGGTCAGCAGGTCGAGCAGCAGCGTGCCCAGACCGGCGTCGTTCAGGACCGAGGCGACGTACCGGTTGCGTGGGCTGTGCCTGCTGCTGCCGCTGCCGTGGGCGAACACCACCACTCCCTCGAGCCGGTCCGGCAGGTGGAGGTGTCCCTGGAGCACGGCGCGTCCCGCCGGGATCTCCACGTCGAGGTCGCAGTCGGTCGCGGCCTCGACCGCACGGCGCCTGCCTCGCCGCTCCGCCTCGTCGAGCAGCGCGACCACCTCCTCGTCACCGGTCGGCGCGAAGTCGCGGTAGTGCTGGCCCACGGCCACGAACGGGTCCGGGGTCTCCAGCAGCACCACCTCGTCGGCGCCGGCGAGGCCGTGCAGCCCCGGAGGTCCCACCGGCGCGGCGAGCACCACCCGTCGCGCGCCGAGGTGGCGCGCCACCTCGCACGCGACCAGGGCCGTCGCCCCGGTCGCGATCCCGTCGTCGACGACGATCGCGAGACGTCCGGTGAGGTCCAGCGGGTCGCGTCCGCGTCGGAACCTGCGCACCCGCGCCTGCATCTCGGAGCGCTCGCGGGCCTCGACCAGGTCGAGCTCGTCATCGGTCACGCCCGCGCGGGCGATGAGCGAGCGGTCCAGCACCTCGTAGCCACCCTCGCCGATCGCCCCCATGGCCAGCTCCGGCTGGAACGGCACGCCCAGCTTGCGCACCACGATCACGTCCAGCGGTGCGCCGAGCTCGCGGGCGACCTCGAAGGCGACCGGCACCCCGCCCCTCGGCAGACCGAGGACGACCGCGTCCTCGCCGCGCAGGTGCGCCAGGCGCCGGGCCAGCCGTCGGCCGGCATCGACGCGGTTCTCGAACGCCGCTCGTGCCTGGTGAGCCATGGCAAGCCTCCAACCGCCGAGTGGTCCCCCACCGATGGTCACGCCGGCGCGCAGCGCTGGTCAGGGTCCTTCGCCGTCACCAGGAGGGCCGGGTGGCCCCTGGGGCGGCCGCACCTCGCGGGCACCCGGGGACGCAGCGAGCCCCGGGTCCGTGGACCCGGGGCTCGTGAGATCTGGTGCGCGAGGGGGGAGTTGAACCCCCACGCCCTTTCGGGCACACGGACCTGAACCGTGCGCGTCTGCCTATTCCGCCACTCGCGCCAGAAGCGACTCGAAGGGTATCCCACCTGCGCGAGGCCGCCCAAACCGGCCTGCACACCCGCCGGGGGGTCGCGCCCACGGGACGGACGGCCGCCCCCGATAGCATCGGCCTGTCCGCGGACGAGACCGGGGACACACCCTCACGGGTGTTCAGGACGAGGTCGGGCGGGGCAGGGTCCCTGCGAGCCCGCACAGCCGGGCACGTTGGCGCGCCTGCTGCGCCAGGAGCCGACCGGAGCACGAGAGGAGGCCCCGCGATGGGCATGCTGCAGCGGTTCGAGAGCCGACTGGAGCACGCTGTCTCCGGAGCCTTCGCCAAGGCCTTCCGCAGCGCCGTCCAGCCGGTCGAGCTGGCCGCCGCGCTCCAGCGCGAGGTGGACAACTCCGCCCAGATCCTGTCGCGCAACCGGCGCCTGGTCCCCAACACCTTCCACATCGAGCTCTCGCCGATGGACTACGACCGGCTCAGCCCCTACCAGGGCACCCTCACCACCGAGCTGATCGAGATGCTCCGCGAGCACGCCGACGAGCAGCACTACGTCTTCGCCGGCCAGGTCAGCATCGACCTGACCGAGGAGGAGGACCTGGTCACCGGCCGCTTCCGCGTCCGCAGCAGCGCGACCGCGAGCGTCTCCGGGGGCCGCCAGGTCACCGACACGCAGGCCGCGGCGACCGGTGGCGCGAGCGTCGAGGTCAACGGCTCCCGCCACGCGGTGACCGCCGACGGCCTGGTCGTCGGCCGCGGCGCCGAGGCGGACCTGCGCATCAACGACCCGGGCATCAGCCGCCGTCACGCCGAGTTCAGGCTCGACGGCAGCCAGGTGAGGGTCGCCGACCTCGGCTCGACCAACGGCACCCTCGTCGACGGCCACAAGGTGCGCGAGACGACGGTCCGCGACGGCGCCAAGGTCCGGCTCGGCAACACCGAGCTCGTGGTGCGGGTCGGGAGCGCCTGATGCAGGAGCTCACCTTGATGCTGATCCGGTTCGCCTACCTGGCGATCCTGTGGATCTTCGTCTTCGGCGCGATCTCGGTGATCCGCTCCGACATGTTCGGCGCCCGGGTCGACTCCGGCGCCGCGCCGCCGAGCCGCCGCGACCGCAAGGCCGCGGAGAAGTCGGCCAAGAAGCCCGCCAAGCCCGGACGCGGCCAGCCCACCAAGGTGGTCGTGCTCGACGGCCCGAGCCGGGGCACCACGGTCTCGCTGTCCGACGCCCCGATCCTCATCGGACGCGGCACCGACGCCGCGATCCGCCTCGACGACGACTACGTCTCCACCCGCCACGCGCGCATCGCCAGCTCCGGTGACACCTGGTACGTCGAGGACCTCGGCTCCACCAACGGCACCTACCTCGGCGCCCAGCGCCTGACCCAGGCCACCGCCATCTCCCTCGGCACCCGGGTCCGGGTCGGCAAGACGACCCTCGAGCTCAAGAAATGACCGACCACCCCTCCGCGAGCGGCGTGCGGCTGCGCTACGCCGCGGTCTCCGACGTCGGCCGGCACCGCAAGGACAACCAGGACTCCGGCTATGCCAGCGGCCGGCTCCTCGTCGTCGCGGACGGCGTCGGCGGGCAGGCCTACGGCGACGTGGCCAGCTCGACCGCGATCCAGCTCATGCGGCGTCTCGACACCCCCGAGGGCGCCCCGGTCGCCGACGGCAGCGACGACGCCGCCCTGTCGGCCCTCGCCGGCACGGTGCTCAAGGTCCACGACCGGCTGGCCGAGATGGTCGAGCAGGACAGCGAGCTCGACGGCACGAGCACGACCCTGACCGCCGCCCTCCTCGACGGGCAGCGCCTGGCCATGGCGCACGTCGGCGACAGCCGTGCGTACCTCCTGCGCGAGGGCACCCTGCGCCAGATCACCGCCGACCACACCTTCGTGCAGACCCTGATCGACGAGGGCCGCATCACCGAGGCCGAGTCGCGGGTCCACCCGCACCGCAACATCATCCTGCGGGCGGTCGACGGGGTGCACCAGAGTGAGCCCGACCTGTTCTTCGTCGACCTCGAGCCCGGCGACCGCGTGATGCTGTGCAGCGACGGCTGCTCAGGAGCCCTCACCGACCAGCAGATCGCCGACCTGCTCGGCGAGGGCACGGTCGACTCCGCCGCGCTGGGCCTCGTGCAGTCCGCCCTCGACCACGGCTCGACCGACAACGTCACCGTCATCGCCGCCGAGGTGGTCGACGCCTCGACGCCCGAGGACCCCGAGTCGGCTGCGGCGGCGGTCGGCCCGATGCTCGTCGGCGCCGCGGCCGCGCAGCCCCGCCGCGGTGTCCTCTCGCGCTTCCGCAGCCGCCCCCACGACACCGGAGAGATCCCGGCGGTCGACGCCGAGGTCGCCGACCCGGAGGAGCTGCGCTACGCCCCCCGCGCTCCGCACGCCCGTCGCCGGGCCCGCCGCCTGCTGCTGGTCCTCGTGCCCCTGCTGATCCTCGGCGGCCTGCTCTACGGCGGCTACACCTGGAGCCAGGACCAGTACTTCGTCGCCGACGACGGCGACAACGTCGGCATCTACCGCGGAGTGCAGGTCGACCTGCCGCTGGTCGACCTCAACCACGTCGAGGAGCCGACCGACCTCGCGCTGGAGGACCTCACGTCCTACAACCGCGGGCTGGTGGAGAGCGGCATCGAGGCCGGGAGCCTCACCGGCGCCCGCAAGATCGTGGCCAACCTCGCCCGCGACAAGGAGCAGTCCGACTGCCCCACGCCGTCGGCCAAGCCGACCGGCAAGCCTTCCGGGAGCGCGAGCAGGTCGCCCGGTGCCACCAGCGGGCCCAGCAGCAGCCCCAGCCCGTCGGCGAGCCCGACCGGCCCGACCGCCCAGGAGTGCCCGAGCGAGACGCCGTCGCCGTCCGGGACCAGGACCCCTGTGAAGAGCCCGTCCGGAGGTGCCTCGTGAGCGTGCTCGCGGGGATGGGGCAGTTCGTCCACCGGCGCCGCCGCGGGGCCGAGCTGGTCCTGCTCGTGCTGGCCCTGGCGGTCGGGGTGGGCGCCTACGCCGCCGTCGGCCTGGGCCGCGAGGGCACGATCCCGGCCGACCTGGTCGGCTACGCCACCTGGCTGAGCCTGCTCGCGGTCGGCGCGCACGTCGTCGTCCGCTTCTTCGCGCCCTATGCCGACCCTGTGCTGCTGCCCGTGGTCACGGCGCTCAACGGCCTCGGTCTCGCGGTGATCTACCGCCTCGACCTGGCCACCGACAAGGACTTCTCCTCCAAGCAGCTGATGTGGACCACGCTCGGAGTGGTGCTCTTCGCCGTGGTCCTCGGCGTGCTGCGCGACCACCGGCGCCTGCAGGCGTTCACCTACACCTCCGGCCTCGCCGCGGTCGTCCTGCTGCTGCTGCCGTTCGTGCCCGGCCTCGGGGTCAACAAGAACGGCGCCCGCATCTGGATCGCGATCGGCGGGTTCTCCTTCCAGCCCGGTGAGGTCGCCAAGATCGCGCTGGTCGTGGCGTTCGCCGGCTACCTCGTCCTGCACCGCGACGCCCTCGCGCTCGCCGGACGCCGCGTCGCGGGCATCGACCTGCCCCGCGGGCGGGACCTCGGCCCGATCGCGGGCATGTGGCTGCTCAGCCTGGCGATCCTGGTCTTCCAGAAGGACCTCGGCTCGAGCCTGCTGTTCTTCGGCATCTTCGTGGTGATGCTCTACGTCGCCACCGAGCGTCCCGGGTGGCTCGTGCTCGGCGGCCTGATGTTCGCCTCCGGCGCCCTGCTCGGCTACGCCGCCTTCAGCCACGTGCAGACCCGCGTCGGCGGCTGGATCGACCCGTTCGACGACACCGGCAAGTACGGCCAGATCGTCGAGGGGATGTACGGCATGGCGTGGGGCGGCCTCGTCGGCCGCGGCCTCGGCCAGGGCTCGCCGTGGCGCATCCCGTTCGCCGAGTCCGACTTCATCGTCGCCGCGATCGGCGAGGAGCTCGGCCTGACCGGGCTGATCGCGGTGATCCTGCTCTACGGCATCGTCGTCGAGCGCGCGCTGCGCACCGCCCTGATCTGCCGCGACGACTTCGGCAAGCTCATGGCCACCGGCTTCGGCGTGGTCTTCGCCCTCCAGGTCTTCGTCGTCATCGGCGGCGTCACCAAGCTCATCCCGCTGACCGGCCTCACCACGCCGTTCATGTCCTACGGCGGCTCGTCGCTGATCGCCAACTGGGTCGTGATCGCGCTGCTGCTGCGCATCAGCGACCACGTGCGCCGCCCGATGCCGGACCTCAAGCCGACCGAGCAGGACGACGCCACCCAGGTGGTGAGCCTGCGGTGAACAAGCAGATCCGCACGATGGCCGTGGGCTGCCTGGTGCTGTTCCTCGCCCTGCTGCTCAACGCGACCTACCTGCAGTACGTCAACGCCGGCAACCTCAACGACCGCAACGACAACCGCCGGGTGCGCGACGCGGAGTTCTCCCGCGAGCGCGGCGCGATCCTGGTCGGCGGCAAGGCGGTGGCCGAGAGCGTCAAGGTCGACGACCGCTTCTCCTTCCAGCGGCGCTACCTCCAGCCGTTCAAGTACGCCCACCTCACCGGCTTCTTCTCCTACGTCTACGGCGCCTCCGGCGTCGAGTCGAGCGAGAACGACATCCTCTCGGGCAGCGACCCGCGACTGTTCGTCAACCGCGTGGTCGACACCCTCAGCAACACCCCGCCCAAGGGCGGGTCGGTCACGCTGACCATCGACCCCGCCGCCCAGACCGCTGCCTTCGACGGCATCCAGGCGCTCGGCTCGAACACCCAGGCGGCCGTCGTCGCGCTCGAGCCGCGCACGGGCAAGATCCTCGCGATGGTCTCCAACCCGACCTACGACCCCAACCTGATCGCCTCCCACGACCCGGCCAAGCAGACCGCGGACTACGAGCGGCTGCTCGGCACCCCGACCAAGCCGATGGTCAACCGGGCGATCCAGGAGATCTATCCGCCCGGCTCGACCTTCAAGCTGGTCACCGCGGCGGCCGCGCTCGAGACGGGCAAGTACGACCCCGACACGATCGTGCAGGGCGGCACCTCGCTGACCCTCCCGCAGGCCAGCAAGCCGCTGACCAACGACAACGGCTCGAGCTGCGGCGGCGACCGCATCACGCTCACCCAGGCGCTGATGACCTCCTGCAACGTCTCCTTCGGCAAGATCGGCCTGGAGCTCGGCATCGACAAGCTGCGCGACGAGGCGGAGAAGTTCGGGTTCGGCCAGCGCTACCTCTCCGGGCTCGGCGCCCAGGCGCTGAGCAAGTTCCCCGACGAGGCGCCCGGCCCCTACCCGGCGTACTCCGCGATCGGGCAGTACGACGTCGCCGCCTCGCCCCTGCAGATGGCACTCGTGGCCGCCACGATCGCCAACGGCGGCCAGGGCAAGAAGCCCTACCTCGTCGACGAGGTCCGCTCGCCCGACCTGAGCGTGCTCGACAAGACCAGCGGCGAGGACATGCCCGAGCGGGCGATGTCGTCCTCGTCGGCGTCGGCCCTGACCCAGATGATGGTCGAGGTCGTCAAGAACGGCACCGGCAGCACCGCGCAGATCCCGGGCGTCGACGTGGCCGGCAAGACCGGCACCGCGCAGAGCGCCGCCGACCGCAACCCCTACGCCTGGTTCGTCTCCTTCGCCCCCGCCGACAACCCCAAGGTCGCCGTCGCGGTGATCGTGCAGGACGCCGGCGTGGCCCGCGACGCGATCTCGGGCAGCGGTCTCGCCGCCCCGATCGCCAAGCGGGTCATGGAAGCCGTGGTCTTCAATGAGTGACACCCCGGACGGTGGTCGAGCCCGGTCGAAGCCGCGCTACGACCTGGTGTCGCTGATCGCGACCGGCGGGATGGGCCAGGTGTGGCGGGCCGAGGACACCCTGCTCGACCGCGAGGTCGCGGTGAAGGTGCTCAAGGCGGAGTACGCCGGCGACGAGCTCTTCCTGGCGAGGTTCGAGGCCGAGGCGCGCACCGCGGCGGGCCTGCAGCACCCCCACGTCGCGTCGGTGCTCGACTACGGCGAGCGCGAGGACCCCGACGGCGGGGCTCCGCGGCCGATGCTCGTGATGGAGCTGGTCGAGGGGCAGCCGCTGTCCGCCCTGATCGGTGACGGGCGCCTCGCACCGGAGCGCGCGACCGACCTGATCGCGCAGGCCGGTGAGGGCCTGGCCGCCGCCCACCGCAAGGGCGTGGTCCACCGCGACGTCAAGCCGGGCAACCTGCTGGTCGACAACCGCGGCCAGGTCAAGGTCACCGACTTCGGCATCTCCCGTGCCGCGGACGCGGCGTCCCTCACCCTGACCGGGCACCTCGTCGGCACCCCGCACTACCTCTCGCCCGAGCAGGCGGAGGGCCTGCGCGCGACGCCGCGCAGCGACGTCTACGCCCTCGGCGTGGTGCTCTACGAGTGCCTGACCGGGAGCAAGCCCTTCGACTCCGAGTCACCCGTCGTGACCGCGCTGCGGCACGTGCGCGACCCGCTGCCGGCGCTGCCCGACGACGTCCCCGAGCTCCTGCGCGCGGTCGTGGCCCGGGCCTGCACCAAGGACCCCGAGAAGCGCTTCGCCGACGGCGGGGAGATGGCTGCGGCCCTCCGCGGCGAGGTCCCCGTCTGGCCGCCCGCTCCCGCCCCGGAACCGGCGTCCGACCCGACGGCCACCACGGTGATGCCCGCCGCCGCCACCACGACGGCCGCGCCGGCAGTGCTCGGCGCACCCGCCCGCACGGCCCCCAGCGAGGAGACCCGCCGCGCCGGGCGCTGGGCGCTCGCCGCCGTGCTCGTGCTCGCCGTGCTGGTGCCCGTGGTCTGGGGCGCTCGCGCCCTGCTCGCCGACGACGGCGTGGACCCGTCCGCAGGTGCCGCGGCGACCACTCCCACCACCAGGACCCGCACGCCGCAGACGGTCACGGTCGATCCCGACGACTACCTCGGCCTCGAGGAGGGCAAGGCCCGCACGCGGCTCGAGGCGGCAGGTCTGAGGCCCGCGGTCGAGCGTCGTGCCAACCCCGGGGGCGAGGAGGCCGGTACCGTCGCTGAGGTCAGCCCCACCGGTCCGGTGGAGCCCGGCAGCACGGTGACCCTGACGGTCTGGGACGCGGCGGCACCGGCCCCCGCCCCCAAGCCGGACAAGCCCGCGCCGGACAAGGGCGGCAAGGGCGGCAAGCACGACAAGAGCGGGAAGCACGGCGGCAAGAAGGGGAAGGGGTGAGCCGGACGTGAGCACGGACGGGCAGGGCACCCGCCTCGGCGGCCGCTACCAGCTCGGCGAGCTGCTGGGCCGCGGAGGCATGGCCGAGGTCCGCCACGGGCAGGACATCCGCCTGGGTCGCGAGGTCGCGATCAAGCGGCTGCGCACCGACCTGGCCACCGACCCCAGCTTCCAGGCGCGCTTCCGCCGCGAGGCGCAGGCGGCCGCGGGGCTCAACCACCCGCAGATCGTGTCGGTCTACGACACCGGCGAGGAGATGGCGCCCGACGGCAGCCACGTCCAGCTCTACATCGTCATGGAGTACGTCCGCGGCCGCACGCTGCGCGAGGTGCTCAACGACGGCCGCAAGCTGCTGCCCGAGCGGGCGCTGGAGATCATCAGCGGCGTCCTGTCGGCCCTCGACTACAGCCACCGCAACGGCATCGTCCACCGCGACATCAAGCCCGGCAACGTGATGCTCACCCCGAGCGGCGACGTCAAGGTGATGGACTTCGGCATCGCCCGGGCGATCTCGCAGTCGACCAGCACGATGACCCAGACCTCCGCGGTCGTGGGCACCGCGCAGTACCTCTCCCCGGAGCAGGCGCGGGGCGAGACCGTCGACTCCCGCTCCGACATCTACTCCACCGGCTGCCTGCTCTTCGAGCTGCTGACCGGCCGGCCGCCGTTCGTCGGCGACTCGCCGTTCTCGGTCGCCTACCAGCACGTGCGCGAGCAGGCCGAGCCGCCGTCGCGCTACAACCCCGACGTCGACCCCAAGCTCGACGCGATCGTGATGAAGGCGCTGGCCAAGCGGGTCGAGGACCGCTACCAGTCGGCGACCGAGATGCTCACCGACATCCGCCGCTACCTCGACGGCCAGCCGGTCGACGCCCCCACCGCGGTCGTCACGCCCCCGGTCGCGGCCGCCGAGCCCGAGGGCACCTCGATCTTCCGCGGCCCGGTCGCGGAGTACGACCAGTCCAAGAAGCGCACCTGGCCCGTCGTGCTGCTCACCCTCCTCGCCCTGCTGCTGCTCGCCGGTGCGCTCTGGGCCGGGCTCAAGATGTTCGGCGACCAGACGCCCCAGGTCACCGTGCCCGCGGTCGCGGGACTCCAGGAGGACGCCGCGGTGGCGAAGCTCAAGGCGGCCGGGCTCGTGGTCGGCGACGTCGAGCGCGTGAACGACGAGGACAACCCCAAGGGCCAGGTGATCGACTCCGACCCCGGCGAGGGCGAGGAGGTCGACGAGGGCTCGGCGGTGGACCTCACCGTCTCGGCCGGCAAGGCCGACGTCGTCGTCAAGTACGTCATCGGCATGACCAAGGCCGAGGCCACGCGGGTGATGAAGGACCTCGGCCTCGACGTGGCCTACCAGACCCGCGACTCCGACGAGCCCAAGAACACCGTGGTGGCGACCGACCCCAACGCCGGCGAGACCGTGAAGGCGGGCTCCACGGTCACGCTCATCCTCTCCAAGGGCCAGGTCGAGGTGCCCAGCGTCGTCGGCCTGCCCGAGGACACCGCCCGTCAGCGGCTCGAGGACGCCGGGTTCGACGTCGAGGTCGACTACGACCCCGACACCCCGGCGCAGAAGGGCATCGTGCTCAGCCAGGACCCGCCCGGGCGCACCAACGCCGCGGAGGGGTCGACGGTCAACCTCGTCGTCTCCTCCTACGAGGAGCCGTCACCGACGCCGACGCCGAGCGACACGCCCACCGAGCCGCTCCCGAGCCCGTCGGACGCCGCGACCAGCCCCGCGGCCGGCGAGGACCCGGCGGTCACCGAGACCCCGACCACCACTCCCTGACGAGGTCCGGAAATTCCGGGTGGTTGAACGCCGTCGTGGCGGGTACACCCCTTGCATCAATCAGAGAACAACTGTTCACTGAGTTCCGTCGCTCGGGAGACGCCCGACGCGACGACGCACGACGCAAGGAGTCGCGATGGGGTCGAGCAGCACCGTTCCGTGGGAGCGCGTCCGGCGCATCGGAAGCCAGCTCACCACCCCGCTGCACCCCGACGACTACCTCTCCCTGATCAACCCGCTGTGGACCTCGCGCGAGCTCCGCGGGCGCATCGAGCGGGTGATCCCCGAGACCGAGGACGCCGCGACGATCGTCATCCGTCCGGGCTGGGGCTGGCGCTGGGACCACCACCCGGGGCAGTACGTCGGCATCGGCATCCAGGTCAGCGGCAAGTTCCAGTGGCGCTCCTACAGCGTCAGCTCGCCGCCGCAGCGCAAGGGCCGGACGCTGTCGATCACCGTGCGCGCGATGCCCGAGGGCCTGCTCTCCTCGCACCTGGTCAACGGCCTCGAGCCCGGCACGATCGTGCGGCTCGCGCTGCCCAAGGGCGACTTCGTGCTGCCCAACCCGCCCCCGCCCAAGATCCTGTTCCTCGTCGCGGGCAGCGGCATCACCCCGGTGATGTCGATGCTGCGCACGATGGAGCGACGCGGCCAGCTCACCGGCGGCGACGGGCCCGACGTGGTCATGCACTACTCCTCGCCCACCGCGGAGCGGATGATCTTCCGCGAGGAGCTGGAGCAGCTGGCCGACAAGGCCGACCGCCTGACCCTCCACCAGCTCCACACCGACACCGACGGCATGTTCGAGCCCGGCAAGCACCTCGACGACCTGTGCCCCGACTGGCGCGAGCGCGAGGTCTGGGCCTGCGGTCCCGCCCCGATGCTCGACGCACTGACCGAGCACTGGGAGGAGGCCGACCTCGAGGACAAGCTGCACCTCGAGCGGTTCTCCCTCGAGCTCGGCGGCGACGGCGAGGGCGGCACGGTGACCTTCCGCAACAGCAACAAGACCTTCGACGCCGACGGCGCGACGACGTTGCTCGAGGCCGGCGAGGAGGTCGGCATCGGCATGCCCTACGGCTGCCGGATGGGCATCTGCCACACCTGCACGCTCACCAAGATCGACGGCTCGGCCATCGACCTGCGCAACGGCGAGGTCTACGACCAGCCCAACGAGCAGATCCAGACCTGCGTCACCGCGGCGTCCGGCCCCTGCACCCTCGACATCTGAGAAAGGACTGACCCATGGCGATCTCCGACGTGACGGAGTACATGCACCTGACCGAGGAGGAGGTCGAGCAGCTCGGACGCGAGCTCGACGCGATCCGCAAGGAGGTCGAGGAGTCGCGCGGCGACGCCGACGCGGCGTACATCAACCGGATGATCCGCATCCAGCGCGGCCTGGCGACCGCGGGCCGCCTCACCCTGCTGTTCAGCAACAAGAAGCCGGCCTGGGCGGCCGGCGCCGCGCTCCTCGGGGCGGCCAAGATCCTGGAGAACATGGAGATCGGCCACAACGTGATGCACGGCCAGTGGGACTGGATGAACGACCCCGAGATCCACTCCAGCAACTGGGAGTGGGACACCGCGCAGCCGGCCGAGCAGTGGAAGCACTCCCACAACTACGTCCACCACCAGTTCACCAACGTGCTGGGCTACGACAACGACATCGGCTACGGCGTCCTCCGCATGGCGCGCGAGCAGAAGTGGCACCCGGCCAACCTCGGCCAGCCGGTCTACAACGCGCTGCTGGCCACGCTGTTCCAGTGGGGCGTCGCGCTGCACGACCTGGACATCGAGCGCATCCGCAAGCGCGAGAAGGACCCCAAGGAGATGGTCCGCCAGCTCAAGCAGATCGGCCGCAAGGTCCGCCGCCAGGTGGTCAAGGACTACGTCGTCTACCCCGCGCTGAGCGGCCCGAACTGGAAGACGACCATCACGGCCAACGCGACGGCCAACCTCAGCCGCAACCTGTGGTCCTACATGATCATCTTCTGCGGTCACTTCCCCGACGGTGCGCTGCACTTCACCGAGGAGGAGATCGAGGACGAGACCCGCGCGGAGTGGTACCTCCGCCAGATCCTGGGGGCGGCGAACTTCCAGGGCGGTCCGCTGCTGCACATCATGTCGGGCAACCTCGGCTTCCAGATCGAGCACCACCTGTTCCCCGACCTGCCGAGCAACCGCTACGCGGAGATCTCGGTGCGGGTGCAGGAGCTCTGCGCGAAGTACGACATCCCCTACACCACCGGTCCCCTGCACAAGCAGTACGGCCAGGCGCTCCGCACGATCATGAAGCTGTCGCTGCCCAACTCGATGACCTCCAGCGACAAGCCCGAGGACCCCGTCGAGCGGGGTGCGCGCGACGCCGACGTCCGCCAGCCCAAGCGCCGGCTCGACAGCGAGCGCCCGACCCGCCGTCGTGAGCTCGGGGGCTGGTCGCGCGCCGCCGCGGAGGTCTGAGTGGATCCCGCTCCCCGTCGTTTCGAGGACCTCCCGCTCGACCCCGAGCTCGGCCTGCCCGTCCCGTTCGCCTGCGGCACCCCGGTCCCCGGGTCACCGCGCACCCCGACCGCACGCGCGCTGCAGCGCAGCCGGGTCATCCAGTGCGCGCTGTCGCGGGTGTGCGGGGTCTGCGGAGCCTCGCTCGGGCGACCGCTGACCCTGCTCGGCAGCCGCGAGGAGGTCGACCGCAACGCCTTCCACTTCCCGCCGAGCCACCTGGAGTGCGCCACCCGCCTCCTGGGGGAGTACGCCGGCGCGCAGCAGCCGGTGCTCGGGCAGCCGACGGCGACCACCGACTGGCACCTGGTGACGACCGGGGGGTTCGAGTTCGTCCGGCCCGAACGCCACGACGAGGACCAGCGCCCACGCTTCGAGCCCAACTCGGTGCTGGGCGTGGAGTCGGCCTGACCCGTCGCGGTGGCGGGTCAGCCGAGCGGGGTGGCGTGGGTGAAGTCGAGCAGGCCGGCGAACGCCGGGGCCTCGAGCTCGTCGTCCCGCTCGACGGAGTAGTCCAGCTGCCAGATCTCGACCCGGCGGAGGTAGGCCTGGACGTAGGGGCTGTCCTCCAGCGAGCGCTCCAGCCGGTCGGCGTCGCCGATCGCGGCGATGTCGTAGGGCGGGGCGTAGGGCACGCCGTTGAGGATGACGGTGTTGCCCACGCACTTGATGCCGGTGGTGGCGATCACCCGCACGCCGCGGATGGTGATCGCCTCGGCGCCACCGGCCCACAGCGCGTTGGCCACGCCCTGGATGTCCTGCTGGTGCACCAGTGCCTCGTTGGTCAGGTCCCCCGCCGAGGCGAGCACGTCCTTGGGGGCGTCGTCGAGGGTCACCACGACCCCCGGGCCGCTGAGCGGCTCGACGCTCGCCGCCCGCCGCAGGGCGGGGGCGCGGTCACGCAGGCGGCGCAGCTCCGAGCCCGCCTCGCCCGCGCTGAGCCGGTCGATCTCACGGTTGAGCCGGGCCACGTCGGCCCGCAGGTCGGCCACCCGGTCGGCCTGCTCACGGGCGAGGTCGGCCAGGTCGTCGTACCTCTCCGGCCGCAGGTCGGTGCCCGCGGCGTGCTCGGAGCTGGTCACCATGAGCAGTCCGGCAGCGGCGAAGACGAGCACCGTGAGGGTGCGCATCGCCATCGTCCGGCGGCTCCAGTCGGGTCTCCAGCGCACGTTGACTACGCTAGCCGACGCATCCGTACCGCTTGATGAGCCTCACGACACCCAGGAGCCCTTCGTGTCCAAGCCGCGCAGCACCGCCTCCCGCCAGGAGACCGCCGTCCCCGACCGGGTCAAGGTGGTCCCGACCGCGCTGGCGGCCCTGCTCGTCGTGGCGGGCATCGCCTACGTGGTGTACTACCTCACGCAGGTCTACGACGACCAGACCCCGAAGCGACTCGCGGACCTGAAGAACTGGAACTGGCTGATCGGCTTCGGCCTGATCTTCCTCGGCCTCGCCTTCGCCGCCCGGCCCTCCACCCCGCTCGGTCGCGGACGGGGCGTCGTGGTCGGGATGCTCGGCTGCTTCCTGCTCGGCCTGACGTGGATCGTCGTCTACTACGTCACCAGCCAGGACGCCTCCGTGCCGCTGGTGAGCGAGCTCGGGAACTACAACCTGATCGTCGGGGTCGCGTTCATGGCGGTCGGGTTCATCTACGCCACTCACTGGGAGTAGGCGACAGCACGACGCCCGCCCCCGAGGCGGGCACGAACGAGGAAGGGACACCTTGGCACGGCCGAGGCAGCAGCCGCCCCGCTCACGAGGCGGCTCCTCCCGCGATGACCGCCGCCCGCGCGCTCGCGACGAGGACGGCATCATCCCCCTGCTCGCGCGCACCGTCCGCGAGGTCGAGGGGGCGGTCGAGCGCGGGCGCGTGACCGAGTCGGTGCGCAACAAGTTCCAGGTGGTCTCCCTGCTCGTGCGCGACGCGCGTGCCGCGGTGCTCACCGCACCGGACCTGACCGCGGCCTTCCGCGACCAGCAGCTCAAGCGCCTCGACGGCGTCGCCACGATCCTGGCCAAGAGCGCGGCGCGCGAGTCGGCGCTGTTCGAGCTGCTCAGCGAGGGTGCGGTCGTGCCGCCGGCGGCGAGGCGGCTCAAGCGCGAGATGCAGATCGCCGCGGGCCTGGAGCCCGATCCCGAGCCCGTGGAGCCGACGCGCACGGCGTCACCGGAGGGCGGCCCCGCCGAGCGCAAGGTCGTGCCGCAGTCCGTCGTGGCGCGCCAGCTGGCCAACCCGTTCCTCGCCCCGGACTACAGCGCCGCGCGACGCCCGTCGCGTCCTCGCGGCGACCTCGCCCGGTGGGAGCTCCTCGGCCCGCTCTTCCGGGCCTTCGAGGAGTCGGCCCCGGGCGAGGTCGCGTGCATGGACCTGCCCGACACCACCGACCTGCAGGTCGGCCCGCGCCTCCTCATGCGTCACCAGGCCCGGGTCGTCGCGGCCGCGAAGGCGGGGCACCGCACCTTCCTCCTGGCCGACGAGCCCGGCCTCGGCAAGACGGCGCAGGCGCTGCTCGCGGCGCAGGCCGCCGACGCCTACCCACTGCTCGCGGTCGTCCCCAACGTGGTCAAGGCCAACTGGGCGCACGAGGCCGAGCTCTGGACGCCGCGGCGCAAGGCCACGGTCATCCACGGCGACGGCGACACCATCGACGGCTTCGCCGACATCATCGTGGTCAACTACGAGGTGCTCGACCGGCACGTGGGGTGGCTGGGCGACCTGCGGTTCCGCGGCATGGTCGTCGACGAGGCGCACTTCATCAAGAACAAGACCTCCCAGCGCTCCCAGCACGTGCTCGAGCTCTCCCAGCGCATCCGGGCCCAGGTGGCCCGGCCCCTGCTGATGGCGCTCACCGGCACCCCGCTGATCAACGACATCGAGGACTTCCGCGCGATCTGGCAGTTCCTCGGCTGGATCGACGACCGCAAGCCGCTCGCGGAGCTGATGGACGCGCTCGAGGAGACCGGCCTCAGCCCGATGGACCCGGGCTTCTACCCGGCTGCACGCCGCTGCGTGATCGACCTCGGGATCGTGCGGCGACGCAAGGTCGAGGTCGCCGCCGACATCCCCGAGCGTCGCATCGCCGACCTTCCGGTCGAGCTCGACGGCGAGGCCGGCTCGTCGATCCGCGCTGCCGAGCGCGAGCTGGTCAAGCGGCTCGTGTCCCGCTACGACGCGGCGCTGGAGGCCCGCACGGCCGGGCCGCCGTCCTCGGGGATCGACCACGAGGTCGTGCGCAGGGTCGCCGCCCGCGAGCTGGAGGAGTCCTCCGACAGCGGTGAGAACGTCTTCTCGCTCGTGCGACGCATCGGCCAGGCCAAGGCACCCCTCGCGGCCGACTACACCGCCCAGCTGGCGCGCAGCGTCGGCAAGGTCGTGTTCTTCGCCAAGCACATCGACGTCATGGACACCGCGGAGGAGACCTTCGCCCGACGCGGCCTGCGTTACTCCTCGATCCGCGGCGACCAGACGCCGAAGGTCCGGGCCGCCAACATCAAGGCGTTCGTCGAGGACCCCGACGTCGCGGTCATCGTCTGCTCACTGACGGCCGCCGGCGTCGGCGTCAACCTGCAGGTCGCCTCCAACGTGGTGCTCGCCGAGCTGTCGTGGACCGATGCCGAGCAGACCCAGGCCATCGACCGGGTGCACCGGATCGGCCAGAGCGACCCGGTCACCGCGTGGCGGATCATCGCGGCCCAGACCGTGGACGCCCGCGTCGCCGAGCTGATCGGCGACAAGGCCGCCCTGGCCGCCCGCGCCCTGGACGGCGTCGAGGTCGACACCGACGACGACGCGATCGGCCCTCAGCTCGCCGCGCTGGTCGGGCTGCTGAGCGACGCCCTCGAGGCGCGCTCGGGCCCGCGGTTCTGATCCACACCCTGATGGGGAGTTATCCACAGGGTTCTCCACGGCTGTGAGGGAATCACACCGGTGTAGTTGTCCACATAGTTTTCCCGCGGTGTGAGGAATTCGCCTCCGGCTCCGGCTGCTCCCACCTCACGAGTGGAGCATCACCGTGCGGGCGATCACCGCGGTGACGATCGCAGCGGCGACCAGGACGGTCCCGGCGATCTGCACCATTCCTCTCCGTTCGCGCGGCGCCCAAACCATCACGAACCCGAGAACCAGCCCCCCGACTAGACCACCCAGGTGGCCCTGCCAGGAGATGTACTGCGCACCGAGCACGGTGATGACCCCGTTGACGGCCAGCAGCGTGAGCAGGCCCTGGACGTTGCCGCCCACCTTGAGGGCCAGCACGAGCAGGGCCCCCATGAGCCCGAAGATCGCGCCCGACGCCCCGATAGTCAGCGACGAGGTCGGGGCCAACCAGTAGACGGTGACCGACCCGACCAGGCCCGAGAGGAGGTAGAGCGTGGCGAAGCGCAGCCGCCCGAGCACCAGCTCCAGCTGGGGACCCAGGAGGTAGAGCGCCATCATGTTGAAGAAGATGTGCCAGACCTCGACGTGGGTGAACATCGAGGTCAGCAGCTGCCAGGTCGCGCCCTCCGACACCCCGCGGGCGACGTAGGCCTGGCCGGGCGACGACGGGTCCGCGAAGACCCCGCCCGTGGGCAGCAGGCCGAGGGCGGTGAGGACCCGGCTCGATCCGCCGCCGGTCGCGCTGACCAGCACGAACACGAGCGCGTTGATCCCCAGCAGGACCCACGTGACCACCGGGCCGCCCGCGCGCAGCGTGCCGCCGTACGGCGTGCGCGCCTGGCGCGTGGTGCGGGCGCCCTCCTTGACGCAGTCCGGGCACTGGAAGCCGACCGCCGCGGGGTTCATGCAGTCCGGGCAGATCGGCTTGTCGCACCGCTGGCAGCGGATGTAGGTCTCACGACCGGCGTGCCGGTAGCAGACCGGGACGGCGTCCGGCGCTGGGCCGGAGCCGGCCTCGGGCTGGGTCATCGCGGGTCCTCGCTGGGGCTCGGGGGAGGCGGGGTCAGCGCTCCTCGATCACGACCGACTCGATGACGACCGGCTCGAGCGGCTTGTCCATCGGGCCCGTCGCGGTCGTGGCGATCGCGTCGACGACGTCGCGACCGGCCTGGTCGTCGACCTCGCCGAAGATCGTGTGGCGGCGGTTGAGGTGCGGGGTCGCGCCGACGGTGATGAAGAACTGCGAGCCGTTGGTGCCCGGACCGGCGTTGGCCATCGCGAGGAGGTAGGGGCGGTCGAACTGCAGCTCGGGGTGGAACTCGTCCTTGAACTGGAAGCCCGGGCCGCCACGGCCGTCGCCGCGGGGGCAGCCGCCCTGGATCATGAAGCCGTCGATGACCCGGTGGAAGGTCAGCCCGTCGTAGAAGTTCCCGGTCTTCTTCGCGCCGGTGTCGGGGTCGGCGTACTCCTTGGCGCCCGTGGCCAGACCGACGAAGTTCTCGACCGTGACCGGAGCGTGGTTCTGGAAGAGCTTGATCGTGATGTCGCCACGGTTGGTCTTGAGCGTTGCGTACTGGTCGGCCACGATGAGCCTCTCTGCTGGGGGGCGGGGACGGTGCGCCCGGGCTGTCGCGGGGGACTGCCGCGGGCTGCCACCGATCCTCTCACCCACGCCCACACGGGCCCGCGCGAGGTTTCACCCACGGGGGCTGGGGGACGGTCGCGAAGTAGGGATACAGCTCCACCCGCTGGTTGAGAAGGAGACACGATGAGGTCCTCGAAGTCCGACACCCTGGCCAAGGTCGCCGCACAGGCGAAGGATCAGGCCACCGAGCTCTCGGAGCGGGTCGGACCTGCCCTGAGCGACGCCCGCGACCGTCTGGGGCCCGCCCTGGAGGACGCTCGCGACCGGATCACCCCCGTCCTGGAGGACGCCCGCGACCGGGCCGTCCCCGCCGCGCAGCACGCCGCCGACGTGGCCCGGGTGCGCCTGGCCGACGCCGCTGCGACCGTGGCCACCAAGCTGGACGACCGTCTGCCCGACGAGCGCACACCCGCCTTCATCGCCGACGCCTCGACCAACCGCAAGGGCGGCAGGCTCCGCAAGCTCCTGGTGCTGGCCGGTCTCGGTGGTCTCGCCGCCGTCGCGGTCAAGCGCCTCTCCGGCAGCTCCGAGCCCACGTGGCAGGCGGCCACCCCGCCCCCGGCGCCCCCGGCCCCGCGTCAGGCAGCCGGCGCACCGAGCGCTGCGACGGCCGTGACCCCGTCTGCCCCGAACTCCGGCGCCACGGGCGCCTCGGGCAACGAGGACGAGGTCGGTGGCAGCCTCGGCGAGGGTGCGGCCGACGCCGTGGAGGAGCCGCACACGCCGACCACGCCCGACGCTCCCGCCGAGCAGATCGACGTCAGCAAGAACTGACCGGGACGCCCCTCAGGCTTCCTGCCCCGCGCCATCCGCCGTCGTGCCCAGCTGGGCGCGCACCTGGCGGGTGGCGCGGTGCTCTGCCCAGAAGGACAGGATGGGCACCGTGCCGCACAGCAGCGTCACGACGGTGAAGCCGACGTCCCACCGCGCGCGGCGGGAGAGCACGAAGGCCAGCAGCAGGAACAGCATGTAGAGCCAGCCGTGCGCGACCCCGAGGTACTTCGAGATCGCGTCGCCGACCTGCTGGGCGTCGCTGCCCACGGGGAACCACGCCGGGTTCACCAGGTGCGCCTCGTTGAGCGGCAGACCGACGAGGCAGAGCACGATGAGCAGCACGCCGACGACGTTGGCCAGCGCGCGGTAGCGCCACAGCGCCGACGCGAGCCTGACGCGCTCGCTGCCCTCGACGACCTCGACCTGCTGACCGGTGCTCATGCGCCCGACGCTATCGGCTCGTCCTCGGACCTCTCCCCGCTGCCCCGGCCGTCCTCGCCGCCCTCGCCGTCCTCGGGGCCCGGTCCCGCCCCACGTGCTCGCGCGGCGCGCACGGCGTCGCGCGTCCACTGCAGCCAGAGATACGCCGCGAAGCCGGCGAACACCCACCACTCCAGCCCGTAGAACAGGTTGCGCAGCGCGGTGGAGGCCGGCGGGTCCGGCAGGGTCTCGGGCGTCACCGCGACGAGGTCGCCGCGGACCTCCGCGGGCGTGCGGAGGATGACGTAGCCGCTGTAGACGTCGCCCGGCACGCGGCCCAGCAGGTCGGAGGTGCGCAGGGCCGGGAGCGTGTCGTCGGACCGGGGCACCGCGTCGCCGTCGCCGGCCTCCGACGGCTGGAGCCACCCCACCAGGTCGACCTCGCCGGTCGGGGCGGTGCCCGTCCTGCCCGTCGCGACGTCGGGGCTCCACCCGAGCACGACCGCGATCGAGGGCGCGCCGTCGCACGTGGCGACCTGCCCGCAGACCTGGAGCAGGCCCACCTCCCACACGCCGGACGCGGAGTCGGGGTCGGAGGTGCGCTGCCGGCCCTCGACCCACAGCACGTCGGGCAGCCAGCGTCCCCGCACCTCGACCGGACGGCCGACGTGCTCGCCGGAGAAGGCGTCGTCGGGACCGAGGGCGTCGTCAAGCGCGACGGGGTCGGCGTCGGCCAGCGCGGCGGCCCGGTCCTCGCGGTGCGCCTGCCAGGCACCGATCTGCCACCAGCCCAGCCAGCCCGCGGTGGTCACCGCGAGGATGCCGGCCAGGTGCAGCAGCAGCAGCGGGGGCCGGACCAGGACGTGCACCACTCGAGCGTACGTGAGCGCCGGACCGCCCCCGGACCGATCCGGGGCTGCCAGGATGTCGCGGTGACCACACGGATCCGCCACCTCAGCTGCGCCACCATGCACCCCTTCGCCGGCCGGCTCGGCCTGGTGCCGCGCGACTGGGTCGCGCACTGCCTGCTCGTCGAGACCGGCGACCGGGTGGTGCTGGTCGACACAGGCTTCGGCACCGACGACGTGCGCGAGGGCAGGCGGCGGATCGGCCGGCTCGCCCCCACGCTGATCGGCTTCGACCTGCGGCAGGACGACACCGCGGTCGCCCAGCTGCCGGGGCTCGGCGTCGACCCGCGCGCCGTCACCGACATCGTGCTGACCCACCTCGACCTCGACCACGCGGGCGGGCTGGCCGACTTCCCGCAGGCCCGCGTCCACGTCCACGCCACCGAGCTCGCGGCGGCCACGCACCCGCGCCTCGACGAACGGCTGCGCTACGTCGCCGCGCAGTGGGCGCACGGGCCGCAGTGGGTGGAGCACGACGAGGCCGGCGAGGAGTGGTACGGCCTGCGCGGCGCCAAGGCGATCGGCGACGACGTGCTGGTCGTGCCGCTGCACGGGCACAGCCGCGGCCACAGCGGGGTCGCCGTGCGCCGCCCCACCGACGGCACCGACCAGCCCCGCTGGCTGCTCCACGCCGGCGACGCCTACTTCAGCGCCGGCGACAAGGAGACCCCGCGCACCTGCCCGCCGGCGCTCAAGGCCTTCCAGCGGGGGCTGGCCGCCGACAACCGGCAGCGGCTGGACAACCTAGATCGGCTGCAGACCCTCCACGCCGACCACGGCGACCGGGTGCACGTGTTCTGCGCCCACGACAAGCAGGAGTACGACGCGCTGGCTCATTAGGTCGTCCGCGAGCCGGAGGCGAGCAGGGGGCTCAGCTCTCGAGGCGGTCCGCGGTGACGAGCAGGCGCACGCAGTGCTCGACGAACTGCTCACGGGTCACGCCGCCGAGGGTGCCGGTGAGGAAGCCGTGGAACAGGCCCATGAGCGCGCCGATCAGCCCGGTCGCGATCATCGCGCGGTCCTGGTCGGTGGCGTCCTGGGAGAGGTGCTCGCGCACCATGTCGATGACGGCGGGGATGAACACCATCCCGCGTCCGGCCAGCTGGGGCTCGGTGATCGGGGCGAGCAGCAGCACGCGGCCCTTGCGGGGGTCGTCGACGATCAGGCTCACCATCGCCTCGACGGCGGCCCGGGCGACCTGCTCGGGGTCGGTCAGCCCGGCCGTGGCGGCGATCAGCACGCGCTGGGTCTCGGCCGCCACTTCGTCGTACACCCCGACGACGAGGGCGTCACGGTCGGAGTAGGACTCGTAGAAGTAGCGCTCGGTCAGCTGGGCCCGGCGGCAGACGGCCCGCACGGAGACCCCACCCGAGTCGTCGGAGCCGAGCAGGTCGAGGCCGGCGGCGAGGAGCTTCTCGCGGCGGCCGGCGCGACGGTCGGCCAGCGTGGTGCCGCCCCACAGGCGCACCTCGTCGTCGGCGGCCGGGTCGTTCACGTTCGTCTCTCCATCCGCGCAGTGACCGCCCGGGTGATTGACTACGGGCGTTGTCACTCCTATCGTCCAAGGAACGGTAACGCACCCGAGGAGTGATCGATGGGCATCGCCGCCACCCCGCTGCCCCCCTCCCGCGTGCCCCACCGCACGGGTCCGCAGCCCCGGCGGCTGCCGGCCCCCTCCCGCGACTGGCTGTCCCGCGACCCCGAGCAGCGCCGGCGCCTGCACCGCAGGGTCGACGGAGTCGGAGCCGTCCTGGCCGGCGGCGCCAACGTCGCCCTCCAGCTCGCCTGGCGTCCCGTCGCCCGCGGAGTGCTGGAGTCGCCGGTCAAGTCGGGCAGCGTCTTCACCCACCCGATCAAGCGCACCCGCACGACGCTGACCTACCTCGCGGTCGCGATGTACGGCGACGAGGAGGTCCGCGCCGACTTCCGCCGGGCGGTCAACGAGTCCCACCGGCACGTCCGCTCCGCGCCCGGCGCCGAGGTGCCCTACAACGCCTTCGACCGTGGCCTCCAGCTGTGGGTCGCCTCGTGCCTGTACTTCGGCGCGCGCGACATGGCGCTGCGCATGCACGGGCCGCTCGACGAGGAGCAGGAGCAGCAGGTCTTCGAGATGGGCCGCCGCTTCGGGTCCACCCTCCAGGTGCCCGAGGAGCTGTGGCACGAGGACGTCGCGGCGTTCGAGGAGTACTGGGCCAACGGCCTGGCGCAGGCGGCCATGGACGAGGACACCGTGCGCCTGCTCCGCGCGCTGATCGAGGTGCGCATCATGCCGTTCCCGCTGTCGGTCCTCCTCGGACCGGTGGTGCGGTTCTACAACGTCGGGTTCCTCCCGCCGGAGATCCGCGAGCTGCTCGGGCTGGAGTGGAGCGGCACGCAGGACCTGTGGCACGCCACGTCGCTGCGCGCCCTCGGGGCGGCGTTGACGCCGCTGCCCGACGTGGTCCGGTCGTTCCCGTTCAACCTGCTGCTGGTCGACGTGGCGCTGCGGCGCCGCCTCGGCAGACCACTGGTCTGACCGGCACCGCGGGCCGGCTGCGACGCCTCTGACCTGCACGAATGCCGGTCCACGGGGAGGATCACCCTAAGGGGTAGACGAGGGTCGATCCCTAGAGTGGTTGGCATGTCCATCCGTCTGGCCATCGTCGACGACTACGAGGTCGTCGTGCGAGGACTCGTCGAGATGCTGCGCACGCACGCCGAGGACCTCGAGGTCCTGTCCGTCTCGGCCACGCCCGTCGACCGCGACGTCGACATCGCCCTCATCGACCCCCTGGCCCGCGGCCCGGAGTCGAGCCGCCGGCCCGACCTGGAGGCCCTCCTCGCCGACCCCCGGGTGGGCCGGGTCGTCGTCTACTCCTGGAACACCGACCGCGCCCGGGCCGAGGACGCCCTCGAGCGCGGCGCCGCGGCGTACCTCTCCAAGACGATCTCCGCGCAGGAGCTCGCCGCCGCGCTGCGCAAGGTGCACGCGGGGGAGCAGGTCGCGGAGGGACTCGACGACGAGGCCTCTGCGCCGACCGCCTCGGACGGCTCGTGGCCCGGCCGCGAGGAGGGGCTCACCGCGCGGGAGGCCGAGGTGATCGCGCTGATCACCCAGGGACTGTCCAACCAGGAGATCGCCGAGCGGGCGACGCTCTCGATCAACTCGGTCAAGTCCTACATCCGCACCAGCTATCGCAAGATGGGCGTGACCAGCCGCACCAACGCCGTGCTGTGGGGGCTCGACCACGGGTTCAGCCCCGACCGCGTGCGGGTGCCGCGCGACGTCGAGGCGACCGACCCGTCACGGGCCGAGCCGACGGCCGACTAGAACGGACGGACCGGGCCGAGGGCCAGCCGCCGGAACAGGCTGCCGCGCCGGTGGACCCGGCCGTCGAAGAGGTGGGTGGTCCCGCGGGCCCAGCTCGGGTCGCCGGGCAGCGGGCCGATCGGGTCCCGGTCGCGCATGCGCACGCCGTCGTGGGGGCGCGTGAGCGCTCGGGCGACAGCCTCCTCGACCCCGACCAGCACGTGGCCCTCGGGGAGCAGGTCGCGCACGAAGTCCTCGCGGTCCGGCCCGCACACCATGTCGTGGTGCAGGCTGCCGACCAGCGACTCGGCGGTCGACGCGGGGACCGGCGCGATCCGCCCGCTGAGCAGGCCCAGCACCCACGTGGGCGCGACCACCAGCGGCACGGTCGGCCGCAGCAGCTTCATCTGGCGTCCGGCCAGCGCCATCAGGTCGGGGTAGCGCAGGACGTCGGGCCCGCCGACGTCGTAGGACCGGGTCACGGGGGTGGCGCCGAGGGCGCCGACGAGCGTCTCGACCACGTCGGTGACCGCGATCGGCTGGACCTTGGAGCGCAGCCACAGCGGGACACCGCGCACCCACAGCCGCTCGTTGAGGTGGCGCAGCATCTCGAACGACGTGGAGCCGGAGCCGATGACGATGGCCGCGCGGATGGTGAGCGTGGGGACCCCGTCGGCGGACAGCAGCCGCTCGACCTCGAGGCGCGAGGCGATGTGCTCCGAGAGCTCGCTCTCGTCGACGTCGGGGACGAGCCCGGAGAGGTAGACGATGCGGTCGACGCCGGCGTTGGCCGCGGCCTTGCTCATGGTCGTGGCCCACTCGCGGTCGCGGGCGACGAACTCCGGCCCGCCCATCGCGTGGACCAGCCAGAAGACCGCGTCGACGCCGTCGACGGCGGCCTCGACCTGGTCGGGCTCGCCGGCGTCCATGCCGACGACCTCGAGGCGGTCCGCCCACTCACGCTCGCGGGTCCACCACAGGTCGGGGTCGGGCGTCCCGCGCGAGAAGGTCGCGCGGACGTGGTGCCCGCGACGCAGCAGCTCCGGCACGAGCCGGCTGCCGACGTACCCTCCGGCGCCGGTGACCAGGACGCGCTGAGGGCTCGGGTCGGGTGCGTGACGCGTCATGGGAGAAACGTTCCCCCACCAGGCACGGCTACGCACCACCGGACCGCCCAGGTCGTAGGTCCTGGGTCACACGGCCCTGCGTCCCGAAGCGCGCTTTCCCGCCGACCCGGGCGGGCCGGTCGTCGTACCGTCGTCGCGTGGAGCTGCGCCTGACCCCTGTGAGCACGGTGCGTGCCGGGGAGCTGATGAGCGGACCGGCCGTGACGGTGGGCCCGGACGCGACGCTGGGCACGGTCCGGCAGACCTTCGTCAGCCACGGGGTGCAGCAGGTCCTCGTCGTCGAGGACTCGATCCTGCGCGGTGTGGTCTCCGACCGCGACGTGCTCAAGGCGCTGAGCCCCTACCTCGACACCGCCTCGGAGCAGGCGCGCGACCTCCAGACGCTGCGGCGACCCGTGCACCAGGTGATGGACCACCACCCGGTGACCGTCCGGCCCGAGGCCGAGCTCGACGAGGTGCTGCGGCTGTTCGCCACCCACCGCTTCACCTGGCTGCCCGTGGTCGAGACGACCGGGCACCCGCTCGGCGTGATCACCTGGCGCGACCTCCTCGGGTGGTTCGTGCCCGAGCTGCGGCAGGAGCCCGGCTCCGTGCCGGCCAGCCGCTCGCCCGGGTCCTGAGCCTCACGCCCCGGCCGACACCTCGGCGGGAGCGCTCTCGGCCATCACCAGGTCGCCGTTGATGTGCGCCCCCGCCATCGCTCCCGCGGCAGCGGAGGACCCCACCTGCGCCATCGGGTCCGCCAGGTTGCCCGCCGCCCAGACGCCCGGCACGTCGGTCACGCCTGCCATCCCCACCGGGACATGGACCGCCATCCCGCTCGGGTGCTCGACCGTCTCCAGGCCCAGGTCGCGACGCAGCGCCTCGAGGAGGGGTCCGCGCGGCTCCACCCGCGTCTGCGTGGCGACGACGTCGAGCGGGACCACGGTGCCGTCGCTCAGGCGCACTCCGACGATCCGGTCGTCCGCGACCAGCACCTCGGCCACCTCCCCCTCGACCACCTCGATGCCCCGCACCTCGAGCCGAGCCCGGGTCCCGGCGTCAGGCGGCGCGGTGTGCGCGAGGAACACCACCTGGTCGCTGAGCTGGCCGAACATCAGCGCCTGGTGGCCGGCCATCGGGCTGCTCGCGAGGACCCCGATCCGCCGGCCCCTCACCTCGTAGCCGTGGCAGTACGGGCAGTGCACGACGTCGCGACCCCACCGCTGCGCCAGCCCCGGCACGTCGGGGAGCCGGTCCACCGCGCCCGCGGTGAGCAGCACGCGTCGGCAGCGCGTCGACCGGCCGTCGACGAGCACGACCCGGAAGCCGTCGCCGTCGCGCTGCACCGTCGCGACCTCGCCGCCGACGACCCGGCCGCCGTACGACGTCACCTCGGCGCGGCCGCGCGCGAGCAGGTCGCCGGGGGGTATCCCGTCGTGGCCGAGCAGGCCGTGCACCCCCTCGGCGGGCGCGTTGCGCGGACTGCCGGCGTCGATCACGACGACACTGCGCAGCGAGCGGGCCAGCATGAGGGCGCCGTTGAGGCCGGCGGCTCCTCCGCCGACCACCACGACGTCGTACTCGGGGCTCAGGTTCTCGTCCATGGGACCAGGGTGCGAAGAGACATGCTGGTTTGGCAAACCTCTTTGCTGATCTGGCAAACTGCGATCCATGGAGTCACTCGACGGCGTCGGCCCGCGGCTGCGCGCGCTGCGCCAGGAGCGCGAGCGCACGCTCGCCGACGTCGCCGCCGAGACCGGCGTCTCGGTGAGCACGCTCTCGCGGCTCGAGTCCGGTGACCGCAAGCCGACGCTCGAGCTGCTGCTCCCGCTCGCCCGGGTGTACGCCGTGTCGCTCGACGAGCTGGTCGACGCGCCCCCGACAGGGGACCCGCGCGTCCACCTGCGGCCGGTCACCCGCCACGGGCAGACGATGGTGCCGCTGACCAAACGGGCGGGGGGGATCCAGGCCTACAAGCTCGTCGTGCCCGCGACCAAGGGCGAGCCCGACCCTCAGACCCACGAGGGCTACGAGTGGCTCTACGTCCTCGACGGCCGGCTGCGTCTCGTGCTCGGCGAGCACGACCTCGTGCTCGGACCGGGCGAGGCCGCGGAGTTCGACACCCGCGTGCCGCACTGGTTCGGTGCCGCCGACGGCCAGCCGGTCGAGCTGCTCAGCCTGTTCGGCAAGCAGGGGGAGCGGGCGCACCTGCGGGCAGCGCCGCGGAAAACCAGGTGACCCGATCGCCCGTAGAGGCGAGAATCCAGGAATGGTCCGATGAGTTCCGGCGCTGCGATGGGTCAGACCCCGCATGAGCGCCCCGACCGCCGAGCAGACCCCGACCACCCCTGAGCACCGTCCAGGAGACTCCGTGACCAGCCCGACCTCCGACCCTGTCCTCGAGGCGCCCTCCACCCACGCCGCCGGCGCTCCCGCCGCCCCCGTGGAGATCGCCGAGCCCTACGCCGTCCTGCGGTGGCTCGTGATCGCGACCTTCGTCGTCATCCTCAACGAGACGATCATGATCAACGCGATCCCGCGTCTGATGGCGGACTTCGACGTCACCGCGCGCAGCGCCCAGTGGCTCTCGACCGCGTTCATGCTCACGATGGCGACCGTCATCCCGGTCACCGGCTGGTTCCTCCAGCGCGTGAGCACCCGCGCCGCGTTCCAGGTGGCGATGGCGCTGTTCATCAGCGGCACGCTCCTGGCCGCGGTGTCGCCGTTCTTCTGGCTGCTGGTCAGCGCCCGCGTCGTGCAGGCGTCCGGCACGGCGGTGATGATGCCGTTGCTGATGACCACGCTGATGATGGTCGTGCCCGAGCACGACCGCGGCCGCGTGATGGGCAACGTGATGCTGGCGATCTCCGTCGCCCCGGCGCTCGGCCCGGCGGTCTCCGGCCTGGTGCTCAAGTTCGCCCCGTGGCGCGGCATCTTCCTGCTCGTGCTGCCGATCGCGGTGCTGGTCGCCTACCTCGGCCTCCGCAAGCTCGAGAACGTCGGCGAGACCCAGGCGAGCCAGGTCGACTGGCCGAGCGTGGCGCTGGCGGCCTTCGGCTTCGGCACCCTGGTCTACGGCCTGAGCGAGATCGGCTCGACGCACGAGGGCTTCCTCTCCCCGCCGGCCTACATCGCGTTCGGCCTGGTCGTCATCGGCCTGTTCGCCTTCCGCCAGCACCGCCTCACGCAGGGCAAGGGCGCGCTGCTCGACCTGCGCACGCTGACCCACCGCACGTTCACGGTCAGCCTGCTGCTGCAGTCGATCGCGTTCATGGCGATGCTCGGCTCGATGATCCTGCTGCCGCTCTACCTGCAGCAGCTGCGTGGACTGTCCCCGCTGCAGACCGGTCTGCTCATGGCGCCCGGCGGCATCGCGATGGGCCTGCTCGGCCCCCAGGTCGGCAAGGCGTTCGACAGGTTCGGCGGTCGTCTCCTGGTCATCCCCGGCTCGGTCGGGATCGTCACCGCGCTGGTGGTCTTCTCCCGCATCGGCGAGTCGACGCCGTACGCCGTGATCCTGGGGGCGCACCTGCTGCTCATGATCAGCCTCGCCGCGCTGTTCACCCCGGCCTTCACCCTCGGCCTGGGCGCGCTGTCGCAGCACCTGTACTCCCACGGCAGCTCGATGCTCGGCACGGTCCAGCAGGTCGCGGGTGCGATCGGCACCGCCGTCGCGGTCACGGTCGTCTCCTCCCGCGCCGCCTCGCTGGCGGCCGGCGGCTCGACCCCGGACGCGGCCTTCGTCGGTGGCCTGCGCACCTCGTTCGAGGTGGCGGCCGGCATCGGCCTGCTCGTCGTGGTCCTCTCGTTCGTGCTGCCCAACCGGCTGCCCGTCCCGGCCGTCGAGCCCAGTCGAGACCAGGCTCCGCACTGACCCCCCCGGCGCCGGCACACCCCCCGGCGCCATCCCCGCGTACTCCGCCGTACGTGCTGTGCGCTCCACCCCACAGCGACACGTACGGCGGAGTACGTGCGTCGGGCTCAGACCGACCGGGCGCCCTGGACGATCAGCACCAGGCCGAACAGCACGAACGCGACCGTCGCGCCGATCTTGATCGCGCGCTCGGGCAGGTTCTTGCCGAGGACCGCGCCCACGCCGATCGCGAGCGCGTCGGCGGCGACCATGCCGAGGGTCGAGCCGACCCACGTGCCGAACCAGTTCTCCGTGGTGGCCAGGGTGATCGTCGCGAGCATCGTCTTGTCGCCGAGCTCGGCGAGGAAGAACGCGGTGCCGACGGCGAGGAGAGCGGCGCCCGTGGCGGTGCGGGCCTTGTCGGCCTCCTCGTCGGTCAGCTCGTCGCCCCGCAGCGTCCACGCCGCGAAGAGCAGGAACGCGATGCCGGCACCGATCGAGATCCAGCCCTGGTAGTCGCCGAAGGCCGTCCCGACGGTGAACCCGATCGCGACGGAGGCGAGGTGGACCACGGCGGTGGCGACGGTGATGCCGATCAGCACGTCGCGGGCGCGATAGCGGGTGGCGAACGTCATCGCCATCAGCTGGCTCTTGTCGCCGAGCTCGGCGACGAAGATGACGGCGGTGCTCAGCCAGAAGGCGTACAAGGGAGGCTCCTCTGTGGCCCGACCGCTTCTGCCCCTGGGGGGACGTCCCTCGGCCGGGCAGTGGTCGTGGACGGTCGTCTACAGCACTGCATCGGCCGAGAGTCTCGTCCGCCACCGCCGGGGCTGTGGCCAGTCGCACCGGGCCATCGGCGAACCGGCGGCCAGTCTGTCGACACGACTGTTGGGGACTACTCCCTCTCGACCCGGCCAGTCTACGGGGTCTGGTGCGAGGCACCGAACGCGCCTACGGTCGGGTCACGGCACTCGTCCCGACGGGATGACGTGACGCGACGGGGGACGTCGATGGGTTCAGAGGCAGTGCGAGCGCTGGTGCGCGACGTGTCGTTCTCGACGGTGCGCTGGCGCGAGGGCTACGCGCCCGAGCAGGTGGACGCGTTCCTCGAGCGGCTGCGCCGAGGCTTGGACGGGGAGGCCCCACCGGTCACCGCGAGCCAGGTGGTCGAGGTGCTCTTCACGGCGGTCCGGCTGCGACCCGGCTACGACATGAGGCAGGTCGACGAGCTGCTCCGGGCGGTCGAGGGACACCTACGGGTCCACGAGTGGAGCCAAGGGGACTCGAACCCCTAACCCCCTGCTTGCAAAGCAGGTGCGCTACCAATTGCGCCATGGCCCCGGGTGCCGCACGAGCGCGGCGGGAACGATCAGGCGGAGGGCTTCTTCTTCTCGACCCGGTCGGTGACCTCGGACCAGAGGGCCAGCTCGTGCTGGGCCTCCTGGTTCTTCTTCAGCGCCAGGACGGCGCCGGCACCGGCGGCGACCAGGAGCAGCAGCTTCTTCATCTCGGTCCCTTCGCAGGTGATCCCCGCAACGGGGGTGGGAGTGGGCCTAACAGGACTTGAACCTGTGACCTCTTCCTTATCAGGGAAGCGCTCTAACCGTCTGAGCTATAGGCCCTCACAGTGGGACCGGGCCACCACGGGCAACCCGGTCGACGGATGAGATTACCGCACCCGACGGGAGCCGCCCAAACCGCCTCAGGCGTCCTCGGCCAGCGTCACCTCGAGGCCGCCCAGCAGGGCCGCCGCGAGGTTGTAGAGGAAGGCGCCGAGCGTCGCGACGACGGTCACCAGCACCACGTCGACGACCGCCACGAGCATCGTGAAGCCGAGCACGCGGGAGGTGCCGAGGTAGTCCTCGATCGCGAACGAGGCGCCGGTGCCGCCGACCACGTCGCCGACCGCGCTGTCGATCGACTCCCACACGCCGGCTGCGCCGAGCACCGACCAGATCACCGCGACCGCGACGACCGTGACGACCCCGAGGGCGATGGACAGCAGGAAGGAGGTCTTCATCACCGACCACGGGTCGATGTGGCTCAGCCGCAGCCGTGCCTTGCGGACCTTGCGGCCCGGCTGGGACGACGAGGGGGTGACGGTCGGGCTGGAGGAGGCCGCGCTCTTGGCGACCGCCATCGCCGCAGCGAAACGGTCGGCCGCGCTGGGCTTGGACTCGCCGGTGTCGTCGCCGACCACGGGGGAGGACTGGGCGTAGGCCTCCTTGACGCGCTCGCGCGTCTTGCCCGAGGCCGGGGTGGACCCGGTGCGTCCGGTCGATCCGGGGACCCCGGAGGTCCCCGTCGTGCCGGAGTCGCTCGTGCCACGGTCGGCCATCAGGACTCCTCCGTCTCCCCGTCGGTGCTGCCAGGATCGACGCTCTCGGCGCCCTCGCTGTCGGTCGGAGCCTCGGCGTCGACCTCGGTCACGGCCGTCGGCTCCTCCTCAGAGGCTACCGGTCCCTCGTCCTCACCGAGCGTCCGCTCGAGGGTGGACTCGATCGACCGCGCCACGACGGCGACCGCGTCGCCCTCACGGACACCGACGAACTTCACGCCCTTGGTGTCGCGGCTGGTGGGCCGCAGCGAGTCGTCGATCGCCGAGCGGGTGACCTGGCCGGACTGCTTGATCGCCAGGACCTCGTCGCCGTCGATGACGATGAAGCCCCCGACGAGGACACCACGGTCGTCGTCCTGCTTCATCGTCTTGATGCCGAGGCCGCCGCGCGACTGCACGCGGTACTCCTGGATGCGCGAGCGCTTGGCGAAGCCGCCGTCGGTGATCGTGAAGACGAACTGCTGCGCGCTCTCGTCCTCGACGTCCTCGCTGCCGGCCTTGATCACCGACATCGACAGCATCGAGTCGTCCCCGCGGAACTCCATGCCCTTGACCCCGCTCGTGGCGCGGCCCATCGGGCGCAGCTGGGCGTCGTCGGCGCGGAAGCGGATCGCCTGCCCCTTGCGCGAGATCAGCAGGATGTCGTCGTCGGGCGAGCACAGCTCGGCACCGATCAGCTCGTCCTCGTCCTCGCGGAAGTTGATCGCGATGACGCCTGCCTGCCGCGGCGAGTTGTAGTCCCCGAGGCGGGTCTTCTTGACCAGCCCGGACTTCGTCGCGAGCACGAGGTACGGCGCCTGGTCGTAGTCCCTGATCGCGAGGACCTGGGCGATCCGCTCGTCGGGCTGGAAGCTGAGCAGCCCGGCGACGTGACCGCCCTTGGCGTCACGGCCGCCCTCGGGCAGCTGGTAGGCCTTCATCCGGTAGACCCGGCCGGCGGTGGTGAAGAACAGCAGCCAGTGGTGGTTGCTGGTCGCCATGAAGTGGTCGACCACGTCGTCGCCGCGCAGGGTCGCGCCGCGCACGCCCTTGCCGCCGCGCTTCTGGGTGCGGTAGAGGTCGGCCCGCGTGCGCTTGGCGTAGCCGCCGCGGGTGATCGTCACGACGAGGTCCTCGTCGGGGATCAGGTCCTCCATCGACAGGTCGCCGTCGGCGGCGATGATCTGCGCGCGCCGGTCGTCGCCGTACTTGTCGACGATCGCTGCGAGCTCCTCCGACACGATCTGACGCTGGCGCTCGGGCTTGTCGAGGATGTCCTTGAGGTCGGCGATCGTCAGCTCGAGCTCGGTGAGCTCGTCGACGATGCGCTGGCGCTCCAGGGCTGCCAGCTGGCGCAGCTGCATGTCGAGGATCGCCCGCGCCTGCAGGTCGTCGATGTCGAGCAGCTCCTTGAGGCCCTCACGTGCGGCCTCGGCGCTCGCGCTCGCACGGATCAGCGCGATCACGTCGTCGAGCATGTCGAGCGCCTTGGCCAGGCCGCGCAGGATGTGCGCGCGCTCCTCGGCCTTGCGCAGGCGGAAGCGCGTGCGGCGCTGGATGACCTCGAGCTGGTGGGTCACCCAGTGCGACACGAACTGGTCGAGGGTCAGCGTGCGCGGCACGCCGTCGACCAGCGCGAGCATGTTGCAGGCGAAGTTCGTCTGCAGCTCGGTGTGCTTGTAGAGGTTGTTGAGCACCACGCGGGCGACCGCGTCGCGCTTGAGCACGACGATGAGCTGCTGGCCCGTGCGCGCCGAGGTGTTGTCCTTGACGTCGGCGATGCCCTGGACCTTGCCCGAGTCGGCGAGCTCGGCGATCTTCATCGCCAGGTTGTCGGGGTTGACCTGGTAGGGCAGCTCGGTGATGACCAGCTGCGTGCGGCCCTTGGCGTCCTCGTCGACGTTGACGACCGCGCGCATCGTGACCGAGCCGCGACCGGTGCGATAGGCCTGCTCGATGCCCTGGCGCCCGACGATGAGCCCCTTGGTCGGGAAGTCCGGGCCCTTGATCCGCTCCATGAGCGCCTCGAGGAGCTCCTCGCGCGACGCCTCGGGGTGCTCCAGCGACCACTGCACGCCCTCGGCCACCTCACGGAGGCTGTG
>CAZKZQ010000002.1:0-50424 GCA_964557235.1 uncultured Nocardioidaceae bacterium
GCCATCACCTTGTCGGCGGCGACGCCGTTGCGGTACTTCGGCAGCACCCACACGCCGCGGCGCGCGGAGACGTAGAGCTTCGATGCCATCCACCGCGAGGACAGCTCCGAGGCGATGTCCATCGCCGAGTTGCCCATGCCCACGACGATCACGCGCTTGCCGCGCATCTCCACCGGCTCGAACGGGTTGACGTAGGCGTGGCTGTGGATCAGGTCGCCGGCGAACTCCCCGGGATAGTCCGGCAGCCGCGGGCTCCAGTGGTGGCCGTTGGCCACGACGAGGTCGGTGTAGGACCTGGTCTCCCCGGTCGAGAGGGTGACGTCCCACCCGGACGAGGCCGGGACGGCCCGTGACACCCCGACGCCGAACGAGATCTTGTCACGAAGACCAAAATGCTCGACGTACGCCTTGAAGTAGTCGTGGATCAACGTGTGGTGCGGGAAGTCCGGGAACGACGCCGGTGCAGGGAAGTCCTCGAACTGCAGGCGGGCGGTCGAGGTGTCGATGTGCAGCGACTCGTAGACGGCGCTCCGGCCGTTGGGGTTGCGGAAGTACCAGTTGCCGCCGACCTCGTCGCTCAGCTCGAACTGGTCGTAGGAGACGCCGAACTCCTTGAGCCGCTTGGCGGTCGTGATGCCCGAGCAGCCGGCGCCGATGATGCAGACGTGGGGGTCGGTCACGACACGCACTCCAGGGCCGTGCGGACGTAGGCATCCGTGCGGGGCGAGGCGACCAGGTGGTCGGCGAGCTTGTTGGGCACGTAGGCGACGGTCGTACGACGGGCGGCGTCGTTGACCACGATCGCGCCGCCGTAGCCCGTCCACCACGCGGCCCCCTCGGGGATCGCCGGGGCGGACGGTGTCGCCAGGCCGTAGCCGATCCCGAACCGCATCGGCACCGACAGCAGGAGGTCCACGCCGTCGGCCTGCGGCTCGTGGATGCGGGCGATCGTCTCCTCCGACAGCAGGCGGGTCTCCCCCACGACGCCGCCGTGGCTGACCGCCGACTGGGCGAGCGCGATGCCGCGCGCGGTGCCGTGGCCACCGGCACCGCCGACCGCGCCGCGCCTCCAGAGCTCCTCGTTGCAGACGGCGGGAGCGAGCAGCGGGTTGAAGACCGTGCGCAGCAGGAAGTGGTCCGACGGCAGCACGGAGTAGTCGATCTGCGACGGCGGCGGGTCGATCAGGTCGGCGCACAGCGTGAGCTCCTCGGAGGGCACGCCGAGCCGGAAGCCGCCACCGACCGGAGCCATCACGTCGTCGTGGAGCACGTCGGCGAGCCGGCGACCAGTGGCGGCGTGGGCGATGCCGTCCAGGAGGTGGCCGTGGCAGACCAGCTGGTAGGCCGACGCGGAACCCGGGGCGTACCACGGCTCCTGCTCCGCGAGGAGCGCCTCGGACTTGTCGAGGTCGACGATGTCCTCCACCGACACGGGGGCCGTCCAGCCCGGGAGGCCGCTGCTGTGGCCGAGCACCTGGCGGACGAGCACGCCGTCCTTGCCCGCAGCGCCGAACTCGGGCCAGTAGTCGACGACCGGGGCATCGAGGTCGATCGACCCGCGGTCGACCAGGGTCAGGAACGCCAGCCCCACCATCGCCTTGGTCACCGACCAGACCTGGCACAGCGTGTCCGAGGTCCAGTCGACCCCCGGACGGGCGGAGCCGCCCCAGAGGTCCACGACGAGCTCGCCGTCGTGGACGACCGCCACCGAGGCGCCGGCGTCCTCCCCGGAGGCGAGGTTGGACTCGAGCAGGGACTGGAGCGGCGCGAAGCCGTCGTGGCAGGATCCGTCGACCATCCGGCGAGGATAGGACGGAACTAGAACGTGTTCCAGAGGCGTCTCGGCTCGGACCAGTGGCGCGGCGGGTCTGGCGTGTCCGGCGGTGCGTTCCTAGGATCGACTGCTGGGAGCGAAGGGGTGCGGCCATGGGCGGATGGCAGGTGCATGTCTGGGTCGAGGGCGAGGAGGCGCGCGCTGCGGCGGCGATCCTCCCGGGGATCGAGTGCGTGGTGTGCACGGCGTGGCCGGATGCGGCACCACCCGACCTCGACAGTCCGCCGTCGGCCGAGGGCGCCCTGCGTCTGCTGGACGCGAGGTTCGACGGCCTCCCACGGCACAGCGACCTGCTCGACCGCGAGGCGGCGTCGCTCACCGGCGTCCTGTCCGCCGTCGACCTCGTGCGCCAGGTCGTCGCGGGCGGTCTCATCGAGGCCGCCGACGCGACGACCACGACCTGGTCGGGCGGCGACGTCAGCATCGGCCTGCTCCAGCCCGACCTCGAGTCCGGCGAGCAGCTCGCCCTGCGGCTGCACCGACGCCGGGTCGGGCGCCGTGTGCTGTCGGAGTCGGTGCTCGCCGACCTGCTGCTGATGCGCCTGCACGACCCCGCGTCGGCGAGCTGGTTCGACGAGCTCTGCGCCGCCCTCGAGGAGGTCGCCCGGGAGCGGAGCGACGCCGAGGAGGCGATCGTCGTGGCGGGACTGCTGCGACGCCTGCTCGTCCTGTGGCGCGAGCCGGTCGGCCCGTTCGAGGACCACGAGGACCTCGTGCCGACCGAGACCGAGCTGCGCAAGGACTACGGCCGCGCGTTCGCGACCCTGCGCGAGCAGCGCGACGCCCTCCTCTCCCCGCTCATGGTCGACGCCGCTCGCGCGTTGCTGCGGGCCGTCCCCGGCGAGGTCACCTGGGCGACGCTGGAGCGCCACGGCGTCACCTACGAGCAGCGGCTGGCGGGGCTCGCCTCCGCACGATGACCGAGCTCCCGCGGCAGCGGCTCGCCTCCCACGCGCTCGCCGGCACGACCCTGCCCACGGCCCTGGACGTCGTACGACGGCTCGGGGCGCTGCAGGCGCAGGACCGCACGGCGACCCTGTGGTCGCTCGGTCTGCGGTCCGGGCTGACTCTCGACGAGGTGGAGGCGGCGGTCGCCCGGCGCGAGGTGGTCCGCACGTGGCCGATGCGTGGCACGCTGCACTGGGTCCCGGGCGAGGACGCCCGCTGGATGTGCCGCCTGCTCTCGGCGCCCGCCGCCCGAGCGGCGCGACGGGTCCGCGAGCACGCGGGGATCACCGAGGAGGTCGCGTCCGCCGGGCGGGCGCTCGTGGAGGGCGCACTGGCCGACGGGCCGCTGTCGAGGCCGGCGCTCTATGCCCGCCTCGACGAGGGCGGCTGGGCGACGGACCGCCAGCGCGGCTACCACCTGATCGTCGACCTCGCCCAGCAGGGCGTCGTCGTGCAGGCCGGGACCGAGGGCAAGCAGCCGACCTTCGCGCTGCTCGACGAGTGGGTGCCCACCTCACGCGTCCTCGACGACGAGGAGGGCCTGGCGACCGTGGTGGAGCGCTACGTCCGCGGCCACGGACCGGTCGGCGAGAAGGACGTCGCGGGCTGGTGGGGCGGGACCCTGAAGCAGGTCCGGCAGGCGGTCGCCGACCTCGGCGACCGGGTCGTGCCCGAGGACGGGAGGCTGCGGCACCGCGATGCCGAGCCGTCCGCCCCGGCCGGCACACGGCACCTGCTGCCCGGCTTCGACGAGTACCTCCTCGGCCACAAGGACCGCAGCGAGGTCCTCGACCCCGACCACCTGCAGCGCATCGTCCCGGGCGCCAACGGCGTCTTCACCGGGACGGTGCTCGTCGACGGCGTCGTCGCCGGCACGTGGAAGCGGGCCGGTGACGAGGTGGAGGTCTCGCCGTTCGGGCCGCTCCCCGACCTGTCCGACGCGGTCGCGGCGTACTCCCGCTTCGTCGGCAGAACAGTCACCCTGCGCACCGGTCCGGGCCCGAAGCCTCTGGGCGGCTCGACGCCACGGTCCTAGCGTCGAGACGTCGCCAGCCTGGGGAGGTCTTCCGTGCACGTCCGTCTCACCACCGCCGCCGTGCTTGCCCTCTCGACGTTGCCCGCGTCCGTCGCCGTCGCCGCCCCTGACCCCGTCCGGCTGCCCGCCGCGAGTGTCGCCGCACCCGGCGACCGCGACCACGACCACGTCTCCGACGACCTCGAGGCACGCCTGGCCGCGGCAGCTGCCGGCGACCGGGTCGACGTGATCGTCACCGGCGTGCCGGCTGCGGCCGCCAGGCGTCACGTGGGGTCGCTGTCGCGCGTGCGCGCGCTGCCGATCGTCGACGGCTTCGCCGCGCGCGTGACCGCAGGCCAGGCCCGGGCGCTCGCCCGCACTCCCGGCGTGCGGCGGGTCGAGGCCGACGGCGTGATGCATGCCCTCGACGACGCGACCGACCGCGACTTCGGCGCCGCCCAGGCTCGCAGCGACACTCCTGGTCTGGATGGCAGCGGGGTCGGGCTGTGCGTCGTGGACACCGGCGTCGACCCGGCGCACGAGCAGGTCGCGCCGCGGACGGTGACGTTCGCCGACTTCGTCAACGGCCGCACGACGGCCTACGACGACCAGGGGCACGGCACGCACGTCGCCGCCATCGCGGCGGGCGACGGGACGGGCGGGGCGAGCGCCGCGACGTTCAGGGGCGTCGCGCCGGCCGCGTCGTTGTATGCCGCCAAGGTGCTCGACTCCACGGGCACGGGCAGCGACAGCCAGGTGATCGCGGGCATCCAGTGGTGCGCCGCCCAGCCCGGGGTCGACGTGATCACGATGTCGCTCGGCGACACCGCCGGCGGCGACGGCACGGATGCCAGCAGCGTCGCGGTCGACAACGCGGTCGCGTCCGGCATCGTCGTGGTCGTCGCCGCGGGCAACAGCGGCGACATCCCGCGGACGATCAACTACCCCGGCACTGCGCGCGGCGCGATCACGGTCGGCGCGGTCTCCGACTGGTCCGCCCCAACCGGCACGGCCCGTCACGACGACGGCATCTGGCTCGCGGGCTTCTCCAGCCGCGGCCCGACCACCGACGGTCGCACCAAGCCCGACATCGCCGCGCCGGGCGTCACGGTGACGTCGGCACAGGCGGGCACCGCGTCGTCGTACGTCACGTTGAGCGGCACCTCGATGGCCACGCCGTACGTCGCCGGTGCGGTCGTGCTCGGCCTCGAGGCCAAGCCGTCGGCAACGCCCGCCCAGGTCCGCACGGCCCTGACGGGCAGCGCGGTCGACGTCGGCGCCACCGGGACGGACAACGAGTGGGGAGCCGGGATCGTCGACGTGCGTGCGTTCGTCGACACGCTCACCGGTGCGGCGACGGTCCGTCGTACGCCGATGCCGGCGCACAGCCGGGTCACCGGCACGGTGCCGACCAACGGGTCGACGTCGATCCCGGTCGTGGTGCCGACGAGCGGGGTGGGCGTGCCCCTCGCTGCGACGATGACGTCCGCGGGCTCGATCTCGTGCGTCCCGTTCTTCGGCTGCCTGCTGTCGGAGTGGTCCCCCGACCTCGACCTCGAGCTGCGGTCCCCGAGCGGCACGGTGCTCGCCTCGTCGCGGTGCACGCTCGAGGGTCTGTCGTGCGCCTATGGGAGGCAGGAGACGATCGGCTACACGCCCACCGTGGCCGGCACCTACACGCTGCGGGCCTACGCCGACACCGGTCAGATCAACCAGGGCAAGGGCGGCGCCTTCGCGATCGACCTCTCGCAGGGTCCGGTCGCCGGTGCGGTCACCCCGCCACCGGCCAACCGGGCCCCGATCGCCAACGCCGGGCCCGACCGGACCTACAAGCGGGCCAAGCAGACCAACCTCGCGACGTTCACCCTCGACGGCAGCGCGTCGTCCGACCCGGACGGCCAGGCTCTGACCTATGCCTGGCGCAACGCCGCCGGCACGCTCGTGGGCAGCGCCGCGCGGGTCACGCTGAGCCGCGCGGTCGGCAGCTATCCGTTCACCCTGACGGTCACGGACCCCGGCGGGCTGAGCAGCAGCGACTCGGTGACGATCACGGTCACGCGCTGACCCTCACGCGTCGAGGTCGACCGGCACGTGCCAGCGGATGACCGTGCCCACGCCGGGCCGGAGCTCCTCGATCTCGCAGCCGCCACCCCGGGCCTCGGCCCGCCGACGGAGGTTGGCGAGCCCGCTGCGTCGCGTGGTCGCACCGATGCCGCGGCCGTCGTCGGCGACGCGCAGCTCGAGCAGGGTGCTGGTCGCGCTGAGGCTGAGCGCGACCGAGCCGGCAGCCGCATGGCGCGCGATGTTGGTGAGCGCCTCGCGCACGACCGCGAGGACGTCGTCGGCGAGGGCCGAGTCGATGACGGTGTCGACGGGGCCGGAGAAGCGCACGTCGGGGTCCGCGACGAGACCGGCGGAGATCTCCGTGACGACCTCGAGGACGGCCGCACGGATCCCGAGCCCCTGCGGGCCGAGGTGGTCGCGCAGCTGGAAGATCGAGGCGCGGATCTGCTTGATGGCCGCGTCGAGGCTGTCGACCACCTGGTCCACGCGGCGGGCCTCCGGCTCGCTGAGCCCCAGGCCGATGCCCTGCAGGGACATGCCGGCCGCGAAGAGCTGCTGGATGACGTGGTCGTGCAGGTCGCGCGCGATGCGGTCGCGCTCCTCGAAGATCGCCACCCTCTGGAAGTCCCGCCTCGCGTCGGCGAGCTCGAGGGCGAGCGCGGCCTGGCCGGCGAAGGAGGCCGCCATCTCCATGTCGCCGGCGCGGAACCCCGGGCGGCCGGCGAGACGGGCGACCACGAGCGTGCCCCGAGCGGCGTTGCGGCCGGCGAGCGGCAGCACCATCACCGGTCCGGTGGGCATGACGGACCGCAGGTTGACGGCACCGACCGCCTCCGAGCCGTTGTCCAGGACCGGCTCGCCGGAGGCGATGACCTCGGCGGTGAGCGTGCCCTCGAGCGGATAGCTCGCCCCCATCAGGGAGCCGGCGCTCTCGCCGACGGCCACCGGCACGGTGAGGCGCAGCCCGTCGGCGGTCGGGAGCACCACCGTCACGACGTCCGCGGCGGTCAGCCGGTGGACCGTCTCGGCGACCAGCGCGAGCGAGTCCTCCGCGGTGGAGGCGAGGATGCGGACGGTGGTGAGGGCCGATGCCTGGAGCCACTCCTGGCGGCGTCGTGACTCCTCGTAGAGCCGGGCGTTGTCGATCGCGCTCGCGGCCGTGGCCGCCAGGGCCTGGGCGAGCTCGACGTCGTCCTCGGTGAACGAGCCCTCGAGACGCTCGGTGAGGTAGAGGTTGCCGAACACCTCGTCGCGCACGGTGATCGGGACGCCCAGGAAGCTGCCCATGGGCGGGTGGTGCTCGGGGAAGCCCACCGACCGCGGGTCGTCACCGAGGTCGTCGAGCCGGATCGGGTGCGGATCGTCGATCAGCGCCCCCAGCAGTCCCTTGCCGGCGGGGAGCTCCCCGATCCGGGCGACGGTGTCGGCGTCGATGCCGACGTGGATGAACTGCTCGAGCTGCCGGCCCTCCGGGTCGATCACCCCGAGGGCGGCGTACCTCGCGTGGAGCAGCTCGCGGGCCGCCTCGACGATGCGCCGCAGGACGGCGTCGAGGGCGAGGTCGCTGACGATCCAGCGCGTGGCCCCCAGGAGGCCGCTCAGGCGGTCCTGGACGTCGGGGGCACGCTCGTCGGGCAGCGTCACGCCTCCAGACCATACTCCGGGCGGATGAGGGGTCCCTCGGGCACACCTGGGGGCCGGTCGGCACGTGATCCGGGCCACGCCGGGGGGACACGATCGTCGTACCGGCAGGGGACCGGGCACGCACCGGGAGGCAACCTCATGACGCTGGCATACGAGCTCGGGTACGACGAGTGCTTGCGGCTGCTCGGCGACGGCACCGTGGGCCGCTTCGCGATCAACGCCCCCGACGGGCCCCACATCGTGCCGGTGAACTACACCGTGCTCGACGGCGCGATCTACGTCCGCACCACGCCCTACAGCGTGCTCGGCACCTATGGCCGCAACGCCCTGGTGGCCTTCGAGGTCGACCACCTCGACGAGGAGCAGCACCTCGGCTGGAGCGTCGTCGCTCGCGGGCGCTCCAACGCCGTCCTCGACCCCAGCGAGCTCCGTCGCGTCACGCACGCGGCCGGGCCCGAGCCGTGGGCCAAGGGACACCGCACCCTCGTGCTCGCCCTGCGCTGGCGCGAGCTGAGCGGACGCCGTCTGGTCCGCCAGGCCTCGGACCTGCGGTCACAGACCTCGGACCCGGCGCGGCCATGACGCCCGCCCTGCTGGACGCCCTCGACGCCGTCGCCGGCGGCGGGGACCTCGACGACGTGCTCACCAGGATCGTGGCCGCCGCGGCGGAGATCACCGGCGCGCGCAGCGGAGCGCTCGGCGTGCGCGAGGGGGCCGCGGGAGCCCTGCGCTTCCTCACCGTCGGACCCGACGACCTGACCTGGACCGCGGTGGGCGACCACGTCCGCGACCGCGACCTCCTCGTGGTCCCGGTCCGGGTGCGCGAGGAGATGTTCGGCCTGATCTACCTCGCGGGCCGCACGCCGGACCCGGCGTTCACCGACGAGGACGAGGCGCTCGTGCGCGTGCTCGCCGACGCCGCCGGGCACGTCGTGGAGCACTCCCGGGCGGACGCCCTGGCCGAGCGGCGACGACGATGGCTGGAGGCGACCGCCGACCTCAGCGAGGCCCTCACCACCTTCGTCCCGCCCGAGCGGGCGCTCGAGCAGGTCGTGCGCCGCGCCCGCGTCGCGTCCGGAGCCCGGGCCGCTGCGGTCGTGTCGGCGCCCCGCCGCGCGCGCCCCACCATCGCGGCGTACGACGGACCGGCCGGCCTGGTCTCCGAGAGCACCGTCCAGCAGGCCGCCGCACACCTCTGGGGCTCCGACCACACCCTCGGCGACCCGCGGGTCCTCGTCGTCCGCCTTCGGGCCAGGCTCGCGAAGCGGTGCGCACTGGTGCTCGTGCTGCCCGCGGAGGTCGACGCCTCCGACGAGCTCGACCTCCTCGCGCAGTTCGCCGACCAGGCCGGGCTCGCGCTCGACCGCGCCCGCGCGCTCGCCGACCGCGAGGAGCTGGCCGTGATCGCCGAGCGCGAGCGCATCGCCCGCGAGCTGCACGACGTGGTGGTGCAGAAGCTCTTCGGCGCCGGGCTCCAGCTGCAGTCGCTGCGCGAGACCCCCGAGCTGCTGAACGAGGGCGTGGACGTCGTCGTGGACCTGCTGGACGCGGTGATCCGCGAGATCCGCGGCACCGTGCTCGAGCTGAGGGAGGACCCGGTCAGCCCGCGTCGAGCAGCTTCGCTGCGATGACGGCTGCCTGGGTGCGCCGCTCGACGCCCAGCTTGGCCAGGACCGTGGAGACGTAGTTCTTCACCGTCTTCTCGGCGAGGAACATCTGCTCGCCGATCTCCTTGTTGGTCAGGCCCTCGGCGATGTACTCGAGCAGCTTGATCTCCTGGTCGGTCAGCTGCGCCAGCTCGGGCGCGGTGGTCGTGGGGTTGCGCACCCGCTCGAGCACCCGCTTGGTGAGCGCGGGGTCGATGAGCGACTCGCCGGTGGCCACGTGGCGGATCGCGGTGAGCAGGTCGGAGCTCTTGATCTCCTTGAGGACGTAGCCCGAGGCGCCGGCCATGATCGCGGAGAACAGCGCCTCGTCGTCGTCGTAGGAGGTGAGGATCAACGCGTTGATCGACGGGTCGATCGAGCGCACGGTGCGGCACACCTCGATGCCGGAGCCGTCCGGCAGCCGGGCGTCCAGCACCGCGACGTCGGGGCGGAGTGCCGGGATGCGGTGCGCGGCGTCGACGGCGGAGCCGGACTCGCCGACGATCTCGATGTCGCCTGCGGCCTCGAGGAAGGTGCGGATCCCCTGGCGCACGATCTCGTGGTCGTCGAGCAGGTAGACGCGGATGGTGGTCTGGTCGGCCATGGCTCCAGAGTGCCACCATCCGGCACGTTCCCGCAGGGTCGGTCGGCCCCCCGCGGGGTGCCGATCAGCCCAGGCGGACGACGCGGTCCATCCGCTCGAGCCCGACGTCGTCGTGACTGATCCACAGCAGGGTCCGCCCGTCCGCGCCGTCGACGAGGTCCGCCGAGAGCTGCTCGGCGGTCGCCCGGTCCAGGTGGGCGACCGGCTCGTCGAGCACCAGCACGGGCTGGTCGAGCAGGAGCGACCGGGCCAGCCCGAGCCGCGCCCGCTCCCCGCCCGAGACCGCTGCGTGCCCGTCGCCGACCCAGGTCCCCAGCCCTTCCGGGAGCGTGTCGAGCCACGGCCCGAGACGTGCGCGACGCAGGGCCGCCTCGACCTCCGTGTCGTCGGCGTCGGGCCGGGCCAGGCGGACGTTCTCGGCCAGGGTGGAGGAGAACACGTGCGGGTCGTCGTCCACGAGACCGACGTCGCCCCGCACGTCGTCCAGGGCGAGCTCCACGAGTGGCGTGTCGCCGAGCGTGATCGTGCCGCGCAGCGGGTCGACGAACCGCACCAGTGCCGCCGCCAGGGTGCTCTTGCCGCAGCCCGACGGGCCGACCACGGCGACCCGCTCGCCCTCCTCCAGGCGCAGGTCGAGCCCACCGAGGACGGTCCGGCCCTCCCAGCCGAGGTCGAGCCCGACCGCCTCCAGCCGGCGCGAGCCGTTGGCGGGCACGGGGTCGGAGGGGTCGGTGACGGCGGGCGCGATGTGCTCCAGCTCGTCCAGCCGGGCGGCGGCCGAGCGCACGCGACCCACGAGAGCACCGGCGTCGACGGCGGGGAGCACCACGTCGACCAGCGCCACGGGCAGCAGGACGAGAAGCGCCAGCACCGGGCCGCTGAGGGTCCCTTCGGTCACCGCGCGCGACCCCAGGGCCGCGACGGCCACGACGGCGGCGGTCCCCGCGAGCAGGACCAGGGCGCGCGCTGCGGCGGTCCACGCCGCCGACCGGGACGAGGCACGCGCCAGACGCCGGGCCAACCGGGCCACCGGGCCCAGGACCACGTCGTCGGCCTGCCACATCCGCAGCTCCGGGGCGAGGTGAGCGGCCTGCGCCACCACCGCCGACAGCTCCGCACGAGCGGTGACGGACTCGCGCTCCGGGGCGAGGCACCCCCACCGCACGAGGAGGTGGGCCGCGACGCCGGCGAGCAACGCCGCCCCCACGGCGACCCCGGCCACGGGGAGCAGGAGCGCGGCGACCGACGTCGCGACGAGGCCCACGACCGCGAGGACCCGCAGGGGCAGCCGGACCCGCAGCTCGCGGTCCAGGAGGGAGTCGACGTCGTCGACGATCCCGGACAGCACGTCGCCGCGCTGGCGTCCGAGCCTGCCCGGGGTGAGCGGGACGACCGCGTCGTACACCCGGACCCGGCGCTCGGCGAGGAGCCGCAGGGCGGCGTCGTGCGACCGGAGCCGTTCGGCGTAGCGGAAGACCGGCCGGCCGATGCCGAAGGCCCTCACCCCGACGATGGCGACCAGCATCGTGAGCACGGCCGGGTGCTCGGAGGCCTTGACGATGAGCCAGCCGGCGGTGGCGGTCAGCGCGACCCCGCACGACGACGCCAGGACCCCGAGGACGGTGGCGAGGACGAACCCCGCCCGCGGCCCGGCGGACGACCCCCCGTCGGCACGGGCCGCCCGCGCCGACGGCGCGGTGGAGGGCGGGGTCGTGACCACGCGGCGTCCTGGGAGTCGCACCACGTGGTCGGCCACATCGACCAGGGCCGGGCGGTGGGCCACGACCACGACCGAGCGGTCGCGGCCGAGCGTGCGCACCACGTCGGCGAGGACGGCCTCGGTCGCCGGGTCGACGTGCGCGGCGGGCTCGTCGAGCAGCACCAGCGGCCGGTCGGCGAGGACGACGCGCGCGAGGGCGAGGCGGGCACGCTCGCCGGCGGAGAGGGACAGCCCGTCCTCGGCGACGGTCGCGTCCAGCCCACCGGCGACCCGCACGCGGTCGGCCAGCGCGACGGTCCGCAGCGCCTCCCACAACCGGGCGTCGTCCGCGTCGGGAGCGGCCAGCCGCAGGTTCTCGGCCACAGTGCCCGCGACGAAGCTCGGGCGCTGCGGCAGCCAGGCGACCTGCTCCTGCCAGGCCCTGCCACCGAGGCTGCCGGCCACGTCGGCGCCCTCAACGCCACCGGTGAGCACCGTGCCGGACGACGGCTCGACCAGCCCGGCCAGCACCGCGAGCACCGTCGACTTGCCGCACCCCGATGGCCCCACGAGCGCGGTGACGCCTCGCTCCGGGACCACGAGGTCGACGTCCTCCACGGCCGGCACGACGCGGTCGTCGTAGCGGACCGTGAGGCCGCGCACCGCGAGGGGCAGGTGCACCGGCTCCTCGTCCTCGACCTCGGCCGCCTCCAGGTCGGCGAGCCGCTCGAAGGTCGCGATCCCCTCCGCCGCGGCGTGGAACTCCGCCCCGACGCGGCGCAGGGGCCAGTAGGCCTCGGGCGCGAGCAGCAGCACGACGAGCGCGGTGCGCAGGTCGAGCCCGCCACCGGCCAGCCGGGTGCCGACCACGACCGCGACCAGCGCGACGGACAGGGTCGCGATCAGCTCGAGGACCGCCGAGGAGGCGAACGCGATGCGGAGGGTCGCGAGGGTCGCGCGGCGGTAGCGGTGCGTGACCGCGCCGATGACGGCCGACTGCGCCCGGGCGCGCCGGAAGGCGACCAGGGTCGGCAGCCCGCGCATGATGTCGAGGAAGTGGCCCGACAGCGAGGCCATCGCCCGCCACTGCGACTCGGCCCGGTCCCGCGTCGCGAGGCCGACGAGCGCGCCGAAGACCGGCACGAGCGGCAGGGTCGCCAGCACGATGACCGCGCTGGTGAGGTCCTGCGTGGCCAGCGCCACGACGGTCAGCGGCGGCAGCACGGCCGCGAGCACGAGCGCGGGGACGTAGCGCGTGAGGTAGGGCTCCGCGGCGGTGACCCCGCGGGTGGCCAGCGCCGCGGCCTCGCCCTCGGTCGACGGCCCGCGCCCCGCCAGGACGGCCCGCACCAGCCGCTCCCGGAGCGACTGCCCGACGAGACCGGCGGCGTGCGCGGCGGCGACCTCCGAGACCGCCGAGGTGAGCGCTCGGACGGCGACCACCGCGCCGAGGACCACGACCGCCCGCACCAGGCCGTCTCCTCGGACCGCGGCGACCACGACGTCCGCCAGGGCGAACGCCTGGGCCAGGACGAGCAGGCTCGTGACGAGCCCGCTCGCGACGACGACCGTGAGCGGCCTCCGGGCGCCGGCGAGCTGGCGGCGCAGCGCCGGGTCGGTCGGCCTCACGTCGCCGGCGTCGGGCTCGGCACGTCCTCGTGCGAGGTCCGCTGGTGCACCACCGTCACGCCGGGGATGTGGTGGACCGACAGCCGCTTGCGGAACACCCAGTAGGACCAGGCCTGGTAGGCCAGCACCACCGGGGTGAACACCACCGCGACGACGGTCATGATCTTGAGGGTGTAGTCGGTCGCAGCAGCGGTGGTGGTCGTCAGGCCCGTGCCGCCCGCGAGCGTGGTGGGCATGACGTCGGGGAACAGCGCCACGAACAGCCCGGCGACGGCGAGGGCGATCGTCGCGAAGGTCCCGATGAAGCCCCAGCCCTCACGCCCTCCTCGTACGGCGACCAGGCCACCGACCAGGCACAGCGCGGCAGCCACGAAGAGGATCGCCGAGGCGACCGTGCCGGTCTGGCCCTGCGTCCACGCGAGGAACGCCACCGCGGCGACCGCAGCGCCGAGGCCGGTCACGACCGCGAGCGACCTCGCCCGGGTGCGGATCGGCCCGTCGGTCTTGAGCGAGACGAACATCGCGCCGTGGGTGACGAAGAGGAGCAGCGTGGTGACCCCACCGAGCAGGCCGTACGGGTTCAGCAGGGTCACCAGGCCGCCGGCGTACTCGCCATCGGCGTCGATCGGCACGCCTCGCAGGATGTTCGCGAAGGCCACGCCCCAGAGGATCGCGGGGAGGAGCGAGCCCCAGAAGATCGCCTGGTCCCACGCCGCCCGCCACCGGTCGTCGTCGCGCTTCGCGCGGTACTCGAACGCGACGCCGCGCACGATCAGCCCGACGAGGATCGCCAGCAGGGGCAGGTAGAAGCCGCTGAAGAGCGTGGCGTACCACTCCGGGAACGCGGCGAACGTCGCGCCGCCGGCGACCAGCACCCACACCTCGTTGCCGTCCCAGACGGGGCCGATCGTGTTGATCAGCACGCGTCGCTCGCCCTCGCTGCGACCCAGCACGGGGAGCAGGATCCCGACCCCGAAGTCGAAGCCCTCGAGGGCGAAGTAGCCGATCCAGAGCACGGCGATGAGGCCGAACCAGACGGTGGTGAGCTCCATGGGGATGTCTCCTCGATCGGGGCGGGTCAGTAGGCGAACGCGAGCGGACGGTCGGCGTCGTCCGTGTCGGTCGGGGGCGCGGGGGCGGGCTCGGCTCCGGCCCGGATGTACTTCAGGAGCAGGCCGACCTCGACGACGGCCAGGACGGCGTACACCAGCGTCAGGGCGACCAGCGAGATCGCTGCCTCCGTGACGCTGACGCCGGGCGACACCGCTCGGGCGGTCGTCATCACGCCGAAGACGGCCCAGGGCTGGCGGCCCATCTCGGTGAAGATCCAGCCCATCGAGTTGGCGACCAGTGGCAGGAACGGCAGCGCGACGGCGGCCCAGCCCCAGGCGCGGGCGGTCGGGACTCGCCCGCGCCTGGTTGCCCAGAGGACCAGTGCCGCGATGCCGGCGGCCAGGACGCCGAGGCCGATCATGAGGCGGAACGTCCAGTAGGTCAGCGGGATGTAGGGCGTGTAGTCGTCCGGCGAGTAGTACGTCGCCCCGGGGTCCTGCCCGTAGGTCGCCTGGTACTTCTCGCGCAGCTGGTTGACGCCCTCCACCTCGCCGCTGGTCGAGCCGGTCGCGAGGAAGGACAGCAGGTCCGGCACCTTGATCGAGAACTTCTCCTCGTTGCCGTCGAGGGAGCCCACGGTGAGGAGCGAGAAGTCGGCGGCGGTCTCGGTGTCGTAGAGCGCCTCGGCGGCGGCCATCTTCATCGGCTGCACGTCGGTCATGACCTTGGCCGCGACGTCACCGGACACCGCGACGCCCAGGCCGGCGACGAGCATGACGACCGCGCCGGTGCGGGCGCCGCGGAGGTAGAGCGGCTGGTCGCCGTCGTTGCGCCGCCGCATCATCGACCAGAGGCTGACGCCGACCACGAACGCGGCACCGGTCATGTAGGCGCCGATCACCGTGTGCGGGAAGGTCACCAGCTGGACCTTGTTGAACAGCACGGCGGCGAAGTCGTTCATCTCGGCGCGACCCGTGTCGGGGTTGAAGCGGTAGCCCACCGGGTTCTGCATCCAGCTGTTCGCCGCGAGGATGAAGTACGACGAGAAGAGCGTGCCCACGTGGACCGCCCAGATGCAGGCGAGGTGGACCTTCTCCGGCAGGCGGTCCCAGCCGAAGATCCACAGCCCGAGGAACGTCGACTCGAGGAAGAACGCGAGCAGGCCCTCGATCGCGAGCGGGGCACCGAACACGTCGCCCACGAAGCGCGAGTAGTCGCTCCAGTTCATGCCGAACTGGAACTCCTGCACGATGCCGGTGACGACGCCGATGGCGAAGTTGATCAGGAAGAGCTTGCCGAAGAACCGGGTCAGCCGCAGCCACTGCTCGTTGCGCGTCCGCAGCCACGCGGTCTGGTAGCCGGCGACCAGCGCCGACAGACCGATCGTGATGGGCACGAAGAGGAAGTGGTAGACGGTCGTGATGCCGAACTGCCAGCGCGCGATGTCGAGAACGTCCACGGCTGAACGCTAGGAACGGTGGCCCCTCCCCGCCCATTGCCGGTCGGGGCACCGCCGAGGACCGACCGGTCCCCGCCCCGGGGTCGGACGGCCCTGCTCAGGCGGGACCCCGGCGAGGACAGTGTCGCCATGACCGACCCCGATCCCGCTGAGCTGAGGGCCATCGTCGAGGACGCCTGCACGGCGCCCTCGCTGCACAACACCCAGCCGTGGCGGTGGACCGCGCGACCCGACCGGCTCGAGCTGCGTGCCGACCGGTCGCGCCACCTGGCGGTCACCGACCCGACCGGCCGTGACCTGGTGATCAGCTGCGGAGCCGCCCTCCACGTCGCGACGGTCGCCGCAGCGGGACGTGGCTGGGCGACGACCGTGCGGCGCTTCCCCGACGACTCGGACCGGGACCTCCTGGCGGTGGTCACCTTCTCCCCCGCCGAACCGACGCGCGACCAGCAGTACCTCGCGACCGCCGTACGCCGCCGCCGCAGCGACCGTCGGCCGGTGAGCTCGTGGCCGGTCCCCGAGGAGTGGGTGAGCACGTTGCGCCAGGTCGCGAACGACCACGGGGTCCTGGCCACCGCTGCGCTCGACGACCGGCAGGTCCACCTCGTGGAGGCGATGCTGCAGGCGGCACGTCGCGTGCAGGCCGGGCACGAGGGCTACGACGAGGAGCTGGCGGACTGGGTCCGCCCGTCGGGGGAGGCCGAGGGCGTGCCGTCCACGAACCTGCCCGAGGTGCCCAGCCGCTTCCCCGCCGGCACGCTCGCCGACGACCACCACGAGGCCGCCGACCCCGCCCCGACCTGGCTGGTGCTCTCGACGTCGTCCGACGACCCGCTCTCGTGGCTGCGCACCGGCGAGGCGCTGGCCGCGCAGTGGCTGATCAGCACGGTGGGGGGTCTCTCGCTGCTCCCGTTCAGCCAGCCGACGGACGTCGCGGTGACCCAACGGGTCCTCCAGGACGAGGTGCTCGGGGACACCGCCGTCCCCCAGCTCGTCGTGCGGCTGGGCTGGCCGCCGGTCAGCAGGGACCCCGTCCCGCCGACCGGTCGCCGCCCCGTGGACGAGGTGCTCGAGGTCGAGCCGCCCCTCGCCGCTCCGGCCCCACCGGTCAGCCCGGCACCGGCCCGCTGAGCACACCGGACCGCGACCCGGCGTCCGCCACGCGGGCCGACCACGTCATCCGGACACCGCCGAGCGCTCCCGAGACCACGTCGCAGCGGCGCTCGGGCCGCGCCGTCGCCAACGACCACACGCGACCGACCTCGGGCGAGCGGGTCGCGCACGGGGCGCTGCACCGGTCGTCGGCCACGCGGGCGCAGAGCTCGTCACCGGCGAGCTCGACCGCGACGACCACGGGCTCGTCGCCCGGATGATGGTCGAGGTGCTCGAGCAGCAGCCACACCGCCTCGGACACCTCGAGCGCCGCGTCCGCCGGCACCCGGTCCAGGGCCTCGTCGAGCGTGAGCACGACGTGGCGCTGGGACGCGCCGGCGATCTCCGGCAGGAGCGTGGTGAGGAGCGACTCAGCACGTCGCGGGGCTCGCTGCCTCGGGATCCGTGGGGCTGGCTGCGACATGGGGCCTCCGCTGGTCAGGGGAAGGTGGAGCCGGTTGCGTGCTGACCCGACCGTAGGTCCGGGTGGTCCGTGGCCCCAGGGCCAGGACGGGCACGTGCCGGGGCCGTTCGGCCCTGCAGACCGCGGACGGCGTCCGGGCGACCTGTCGTCGCGGCGGTCGCAGCACGAGGGCGGCGACGGCCGCGCCCAGCCAGCCCAGGGCCAGGTCGCCGACCGTGTCCTCGTAGGCCATCGGGTACTCCGACGACTTGGTCACGAACGAGACCAGCTCGAACAGCTCCCACGCCAGCGCAGCGGTGATCCCCACGGCCAGGGAACGTTCGAGGGCCGCGACGAAGGGTGTACGCCGCGTCGTCGTCACCGCGAGGACCGCGCCGCTCAGCAGAGCGGTGTCGACGAGGTGGACCAGGTCGTCGAACCACACCACCGAGTCGTAGAGGTCCATCCGGTTGCCGAGGATGTCGCTGAAGCAGACGAGGGTCAGCATCAGGTCGGCCCCCCAGGGCACGCTCCGGGCCGGGCGCCTCCACCACCACACCAGGGCGGGACCGAACGCGGGAAGGGGGTAGAGGACCGCCCTGGCCACCGGCGCCTTGCCCTCGAGGTTCCCCCACTCCGGGTCGATCGCGACCGCGACCAGGGACGCCGCCAGCAGCAGCTTGGCGAGCACGTCCACCGCAGGGACCACGCGCCGGGCCGACATGGTGACCGCTCCTCTCCTGCTCCGAACCTAGGCCGGATCTGCCTGCCACGGCAGGGCCGATGGACCGTGAGCGCGCTCACAGGACCGGACGTCACCCGAGCGGGGTCTGGATGGTCACCAGGACGGGACCGAGCGGCCCTGGGGTGACGCCCGACCCTGGAGCGACGGTGGTCGTGGATCCACGCGCGGAGGGAGACGGCCATGCGACTGCGCACCATCTGGGAGTTCTTCGCACTCCTCCTCGTCCTCTTCGCCGTGGCGCACGCGGTCACCACCCACTCCGTCGGGCGCATGCTGGTGCTGGTGATGTGCGGTGCCCTCCTCGGCGCGCTGACGGCCTGGACGACGGTCGAGACGATGGAGCTCGACGACCGCTGGCTCACGGTGCGGGCGACGTGGTGGGGCATCCTCACCGGCGCGGCGATCGCCGGATGGGTCGGTGCCCTCGGACCGTGGGGGATGCTGCCGGTCGTCGTCGCCGTCGTGACCTTCCCCGACCTGGTCGACCGGCTGACTCGGCGCCTGCGAGGCAGGAGCCGGGACACGGCCACCCGGGTGCACCGGATGAGCGACGCCGAGCTGAAGCAGCGGTGGGACGCCACGACCCAGCAGCTGCTCCGCCCGCAACGGCCCACGGCGGTCGCCGCCCTCGCCGAGGAGCGGTCGTGCATCCTCGACGAGGTCGGGCAGCGCAACCCCGCGGAGCTCACCCGTTGGCTCGGCGGCGAGCACAGCTGGGAGGGCCTCCTCTGAAGGTCAGTCGCCCTTCTCCTGCTCGGACCTGCCCAGCCTCTCCTCGACACCGAGCACCGACCGGGTCACCGACAGCAGGCTGTCGGGGTTGACGCTCATCGAGTCGAACCCGAGCTCGACCAGCAGCTCCACCATGTCGGGGTAGTCCGACGGCGCCTGGCCGCAGAAGCCGGAGTGCACGCGTTGACGCCGGCACCCCTCGACCGCCATCCGGATCATGCGCTTGACCCCCGGGTCCCGCTCGTCGAAGTCGAAGGCCAGGAGGGCGCTGCCCCGGTCGACACCGAGGGTGAGCTGGGTCAGGTCGTTGGACCCGATCGACATGCCGTCGAAGCGCTGCGCGAACTCGTCGACGAGGACCACGTTGTTGGGGATCTCGCACATCGCGAAGATGCGCAGCCCGTCCTCGCCCCGGCGCAGACCGAGCTCGGCCATGCGCGCGAGCACCAGGTCGGCCTCCTCCAGGCGACGCACGAACGGCACCATGAGCACGACGTTGTCCAGGCCCATGTCCTCCCGCACGCGGCGCATCGCACGGCACTCGAGCGCGAAGCCCTCGGCGTACGCCGGGTGGGTGTAGCGGGACGCGCCACGGAAGCCGATCATCGGGTTCTCCTCCGTCGGCTCGAAGCCCGCTCCCCCGACCAGGTCGGCGTACTCGTCGGTCTTGAAGTCCGACATCCGCACCACCACGGGGCGCGGGTGGAAGGCGGCCGCGATCGTGCCCACTCCCTCGGCGAGGCGCTCGACGAAGAACGTCGCCCCGTCGGGGTAGTCCTTGGTGATCATCGCCAGCTCGGCCCGCGCGGCCGGGTCCGTCACCCGCTCCGGGTGGAGCAGGGCCATCGGGTGGGCCTGGATCGACTCGCTGATGATGAACTCCATCCGCGCCAGGCCGACGCCGTCGCTGGGCAGGAGGGCGGTCCGGAACGCCAGGTCCGGGTTGCCGAGGTTCACCATCACCTTGGTCCGGGGACGCGGCATCTGCGACAGGTCGGTCTTGTCGACCCGCACCTTCGCCGCTCCCTGGTAGACGCGCCCGACGTCACCGCCGGCGCACGACACGGTCACGACGTCGCCGTCCTCCAGCGCCCGAGTGGCGTCGCCCACGCCCACGACGGCAGGGATCCCCAGCTCGCGCGCGATGATCGCGGCGTGGCAGGTGCGGCCGCCCCGGTCGGTGACCACGGCGGCGGCGGTCTTCATCACCGGCTCCCAGTCAGGGGTGGTGGTGCTCGCGACGAGGATCTCGCCGGGGACGAACGAGGAGAGCTCCGCGGTGTCGCGGACGACCCGCACCGGTCCCGTGGCCACCCGCTCGCCCACCGCCCTGCCCTGGCAGAGGACCGTGGAGTGCTCCTCGACCACGAACGTCTCCAGCAGCGTCGGCGCCCGCCGCGAGATCACGGTCTCCGGCCGCGCCTGGACGACGTAGAGCAGCCCGTCGACCCCGTCCTTGGCCCACTCCACGTCCATGGGGACCCCGTAGTGGTCCTCGATCCGCAGTGCGGTCGAGGCGAGCTCGAGCACCTCGTCGTCGGTGAGGGAGTACGACTCGCGCAGCACCGGCGGAGTCGGGACGTTGCGGACGCGCTCGCGCCCCGTCTCGTCGAGCTGCATGGTCACCGCCTTGGCCCCACGTCGGTGGCGCAGCACCGTGCGGTGCCCCCGCCGCAGCATCGGCTTGTGGACGACGAACTCGTCGGGGTCCACCGCACCCTGGACGACGTTCTCACCCAGCCCGTAGGACGAGGTCACCAGCACGACGTCGGGGAACCCCGACTCCGGGTCGAGCGTGAACATCACCCCGGCAGCAGCGAGGTCCGACCGCACCATCTGCATGACGCCGACAGACAGCGCCACGTCCACGGCGTCGTACCCGCGCTCGAGGCGGTAGTGCACCGCCCGGTCGTTGAAGAGGCTGGCGAAGCACGCGACCACCGCCTCGAGCAGCTGGTCCTCCCCGGTGACGTTGAGGAACGTGTCGTGCTGGCCGGCGAAGCTCGCACCCGGCAGGTCCTCCGCGGTGCCGGAGCTCCTGACCGCGAGCGCCGGGTCGTGACCGGTCCTGGTCCGCAGCTCGCGGTGCGCGGCCAGGACCTCCTCGACCAGGTCCTTCGGCAGTGCTGCCTCCCGCACCAGGCGCCGGGCCGCCTCGCTGCGGCGGCTCAGGTCCGCGACGTCCTCGCGGTCGACGTCGGCGAACAGCTCGCGGAGGGCGGGCCACACGTGTGCCTCGTCGAGCACGTGCCGGTAGCCCGCCGCGGTGACCGCGAACCCGTCGGGCACCCGCACCCCGGCGCCGCGCAGGTGGCGCACCATCTCCCCGAGGGAGGCGTTCTTGCCTCCCACGTCCGCGACGTCGTCGAGCCCGATCTCGGAGAAGGGTCGGACGTAGCGCTGGTCGGTCATGGCGGAGCTCCTGGGTGCTGGTCGCTGGTGGTGGTCGTGCAGGTGGGTCAGGAGCGGGGGCTCGCGCCGACCCGCGGCCGGCGGTCCGGCAGCGGCTGCCACTGGTCGACCAGCCGCTCCTCGAGGTCACGCATCGTCGTGTACTCCAGGTCCTCGAGCGGGAGCCTGTGCGGCTCGAACGGCCCGTGCCGCCGCAGGTAGTCCATGACCTCGTTGGCCGTCTGGCGGGCCCGGTCGAACGACGGGTCGCCCAGCAGGTCGCGAGGCATCCCGAGTCGTCCCTCGTGCAGCTGGAACCCGAGCCCCACCACGCGGGGCGGTCCGTCGAACCGGCTCGGGGTGGCGTCGGCGGCGCGCACCGGCATCAGCGGGGCGTGGTGCGACCCGCGCATGCAGCCGGCCACGGTGTGGGCGAGCGTGAACGGCTCGAGGACCTCGCCCACCGCCGGCAGCCCGGACTGGCACCGGACCACCATGACCGGGTCGTCCTTGCCGACGTACTTGCCCGCGATCAGCGACAGGCGCTGGGTGCTCGTGGCCGCGGCGGGGATGCCCAGGGCGCGGGAGGTCACCGAGTGCACGACGTAGCGAGCCGGGGCGCCGATGTACATCAGCAGGTCGTAGGAGTCCTCCGGGCAGTGGAACTCCAGGCGCTTGTCGAGCATCAGGTCGTAGACCTCGAAGGTGAAGCCCTCGTGCATCGCCTTGTCGATCACCAGGCCGGCCGTGTTGAAGGGGTCGGCGAAGATCTTGTAGAGCGGGAGGTTCCACGCGCCCGGCTCGGTCTTGTCCGCGAAGAAGCAGATGAGCGGCTCGCTGGGCCTCTCCTCCAGCTCGATCTCGGCGTAGCCGGGCCCCATGCCCCGCAGGTTGCCGGAGAAGGCGTCGGAGAGCAGGTCCTGGCCGGCGCCGTAGAGCCCGAGCCGCTTGGCGACAGCCGTCGTGGCCTCGAAGACGTTCCACGCGAACTCGTGCACGGACGCGGCCTCGATGCCGTGCTCGTGGGTCATCACGAGGGCGAGGTCGTCGCCACAGGTGGCCACGTGGGCGTCCAGGAGCAGGCCGTCGGCCATCGCCCGCTCGGTGTGGCGCCGTGCCTCCTCGATCTGCTCGGGGTGCACCGAGGAGTGGCCGACCCACCCTCCGGTGTCGGCCTTGATGATGCTCAGGGTGGTCATGGCGTCGACTCCTGTCCTGTGTCGCTCGCGCGTCCGGGTGCCGGGGTCCCGGCCTCGGTGAGATAGGTCGTGCAGGTGGCGAGGGTGCGCAGGCGCGGGTAGTCGCGCTCCGGCACCGGCCGTCCGAGCGCAGCGCTCAGGGACTCCACGACGGTGAGGAAGTCCAGCGAGTCGAGCTCGAACGCTCGCCGCAGGGGCTCGTCCGGTCCCAGGCCGAGGACGTCCGCGTCGGGGACGACGGCCCTGACGGCTCGTTCCACGGCTCGCTGTGCGTCGGTCTCGTTCACAGGTCCTCCGGTGCCTGGAGCAGGCGGTCGAGGGTCGAGAGGAACCGCGAGCCGACCATGCCGTCGGTGGCCCGGTGGTCCGCGGACAGAGTGGCGGTCACGGTCGGCCGCACACCGAGGAGCCCGTCCACGGCCACCGGGCGGTCCATGACGCGACCCAGGCCGACCAGCGCCACCTGCGGTGGATAGATCACGCCCAGCACGGACTCCACGCCCTGGTCGCCCAGGTCGGTCACGGTCAGCGTCGGGTCGGAGACCTCCGAGGAGCGCAGCCGGCCTGCGCGCGCACGCGTGACCAGGTCGCGCAGGGCGGCCATGAGGTCGTCCACCGAGAGGTCCGCGGCGTCGTGGATCGCCGGCGCCACCAGGCCGCCGCCGCGCAGGGAGATCGCGATCCCCAGGTGGACGCCGGTCGCGGGCACGAACGCTCCGTCGCGCCAGAAGCCGTTGAGCTCGGGGTGGGCGCGCGCGGTCAGCGCCGTCGCCTTGAGCAGCGCGGCGGCGGGCACGATCCTGCGCGCCACGGGCAGGTCGAGGTTGCGCGCGGTCAGCCAGTCCGTCACCGCACCCAGGTCGATGGTCGACGTGACGTAGTAGTGCGGCACCTCCCGCTTGGACCTGGCCATGAGGTCCGCGATCGCGGCCCGCATCCGCGTCGCGCCCTCCGGCGGGCCGGCCTGCGGCGGCGGCGGCGACGGGGCCGACGGGGCCGAGGGCGCGGCCTGCGCCTCCGCGGCCCGGCGTACGTCGTCGGCGCTCACGCGTCCCTCGCCCGGCAGCGAGTCGAGGTCGATCCCGAGGTCGGCCGCGAGCCGACGGGCGTGGGGCGTGATCCGGCGACGGTGGCCGACCGTGACCGGCGCGGCCGGCGCGGCCGGCGCGGCAGCCACGGCAGCAGCGACCGGCGCGGCGCCACCCGTGGGCCGGGCCTCCCCGATCCTCGCCAGCGGCGTGCCCACGGGCACCTGCGTGCCGACCGGGACGAGCAGTTCCTCGACGACGCCCTCGGTGAACGTCTCCACCTCGACCGCGGACTTGGAGGTGTCCACGACCGCGACGATGTCGCCGCGGTGCACCACGTCACCGGGCGCGACCAGCCACTCCACCAAGGTGCCGGAGTCCATGTCCGCGCCCAGCGAGGGCATCGTGAAGTCAGCCATCGGTGCTCACCACCCGGCGCACCGCCGCGACCACGTCCTCCACCTGCGGGATCGCCGCGTCCTCCAGCTGCTTGGCGTAGGGGATGGGCACCTCCACCGAGCAGACCCGCTCGACCGGTGCGTCGAGGTCGAAGAACGCCTGCTCGAGGATGCGGGCGGTGATCTCCGCCGAGATGCCGCCGCTGCGCCAGCCCTCGTCCACGACGACCGCCCGGTGGGTGCGCCGCACCGAGCCCACGAACGTGGCGTCGTCCAGGGGACGCAGGGTGCGCAGGTCGACGACCTCGACGTCCACGCCGTCGTCGGCGAGCCTGGTCGCCGCCTCCATCACCTTGGGCAGGCTCCCGCCGTAGGTGATCACCGTGACGTCCGTGCCCTGCCGGCGCACGGCCGCGTGGTCGATGTCGACCGGGCCGGCGTCGGGGGCGAGCGTGCCGCGCGCGTTGTAGAGCGACCCGTGCTCGAACAGCAGCACGGGATCCGGGTCCTCCAGCGCGGTCCACAGCATGCCCCGGGCGTCCTCCAGCGTGGCCGGCGTCAGCACCCGCAGCCCTGGGATGTGCGCGAGCCAGCCCTCGAGGCTGTGGGAGTGCTGCGCGGCGAGCTGACGGCCCGCACCGGTCGTCATGCGGATCACCAGCGGCACGTGGAACTGCCCGCCCGACATGTGCGAGAGGGTCGCCGCGTTGTTCATGATCTGGTCGAGCGCCAGCAGCGCGAAGTTGACCGTCATCACCTCGACGACGGGACGCATCCCGGCCACGGCGGCACCGATCCCGGCGCCGACGAAGGCCGACTCCGACAGGGGGGTGTCCCGCACCCGCTCGGGCCCGAACTCCTCGAGCAGGCCGAGGCTGACCGCGAAGCACCCGCCGTACCGTCCGACGTCCTCGCCCATGAGGAACACCCGCTCGTCACGCTGCAGCGCGTCCCTCAGCGCCGCACGCATGGCCTCGCGGTAGGTGAGCTCCTGGACGGCGGTGTCGCCGGTCATGGCCGCGATCCCTCCGGCTCGAAGCCGAGGAAGCGGGTCAGGTCGGCGACCGGTTCGACGGGTGCGGCCTCGGCTGCCGCGACCGCGGCCTCGATGGTGCGGCCGACCTCCTGCTCGAGCGCCTCCAGACCGGCGTCGTCGAGCAGCCCGGCGGCACGCAGCCGCTCGGTCTGGGTGGTGAGCGGGTCGCGCTCGCGCCAGCGCGCGACCTCTGCCTTGTCGCGGTAGCGGTCGGGGTCGTACATCGAGTGCGCGCGGAAGCGATAGGTGCGCAGCTCCAGGAACACCGGGCCTCCGCCGGCGCGGACGGCCGCGACGGCCCTGCGCGCCGCCTCCTCGACCGCCTCCACGTCCATGCCGTCGACCGCCTCGGCCGTCATCCCGTAGTCCGCGGCGCGGGTCACCAGGTCGGTCCTCGCGTGCGTCACCGCGAGCGCGGTCCCCATCGCATAGAGGTTGTTCTCGCAGCAGAACAGCACCGGCAGCTGCCAGCGGGCGGCGAGGTTCATCGACTCGTGGAACTCGCCCTCGGCGACCGCGCCGTCGCCGAAGAAGCAGGCCGTCACCCGCTCCAGCCCGCGCATCCGGTCGGCCAGGGCGAGCCCGACCGCGACCGGCAGCCCCCCGGCGACGATCGCGTTGCCGCCGACGAAGCGGGTCGCCGCGTCGAACAGGTGCATCGAGCCGCCGCGGCCACGGCTGCAGCCCGTGCTGCGGCCGAACATCTCCGCCATGACCGCGTCCGGGTGGACGCCCCGGGCCAGGGCGTGGCCGTGCTCGCGATAGGTCGCGACGAGCCAGTCCTCGGGTCCCAGCGCCCCGACCACCCCGGTCGCCACGGCCTCCTCCCCGACGTACAGGTGCAGGAAGCCGCGGATCCGCGTGGCGCTGTAGAGCTCGGCGCACCGCTCCTCGAAGCGGCGGATGAGCAGCATGGTCCGCAGCAGGTCGGTGCGGTGACCGGCCTGCTGCGGCGTGGTCGCGGTCATGACCCGGCCTCCAGGCTCGACAGGTCGCCCTCGGGCAGTCCGAGCTCGCGGGCCTTGAGGAGCCGCCGCACGACCTTGCCGCTGCGGGTGTGCGGCAGGTGCTGGTCGAAGGCGATCTCGCGCGGGGCCAGACCGCCGAGACGGCGCCGGCCGAAGGCGATCAGCTCGCGGCGCAGCGCCTCGCTCGGCTCGACCCCCTCGGCGAGGGTGACGAACGCCTTCACGACCTCCCCCGCCACCGGGTCGGGTCGTCCGATGACGCCCGCCTCGCTCACGGCCGGGTGCTCCATCAGGGTGGACTCGACCTCGAAGGGACCGATCAGGTGCCCGGCGGACTTGATCACGTCGTCCGCGCGCCCGACGAACCACACGTAGCCGTCGCCGTCGAGGGCGGCGAGGTCGCCGGTGAGGTACCACCCGTCGGCGAAGCAGGCGGAGTAGCGCGCCTCGTCGTGGAGGTAGCCGCGGAACATCGACGGCCACCCGGCGCGCAGCGCCAGCTCCCCCACCTCACCGGTGTCCACGCGTACGACGCCACCCGCGGTCCGCGCGCGGCCGTCCTCACCGCGCTCGAGCACCGCCACCTCCACGCCGGGCACCGGGCGCCCCATCGACCCGGGCCGGATGTCCATGCAGGGGTAGTTGCTCACCATGATCGCGCCGGTCTCGGTCTGCCACCACGTGTCGTGGACCGGGAGCCCGAGCGCCTCCTGGCCCCACAGGACGACCTCGGGGTTGAGCGGCTCCCCGACGCTCGCGACGTGCCGCAGCGAGGTCAGGTCGAACTCGCCGGCCAGCTCGCTCCCGTGCCGCATCAGCATGCGCAGCGCGGTGGGGGCGGTGTACCAGACCTCGACGCGCTCCTGCTCGAGCACGGCGTACCACCGGCGGGCGTCGAAGTCGCCGTCGTCGACGACCACCGTGGCGCCGTGCACGAGGGGCGCGACCACGCCGTACGACGTGCCGGTCACCCAGCCCGGGTCGGCGGTGCACCAGTAGCGGTCGCCGGCGCGCAGGTCGAGCGCGCAGGCGCTCGTGGCCAGGTGCGCGACCACGGCCTCGTGCACGTGGACCGCGCCCTTGGGCCGGCCCGTGGTGCCGCTGGTGAAGTGCAGGAGGGCGGGGGCCTGCGGGTCCGTCGGCGGGATCTCGAGCTCGTCGGACGCGGTGGCGAGCAGCTCGGGCAGGAGCAGCCCGCCGGGGACGACCCGGTCGACCAGCAGCACGTGGCGCAGGGCGGGCAGCCGGTCACGGACGGGCTGCACCTTGCGCTCGTAGAGGTCGGCGGTGGTCACGAGGACCGCGGCCGACCCCAGCTCGAGCCGCTGCCGGACGGGCTCGGGCCCGAACGCGGCGAAGAGCGGGGAGAAGACGCTGGTGTTCTTCAACGTCCCCAGCAGCGCGGTGTAGAGCTCGGGCTGCCTGCCGAGGAGGGAGAAGACCCGCTCGGAGGGCTCCACGCCGAGCCTGCGGAGGAGGTTGGCGAACCGGTTGGTCGCCGCGCGGAGCTCGGCATAGGTCACCTCGGTCGCGGGTCCCTCGGCGGGGAGGCAGCGCAGCGCGACCCGGTCGCCGTGTCCGTCGAGCACGTGCCGGTCCACTGCCTCGTGGGCGATGTTGAGCCCTCCGCCTCCCGGGAGGCCGGCGAGCCCGGCGCGTGCGGCGGTCCAGTCGAAGGACGCCCGGAAGGAGTCGTAGTCGGGCATGACCCAGGGACCTCCGGGTGGCTTGCGGATCACCTGCCTGGTGTCCGCCCGGACCGTCGCGCTCATCGCGTGCTCCCGGGCCCACCCGTCGTGCGCCGCGCGATGCGGACCGCGGTGAGGACCAGGCCTCCGCCTGCGACCAGGAGGACGTAGGGCGCGACCTGGCTGTCGGGGAACCACCGCGTCAGGGCGGCGGGGATGCTCTGCAGGACGCCGAGGGTGCCCACCGCGAGGAGCAGCAGGTCGCGCTGGTGCACGGCCACGCCCACGACGGCCGCGACCGTGAGGAGCATGAGGACCATGCCCGCGTCCGACCCCGCGGTCGTCATGGCCCCGACGATGGCCAGCATGGCGCCCGCGGGGAGGGCGAGGCGCGCGGAGCCCACCAGGCCGCGCCACGCGAGGACCGACCACACCGCGCCGGTGACCAGGACGCCGACCCCGGGCAGGTCGTCGGACACGCCCATCGCGTCGATCGAGGTCGCGGCGGTCACGGCGATCGCCACCATCGCGACGGCCTGCTGGCCGATCGTGCGGTGCGCCGCCCACAGGGCGCAGGCGTAGGCCGCCGTGCCGGCCGAGGTGGTGGTCGCGATCGCATGGTCCCCCAGGTCCAGGGCCTGGTCGGTCAGGATCGCGAGGAATCCCGCCAGGGCGACCGTCGAGACGATCCAGAGGGTGGCGCGGAGCCTGACCCCAACGTCCTCGAGCCGACCGGGCACCGCCCGACCCGCGGCGAGGGGCACGAGGACCGCGAGGCCCACGACGAGCAGACGGAGGCCGGTGGCGAGGTCGTCCCAGCTCTGGGCAGCGATCGCGAAGACGGCGATGACGACGATGACGCCGCCGAGGTAGCCCAGCGCCTCCACGGCGACGGAGCCGCCGCGCTGCGGTGGTGGAGCAGGGGGCGCGCCTCGCAGGTCTGCGAGCATCAGCGCCCCCTGCTCACGGGTGACGATCCCGGCGGACACCCAGCGCTCGACCAGGGGTGCCACGCTGGCCTCGTGCGGGTGGGGATGCCGCTGGGTCGGGACCGCGGCGCCGGCGTCCCGCTCGCGGTGGGTCCTCACCTGGCGGATGTCCATCGGCACCTCCCCTCTCCCTGGCAGCCTCTGCCCGGCCGCCGTGCCGGGTGCAGGGCCGGTCGTCACCGCCGTCAGGGCCTGGTGGCAGGTCCCCGGCGCGGATCGGGTTCGGGCACGACCGCGACCGGTCCGTGGGCGCGGTCGACGACCGAGGACGTGACGGAGCCCTGGAGCAGCCGGGAGACGGCGGTGCCGGGGTGGCGGCCGACGACGACGAGGCTCCACCCGTCCTCAGGAGGCGACAGCGCGTCCTCGGCGAACCCGTGCTTGAGGACCAGGTCCACCCGCACGTCGGGGAACCGCTCCCTCATCCCGGCGACCGACTCCCCGAGCACGACCCGCAGGCTCTCCAGGTCGGGCTCGCCCACCTCGCGCCCCCGCGCCAGCTGCTGCTGGGCGACGGCAGCCGAGGCGCCCCAGAAGCCGTGCAGGACGGTCAGGGGCTCGCCGTGCAGGTCGGCCTGCTCGAAGGCGAACTCGACGACGGGCAGCGACCCCGGCGTGCCGTCGGCACCCACGACGATGCCGGCGGTGGGCCGGTCCAGCGGCGGCCGGCACACCACGGCGGGGCAGGCGGCGTGGTCCGCGACCGCCGCGCTGACCGATCCCAGGACCAGGCCCCGCACGGCGCCCATGCCCCGGGAGCCCACCACGACGAGGTGGGCCCGCTCCGAGGCGTCGAGGAGCACTTCGCGCGGATCGCCCCTGCCCGGCTCGCTCCGCACGGTCACGCTCGGGTACGCCGTCGCGACGGTGTGCGCCGCAGCGTCCACGATCGCCGGGGCGTCGTGCCCCACGGCGACGAGCGTCACGGGCCGGCGCTCGAGCGACGCCTGCCTGCCTGCCCAGTCGAGCGCGCGGTCGGCATGGACCGACCCGTCGAGCCCGACGACGATGGTTCCGTCGACGGTCATGGGGACCTCTCCTCCTGCATCATGCGTCTGCTCCGCTTCTCGACGGAGACGACCACTCCCGCCAGCAGCGCGATCAGGGCGATGCGCAGCCAGGCCGCTCCGCCGAGGGGGGCGGTGTGGAACACCGCGCCGAGGTGCGGCTCGTAGGTGAGGAGCGCCTGCCCCGCGCACTGCACGGCGATCCCGAGGACCACCCAGGGGTTGGACCACACTCCGACCCGCCGCACCGAGCCGGTCAGCGAGCGGCAGCTGATCAGGTAGACCGCCTGCACGGCGACGAACAGGTTCAGCGCGGCCGTGCGCGCCTGGTCCAGCGAGGCACCCCGCGACCGCTCCCACTCGAACAGCCACCAGGACCCCGCCACGAGGAGCAGGCACACCAGCGCGATCCGCACCATCAGCGACCTCGTCAGGAGGGGTTGGGCCGGGTCGCGGGGCCGCCTGGTCATGAGGCCCGCCTCCTTGGGCTCGAAGGCGAGCATCAGGCCCAGGGCCACCGCGGTGGTCATGTTGATCCAGAGGATCTGCGTGGGCAGGATCGGCAGCGCGGTCCCGAGCGCGATCGCGACGACGATGACCAGCCCCTCAGCGAGGTTGGTGGGCAGCGTCCAGGCGATGAACTTGGTCAGGTTGTCGAAGACCCCCCGCCCCTCCTCGACGGCGGCCTCGATGGTGGCGAAGTCGTCGTCGGTGAGCACCATGTCCGCGGCGTCCTCGGCGACGGCCGTGCCGATCCCACCCATGGCGACGCCGATGTCGGCACGCCGCAGGGCAGGGGCGTCGTTGACGCCGTCGCCGGTCATCGCCACCACGTGACCGCGTTCCTGCAGGGCCTGGACCAGCTGCAGCTTCTGTCCCGGTGAGACCCTCGCGAACACGCGGGCACGCTCGACCGCCTCCGGCAGCCGGTCCGGCGGGAGTGCGGCCAGCTCGGCGCCCGTCAGGACGTCCGGGGCACCGCGCTCCGTGCCACCGAGGAGACCCACCTGCCTGGCGATGGCGGCCGCCGTGGAGGCGTGGTCCCCGGTGATCATCTTGACCGCGATGCCCGCGGCCAGGCAGGCCGAGACGGCTCTCGCGGCGGCCTCCCGGGGCGGGTCCTGCATCGCCTGCAGGCCGGTCAGCACGAGCGGGCGCGGCAGGCGGTCCTCGTCGAGGTGCGGGTGCTCGGGGTCCACCACGACCGTCGGCACCACGGCTGTCGCCAGGACCCTGAGTCCCTGGTCGGCGAGCTCGGCGACCGCCGCCTCCACCCGTCGTACGTCGAGGGGGGCGATCGTGCCGTCGGCGCGGAGGTGGCCCGACGACCTCGCCAGGACCTGCTCGACCGCTCCCTTGACCAGCACGACCCCTGTCGCGGGGTCCGTCGCCTCCACGTCCCGGTGGAGGGTCGCCATGAAGCCACGCGCGTGGCCGAACGGGATCGTGGCCACGCGCGGGTAGCGCGCCGCGAGCCCGTCGACCGCGAGTCCTGCCGTGGTGGCCGCAGCCACCATCGCCGCCTCGGTGGGGTCGGTCGGTGCTGCCGACGTGCCCTCGTGGCACAGGGCGCCACAGACCAGCGACCAGCGCAGGGCCCGGTCATCGGCGGCGAGCGCGCCGGCAGCGTCGGCAGCGTCGGCCAGCGGGTGGGCGCCGGAGTCCGTCCACACCGTGCGGACCCTCATCCGGTTCTCGGTCAGCGTCCCGGTCTTGTCGGTGCAGATCACGGTCGTGCTGCCGAGCGTCTCGACGACGGGCAGCCGTCGGACGACGGCCCGCCGACGGGCCATGCGGGTCACGCCGATCGCGAGCGTGATGGTCACCGCCGCCGGCAGCCCTTCGGGGATCGCGCCGACGGCGAGCGCGACGGCTGCGGTCACGCTGCTGCTGAGCGCCTGTCCTCGCAGGAGACCGACCCCGACGGTCAGGGCCGCCAGCCCCAGGATCGCGACGGTGAGCTGGCGGCTGAAGGCGTCCAGCTTGCGCGTCAGGGGGGTGGCGAGCGGGTGGGCCGTGGCCACCAGCCGGTGGATCGCACCGAGCTCGGTCCGGGTCCCGGTGGCCACCACCGTGCCCGCCGCGCTGCCGTGGACCACCAGGGTGCCGGCGTGCGCCAGGTCGGCCCGGTCCGCGAGCGGGGTGTCCTCGGGGAGCGCCTCGGACTGCTTGGGCACGGGCACCGACTCGCCGGTCAGGTTCGACTCGTCGACGAGGAGCTCCTCGACGTGGACCAGCCCCAGGTCGGCGGGCACCGCGTCCCCGGCCCGGAGGAGCACGAGGTCGCCCGGGACCAGCTCCTCGGCGTCCACCACCTCCTCACGGCCGGAGCGGACCACCGTCGCCCGGGTGTGCACCAGGCTGCGCAGGGCGTCGAGGGCCGACTCGGCCCGGGTCTCCTGGAGGAAGCCCACGACGGCGTTGACCACCACGACCGCCGCGATGACCAGGGAGTCGACGTAGGCCCCGAGCCCCGCGGTGAGCAGGGCGGCGAGGACGAGCACGCGGACGAGCGGGTTGTCGAGCTGGCTCGCCAGGGCGCGGAGCGGTCCCCGCCGAGCCGGCGACGGCAGCGTGTTGGGGCCCCATCGCTCGAGACGAGCGGCGGCCTCCTCCCGCGTGAGACCGACGGGCTCCGGTCGCGGGTCCGTCAGGACGCGGGACGGGTCCGGCACCGGGCCGCGCTCAGTCGGGCCGGTCACGAGTCCCCTCCATGTAGCGCTGGCGCACGAGGTCGCAGACCTCGTTGCGCGCCTGGTCGACGGCCCGGGACTGCCGGCCGACCAGGTCCCGCTCGATCGAGGCCAGCTCGCCCGCGAGCTGCTCGTCGGCCACCGAGCCGCGCACCCACCGCGAGAAGTCCCCACGCAGGAGGTGGAACTGCACGTCCGCGAGGTCCGCGTGCAGCAGCCGGTGGACGAAGTCCTGCATCGAGCCCACCCCTCGCCCGGACGGGTCCCCGCGGAAGACGAAGCGGCGGTCGGGCGACATGGGCACGGCGGCGTACTTGTGCCAGTGCCGGACGTGGCTGCTCGACCGGGCACCGATGCTGAAGGACCGGGTCATGCCCGCGGCCAGCAGGAGTGCGCGGGCCGAGGGTGCCTCGGGCCCGGTCGGTGGTGGGCCGAGGACCGTGATGGTGAAGTCCATCTCGCGGAGGACGCTCTCGGGCAGCTGCTCCGGGTGCCAGGAGACCAGGCAGGTCCCGATCTGGGTCGCCTGCGCCTCGGTCGGGCCGGTCGCCCCTTGCGCCTCGTCGTAGATCACCCAGTGCGGTCGGCCGTGGCGCATCCGCTCCGACGCCACCGCCTCCGGCAGCCGGGTGAGGAACTCCTCCTGCTCACGCTCCCGCAGGAGGGACAGGTCGAGCACCAGGCTCGACCCGGGGAGGCCCAGTGGGGACAGGCAGTCGTGCACGCGCGCGTCCGGCTGCACGTCGACGAAGTGCACGTCCGGCCGCTCCGCCAGGCCGGCGTGGTCGCCCTCGGGGTCCACGACGAGCACGGTGTAGCCGGCGTCGAGCCACCGCTCGGCGAGCAGGCCGGCGAGGTAGCTCTTGCCGCTGCCGCTCGCGCCACCGACGAGGATGCGCGCCTGCGAGCCCGGGAGCGTCGTCGGGAGCTCGTTCTCGAAGGACCCGATCGTGATCCATCGCCGGGGCGGGCACAGGCGCTGGTGGGAGCGCAGCAGGGGGCCCTCCAGCAGCTCCACGACCCCCTCGGGCCCCGGCCGTGACGCCACCAGGTCGGCACGTTCGGCCAGCGAGGGCACGGCGTCGGCGACCGCCACCCCGACCTCGGCCGCGCGCAGCAGGCTCAGGTCGTTCTCCGCGTCCCCGACGGCGATCGCGTTGTGGGCGGACAGCCCCAGGGACGCCAGGGCCCAGCGCAGACCGGTGCCCTTGGTGACGCCGGCGGGGATGACCATCGCGGCCCCGCGGTTGTGCACCACCTGGTGGTCGAGGCCGAGCCCGGCGAGGACCTCGACCGTCCGTGGCCCGTCCCGCCCGGAGATCTCGAGCAGGACCTCCCCCCGGCGGAAGCCGATGCTGTTGCTCTCCAGGGCCGCGGTGAGGACGGGGTCCACCGGCTCGGCCAGGAGCCGGGCGTCGCCGTGGTCGCCGAGCACGGCGCCGTTCTCCGTGACCACGACGTCGAAGCGCTCCGCGAGGCCGGGGAACACCCGGTCGAGCTCGGCCCGGATCCGTCCCGTGACGAGCACCAGCGCGCGTTCCTTGTGCGCGGTCTCCAGGGCCGCGAGCACCCGATCGTGGACGTGGTCGTCCCGGGCCAGCGTGCCGTCGAGGTCGCAGGCCACAGCGCGGAACCACCAGACCACCGGGGCCTCCTCACCTCGATCGTTCAGCTCAGGCGAGCAGCACGCCGCCGTCGACCACGACCTGCGAGCCGGTCATGTAGGCCGCCATCCCGGAGACCATGAACAGCGCGACCGTCGCGATCTCGTCGGGGTCCCCCAGCCGCGCCATCGGGATGCGGCTCACGAAGCTCGCGAGCATGTCGTCGGTGACACCGCTGGAGCGGCCGACACCGACACCCGGCGTGGCGATGCCCCCGGGAGCCAGGGCGTTGACCCGGATGTGGTGCGGTGCGAGCTCGCGGGCCAGGTTCTTGGTGAAGCCCCACACCCCGTGCTTGGACGCGTCGTAGTGCGCCAGGCCGACCGACGAGGGGTGCAGCGCGTCGACCGAGGTGATGTTGAGGATCTGCCCGTCGCCCTGCCCGACCATGACCCTGGCGGCCGCACGGCACATGAGGAACGTGCCGCGGAGGTTGACCTCCAGCACGCGGTCGAAGTCGGTGGCGGTCATCTCCAGCACGGGGCGCGCGGGATAGATGCCGGCGTCGTTGACCAGGACGTCGAGCCGTCCGGTCCAGGCCATCGCCTGGTCGACGGCGTGGTCCACGTCCTGCTCCTGGGACACGTCGCAGCGGACGGCGCGGACGGTCAGCCCGTGCTCGCGCAGGACCTTGCACGTCTGCTGCGCGGCCTCCAGGTCGGCGTCGCAGACGAGGACCGAGGCACCGGCCTCGGCGAGTCGACGGGCGATGGCCTCGCCGATGCCCATGGCGCCTCCGGTGACCAGCGCGGTCTTCCCGGTCAGGTCGAGGAGGTCGGGGATGGAGGGGTGTCGGTTCATGGTTGCTCCCTGTTCTGGTGTGTGTCACGAGTGCGCTGGCGCGGCAGCCAGGGCACGTCGAGTGGTCGGTCGGCGAAGACCACCAGCACCGACGTCACCGGCTCGTCGGGACGGCAGGGATCACGCAGCGGCAGCGCGTAGGCGCTGGAGATCCCGCGTTCGTCGAGCTCCGGCGCCAGCCGCGGCCAGCGCCGGCGGACCTCGTCGGCGTCCCTGGCGGCGACCGCGACGCCGTCCCGCAGGGCGTCCACGGCGGGCCCCTCGTGCAGGTGCCGCTGCAGGAGCGCCAGGACCAGGGCGACGTCGTCGGAGGCGGCCATCGGCCGCAGCTGGCCGTCGGGGGTCACCGCACTGAGGTGCGCGGCCTCCACCCCCCACCTACGGACGCAGGCCTCGACCAGGTCGGCGTACGACGCCTCGGGTGCGGGCTCCCCGTCGTCCTCGGCGGGGAGCAGTGCGTCGCGGACGGCGCGGGGAAGGGTGACGAGGGGCATGTCAGCGCACGATCGCCACGGGGCAGTGGGCGTGGTGCAGCACCTGCTGACCGACCGATGCGAGCAGCGGGCGGGCGAACGGGTGCCGGCCCCGGGCACCGAGCACGACCAGCTCGGCATCCTCGCTCGCCCGGACCAGCGCCGGGGTGGGCCGCGAGGCCAGCGTCGTGAGCGACAGGGCGACGTCGGGGTGAGCCGCTCCGGCCTCGTCCACCGTGTCCCTGATCAGCCGTGGCAGCCGACACGGGTCCGCACCCGCGGGAGCCTCGATGCCGAGCGGGTCCGCGGCGCGGACGACGTGGACCGCCTCGACCCGCGAGCCCGTGCGGGCCGCCCGGGCCATCGCGAACTCCAGGGCGCGGAAGCAGCTCCAGTGGCCGTCGAGTCCCACGACGATGCGGCGCTCCGCGGAGGCCGCGGGCCGCACGACCACGAGGGGCGAGGTCGCGTGCTCGGCCAGGTCTCGGCTCACCGACCCCAGCAGGGCGCCCGCGACCGGCCCGTGGCCCTTGGACCCCACCACGACGGCGGCGGCGTCCTGCCCGGCACGCGCCAGCACCGTCGCGGGGTCACCGGACCTCACCTCGACCCTCGCCTCGGCGCAGCCGAGCGAGGCGATCAGCTTCTCGGCCCTCTCCACCGCGTCGTGCATCGACGCGTCGTGGCCCTGGCCCCGCGCCACCACGGACGACGAGGAGGAGACCACGAGCACCTCGATCGGGTCCAGGTCGGCGGCGGCCGTGGCCGCCGCCCACTGCAGGGCCTGGTCCGCCAGGTCCGACCCGTCGTACCCGACGACCAGACGGCGGGACCCGCTCACGGCGACTCCCGGTGGACCTGCCGGACGAAGGCGTCCGGGCCCGGGAACACCAGCGCCTCGTGCCCGTCGTCGGACCAGCGCACCTTGTAGGGCGGGGTGCCGTCGACGTGCCTGACCTCGAGGATGTAGCCCTCGCGGTCCGGCGTGGTGGTGTTGGGGCCGCGCACCACGAGGACGTCCCCCGGCTGGGCGTACATCACGAGTCCTGGCCGCTGTCGACGTGCTGCACCGGGATGCTGCGCGCCGTCGTGGGCGTGCTGTCCAGCGCCACGCGCACCTCGAGGATGCCGTCGGCGCAGGTCGCCTTCACGTCGTCGGTGCGGGCGTGCCGTGGCAGGCGCACCGAGCGGGAGAAGGATCCGTAGTGCAGCTCGCTGTGGTGGCGGTCGCGCTGCTCCTCCTTGCGTTCGCCCTTGATGGTGAGGACGTCCTCGTCGAGGGTGATCTCCAGGTCCTTGTCCGGGTCGATGCCCGGGATCTCCGCGCGCACGACGTAGGTGTCGTCCTCGAGGTAGTCCTCGATGTGCAGGGCCGACATCAGCCCGAACCCGCGCAGGCCGAGACCCTGCTCGCTCTCGAGCCAGCTGAGCAGTCCGGAGACGGCGTCGGGGCGGTGCTTCATCACGGTGGTCATGTCTTCTCCTTCTGGTGGGTGTGCCGAGGTGGACGTCGCTGTCCCCTCAGCCGGGGGTGATGCGTGGTCGTGGGAAGTGGGCGCGCGAGTCGCGGGCCTGACCGGTCACGGTCGCGACCGCGTGCTCGACGCAGTCCGCCGGGGCGCGCGAGGTGTCGACCAGGACGGCGTCCGCCCAGACCGGGAACTGCCGTGCCAGGCGGAGGGCGATCTCGGCGTCGGCGTCGGACACCGTGTCCGTGCGGGACGCGATGCGCTGCGCCAGGGCGTCCTCGCCGAGCAGGCAGTGGAGCTGGGTCAGGGTCGAGGAGGTGCGCGCCGCGAGGGACGCGGCAGCAGCGCGGAAGCCGGGGTAGGACCAGGTGGCGTCGAGGACGACGGACTCGCCCCTGCCCAGCAGGAGCTCGGCACGTCGCATCAGCTCCTCGTAGGTCGCGGCCGACCTGCCGGGGGCGTAGGGACCCTGCGAGAAGGGTGCTGCCAGGGAGGTCTCCGGCGTGACCCCGGCGAGCTCCTTGCGCACGCGGTCCGAGCTGAGCACGAAGGCGCCCAGGCTCGCCGCCAGCCCGGTGGCGAGCGTCGACTTGCCGCTCCCGGGCGGGCCGCCCACGAGGACGAGGCGGACCTCGCCCTGGCGCAGGTGGTGCTCGGCCAGGTCGAGCAGCTCGTGGGGCTCGGTCGCCGACCGCGCGCCCTGGTCCTCCCGGATGCAGGTGACCAGGGCCCGGACCACGGCACGGTAGGCGACGTAGTGGTGCATGAGCTGTCGGGGCCCGGGGTCCCCGGAGAGCTCCAGGTAGGCCCCGACGAACGCCGTGGCGGCGACGGGGTCGCCGAGCTGCTCCAGGTCCATGGCGAGGAACGCCACGTCGTCGAGCACGTCGACGTGACGCAGGGCGGGGTCGAAGTCCAGGCAGTCGATGATGCGCGGCCCGTCGGGCAGGCAGAAGATGTCGTCGGCCAGCAGGTCGCCGTGGCCGTCGACGATGCGACCGCGCTCCTGACGGTCGGCGAAGAGCGCCTCACGGCCGGCCAGGAAGCGCTCGACGGCGGTGCGCACCCGAGCCGCAGAGGCCGCGCCGACCAGGCGGCCCTCGTACGGCGCGAGCCGCGCCAGGTTCGCCTCCCACCGGGCCGACAGCGCCTCGCGTCCACCGGCCACGGTGATCGCGGGCGAGCGCTCGGCCGTCGCGTGGAAGGCGGCCACCCGTCGAGCGACGGCTCGGACGAGGTCCGGCACGTCGGGGTCCGCGGATGCGACGAGGGTGGCGAGCCTGCGGTCGTCCGGCAGCCGCCTCATCGTCACCAGGTGGTCGGCCAGTGCTCCGTCCGGTCCGAGGACGTCGGAGACGCCGAGGTAGACGTCGGGCGCGATCCGGCGGTTGAGCTCGACCTCGCGCCGGCAGGCCTCCAGGCGCTGCTCGCGGGTCCGGAAGTCGAGGAAGCCGAGGTCCACCGGCTTCTTGAGCTTGAGCGCATGGTCACCGAGGAGCAGCACGACCGAGGAGTGCGTCTCGCGCAGGTCGGCGTACGGCGCGGACGCCGAGGTGAGCAACGATCCTGCGGCACGGGCCGACCCCACGGTCGTCACGTCGCACCTCCGCCCTGATGATCGATCCCCCTGTCTCGATGGAACTCCGGGGCTCGTGGCATTGCAGGTGCCGGTCGCCTCCAAGCCGTGCCCCAAACGTCCTTCACGACGCCGGTCGGTCAGAGGTGCAGGACCGCGGCCCCGACGACGCGGTCGTGCGCGAGGTCCTCGAGGGCGTCGTCCGCACGGTCGAAGGGGTACGTCGTCACCGACGGGCGGATGCCGAACAGCGGCGCGAGCCGCAGCAGCTCGAGCCCGTCGGCCCGCGTGTTGGCGGTGACGCTGGTCAGCGTCTTCTCCCGGAAGAGGTGCAGCTGGTAGTCCAGGAAGGGGATCTCGCTCAGGTGGATGCCCGCGACCGCCAACGTCCCGCCCTGGTCGAGGGCCTCGAGCGCGACCGGCACGAGGTCGCCGACCGGCGCGAAGAGGATGGCGGAGTCGAGGGGGACCGGGGGCCGGTCGTAGGCACCGCCGACCGACGTGGCGCCGAGGAGCAGGGCGAGGTCCCGCGCCCGCGCGTCCCTGGTCAGCACGTGCACCTCCGCCCCGCGGGCGATCGCGAGCTGGCAGGTGAGGTGGGCGCTCGCCCCGAAGCCATAGATGCCGAGCCGTCCGCGCTCGGGCACCCGGGCGCGCTGGAGGGCCCGGAACCCGATGATGCCCGAGCAGAGCAGCGGCGCAGCCGTCGCGTCGTCGAACTCGTCGGGCAGGCGATAGGCGAACCTCTCGTGCACGACGGCGTACTCGGCGAAGCCCCCGTCGGTGTCCCAGCCGGTGAACTGCGCGCGCCGGCAGAGGTTCTCGGCTCCCGTGCGACAGGGCCGGCAGACCCCGCACGTGCCGCGGAGCCAGGCGACGCCCGCCCGGTCGCCGGGACGGAACGCGTCGGCCCCGGGCCCGTTCGCGACGACCTCGCCGACCACCTCGTGGCCCGGCACGCGACCCGGCGCCCGCGGCGGCAGCTCGAGGTCGGCGAGGTGCAGGTCGGTGCGGCACACGCCGCACGCGACCACCCTGAGGAGCACCTCGCCCGGGCCGGGCCGGGGAACGGGTCGCTCCCCCAGCTCGATCCGCCCGTGCGACCCGGGTCTGCCGCTCACCGACCAGGCACGCATCCGGGCCGGGAGCTCGGTCGTCCGACGGGTGGTGGCGGAGGTGGGGGCGGGGGCGTGGCTCATGGTCAAGTGCACCGCGGCGGGCGACCCTGCCGTCAGGCCCGACCGGACCTCTCGCCGGGGCCGGTCGACCCTTCTGCCCGAGGTGGGCGGGGCAGACGCTGGTCGAGGGCGGATCGTGAGGAGCGCGAGATGACGCAGTCGAGGCACGGGATCCTGGTCGGTGTGACCGGCACGGGTCAGGACGTCGCGGCGTTGAGCTGGGCGGCCGAGCGGGCGGCGCGCGACGGCACCCGGGTCACGCTGGTCCATGCCTACGGGCACGTGCTGCCGCCGCCTCCGCCGAGCGTCCTGCTCGCGCTGGAGCCGATGACCGAGGCGGCGTCGTACCTCATGACCGGGTGCGTGGAGACCTACCTCCACCTGGCTCCCGGCGGGACCGAGAAGCCCGAGACGATCCTGGACGACGGCCGACCCGCCCACGTCCTCGAGGAGCTGAGCAAGGACGCGGACCTCGTCGTCCTCACCCACCGCGACCGTGGTCACCGCGTCCTGACCGGGAGCACCACGACGACCGTCGCCACCCACGCGCACTGCCCCACGATCGCGGTGCCCGACGGGTGGAACCCGGCGTCGGCGCGCGAGGCCCGGTGGGTCACCGTCGGCGTGCACGAGCTGGGTGCGCCGACCCCTGTCCTGCGGGCCGCGGTCGACGAGGCCGTGCTCGCCGGGGCGCCGCTGCGCCTGGTGCACGGCTGGCACCTCGACAGCGTGTACGACGACATCATCAGCGCGCGCATCGACCCCGGCTGGCGGACCGACATCGAGGACTCGCTCCGCGCCGCGGTGGAACCGCTGCTCGTCGACCACCCCGAGCTCGAGGTGGAGGCGCAGGCCGTCCACGAGTGGCCGGTGGAGGCGCTGGTCGAACGCGCCGCGACCTCACGGCTCCTGGTGGTCGGCCGTCACGCCCACCACACGGCACGACCGGAGCGGCTCGGCTCGGTCGCCCGCACGGCGATCCGGGGCTCGACGTGCCCGGTCATGGTCGTGCCCGTCTAGCACGGCGCGGACCGCAGGGATCGGCACCGTGTCAGCCGGCACTCGCCCAGGCCTCCTCCAACCACGCCCGGACCTGCGCGTCGACCTCGCCGACGTCGGTCAGCTCGAGGTGGTGCATCCAGGTCGTCGGAGCCGGGTGGGCGACGGACTTGAAGCGGTCGCTGGTGACCTCGTGCGGCAGTGCGATGGACAGCACGGCGGGCACGTCGTTGGCGACGTACTGGCCGGGTCGCCAGACGTAGGCGAAGCCTCGACGTCGACGGAAGGCGACCTGGCTCTTCGTGACCGCCATCGAGGTCCCGCCCAGCGAGTCGACGACCCGGGCGACCTCCTGGCAGATCGCAAGGCCCTCCGGGAACCCCCGGAAGAGGTCCTCAGGAGTCCGTGTCGGGTCCTCCGCCATCGTCGCAGGCTAGCCCCGGCGCGGACAGGAGCAAGGAGAGGGAACCATGGAGCACAAGGTCGACATCGCCGAGACCCCTGCCATCGCCGTCGCGGCGGTGCGCTTCCACGTCGGGTCCGAGGACATGCCGCGCATCGGTGAGCAGATCGGCCGGGCCTTCGGCACCGTGGTCGAGCGCCTGCAAGGTGCCGAGCTCGCGCCGACAGGACCGGCGGTGGCGTGCTACGAACCGGCGGCCGACGGCTTCGACGTGGCGGCGGGGTTCCAGGTGCCGCTGCAGGCCCAGGTGCCCAGCGGTCTCGAGCGACTCGACCTGGGTGGGGTCGAGGCCGCCCACACCACCCACGTCGGCGCCTACAGCGACCTCCACTCGGCGTACGACGACCTGCAGGCGCAGGCGAAGGCCGCCGGCCGCGAGCTCGGGAACCAGGCGCGCATGTGGGAGGAGTACTGGAGCGGCCCCGAGACGCCCGAGAGCGAGACGCGCACCGAGATCTACTGGCCCGTCGCCGGTTCGAGCCGCACGACCACCGACTTGTAGACCGGGGTGTTGCTGCCGAGCGCGGTCGCGTCCAGCGGCACCAGGGGGTTGGTCTCCGGGTAGTACGCCGCGGCGCAGCCGACCGGGGTGTCGTACTCGACGACGCGGAACCCCGGGGCCCGCCGCGTCGTGCCGTCCCACACCGAGACGAGGTCGACCAGGTCGCCCGGCTCCAGGCCGAGGGAGGTGACGTCCTCGCGGTTGACGAACACCACGCGGCGGCCGCCCTCGATGCCGCGGTAGCGGTCGCTGAGGCCGTAGATCGTGGTGTTGAACTGGTCGTGGCTGCGCAGCGTCTGCAGCAGGAGGTGGCCGGGCGGGACCTGGAGCACGTCGATCGGGGAGACCGCGAACTCGGCTCGCCCGCTCGGCGTGCGGAACGTGCGCGAGTCGCGCGGCGGGTGCGGCAGGAGGTAGCCCTCGGGCCGGTGGGTCCTCGCCTCGTAGTCCTCGCAGCCCGGCACGACCCGGGAGATGCGGTCGCGGATCGTGCTGTAGTCGTCGCGGAAGGCGCGCCAGTCGATGCCGTGGGCGTCGCCCAGCGTCGCCTCGGCGATGCCGGTGACGATGGCGACCTCGGAGCGCAGGTGGGGGCTCGCCGGCTTGAGCGGCCCGCGCGAGGCGTGCACCATGCAGACCGAGTCCTCGACGGTGACCGTCTGCGGCCCGCTCGCCTGCACGTCCTTCTCGGTGCGGCCGAGCGTCGGGAGGATCAGCGCGGTGTCGCCGCACACCAGGTGCGAGCGGTTGAGCTTGGTGGAGACCTGCACGGTCAGCCGGGTGTTGCGCAGCGCGTCGGCGGTGACCTCGGAGTCCGGCGTCGCCTGGGCGAAGTTGCCGCCGAGGCCGATGAACACCTTGACCCGGCCGTCGCGCATCGCCCGGATCGAGTCGACCACGTCGACCCCGTGCTCCCGCGGGGGGTCGAACCCGAACTCCGCCTGCAGCGAGTCGAGGAACTCCGCGGGCGGGCGCTCCCAGATGCCCATCGTGCGGTCGCCCTGCACGTTGGAGTGGCCGCGGACCGGGAGGAGGCCCGCCCCTGGCCGGCCGACCTCGCCACGGGCGAAGGCGAGGTTGGCCACCTCGCGCACGGTCGCGACGGCGTTGCGGTGCTGGGTCAGGCCCATCGCCCAGCACCAGACGGTCCTCGACGAGTCGCGGATCATCTCCGCCGCCTCGCGGATCTGCGCAGCGGTCAGCCCGGTGATGGTCTCGACGAGGTCCCAGTCGACCGCGGCGACGTGGTCGCGCCAGGCCTCGAACCCGTGCGTGTGCTGGTCGAGGAACTCGTGGTCGAGGGCGTCCCACTCCACCAGCAGCGACCCGATCGCCTGGAACAGAGCCAGGTCGCCGTTGACGCGCACGGGCAGGTGGAGGTCGCTGAGCGAGGTCCCGGTGCCGACGACGCCGCGCGGCTTCTGCGGGTTCTTGAACCGGGTCAGGCCGGCCTCACGGAGCGGGTTGATCGCGAGGATCTTGGCGCCGTTGGCCTTCGCCAGCTCCAGGGCGGTCAGCATGCGCGGGTGGTTGGTGCCGGGGTTCTGGCCGGCGATGACGATGAGGTCGGCGTGGTGGACGTCGTCGATCGTGACGGTCGCCTTGCCCAGGCCGATCGCGTCCTTGAGCGCGACGCTCGTCGACTCGTGGCACATGTTGGAGCAGTCGGGCAGGTTGTTCGTGCCGAACGCGCGGGCGAACAGCTGGTAGGTGAAGGCGGCCTCGTTGGACGTGCGCCCGGAGGTGTAGAACGTCGCCTCGTCGGGACTGTCGAGGGCCGTGAGCTCCTCGCCGACGAGGGCGAAGGCGTCGGCCCAGGAGATGGGCTCGTAGTGGGTCGCGCCGGGACGCTTCACCATCGGCTCGGTGAGCCGGCCCTGCTGCCCCAGCCAGAGCTCGCTGCGCGCGTCGAGGTCGGCGATGCTGTGCTCGGCGAAGAACTCCGGCGTGCACCGCTGCTTCGTCGCCTCCTCCGCGACCGCCTTGACGCCGCTCTCGCAGAACTCCGCGGTGTGCCGGTCCGAGGGATCCGGCCAGGCACAGCTCGGGCAGTCGAAGCCCTTCTGCTGGTTGAGGTCCTTCAGCGTCAGTGCCGTGCGCCTCGGACCCATGCGCTCGAGCGCCCGCTTCATCGACACGGCGACCGCGGTCGTGCCGGCGGCGTACTCCTTCTGCGGGTGGACCTCGAGGTCCGACTCGTCGTGGTCGTCGCGCTTGGCCATGCCGTGGTCCTTCCCGAGCTGCCCGGGGCTCAGAGCACCTTGGTGCCGTACATCTCGCCGAGCGGGTCGGCGATCAGCTCGAGCCGCGCGCCGTTGGGGTCGCGGAAGTAGATCGAGGTGCCGCTGAGCTCCTGGTACTCCACCCCGGCGTCGTCGAGCCTGCCCTTGAGCCGCTGCCACTGCTCCGGCTCCACGGAGATGGCGATGTGGTGCAGGCCGCCCAGCACCTCGGCGTACTCCCCCACGTCGAGGCCGGGGAAGTCGAAGAAGGCCAGCAGGTTGTCGTGGCCGATGTCGAAGAAGAAGTGGTTCGAGCCCGGGTAGTCGCGGTTCTCGAAGATGTCGGTCAGCGGGAACTCGAGCACACCCTGGTAGAAGCGCACGGTCTCCTCGACGTCGCGCGCGACGACGGCGAAGTGGTGGAGCCCGCGGGCGCTCGAAGGTGCGCGCCGGTCCTCGGGCTCGAGGTAGGTCTCACGGATGCGCTCGCGCTCGGCGGCGATCGCGTCCAGGTCGATGTCGGTCACGCTCCGACGCTAGACCGTCAGGGGGCCGCCGTCCCAGTGTTCGCGGTGGGTGAGCTCCTCGACCTCTGCCCGGCGCAGCTTGGTCAGCTGCTTGACCGGCTTGCCGAGCGGCACCACGGCGGCGACGGCATAGGGCGCGGGGATGCCGAGCAGCTCCTTGAGCGCCGGCTCCTCGGCGATCGCCATCGTGGTGATCGTGCCGCCGAAGCCCTCGTTGCGGGCGGCGAGCAGGATGTTCCACACCAGCGGATAGACCGAGCCGCCGCCGACGATGCCGACCCGGTCGAGGTCCTTGTCCAGGGCGGCCACCGCGCGCAGGTCCACGCAGACGACCAGCACGACCGGCGCCTTGCGCAGCGGCTCGACGACGTACGCCGGCACCTCGGTCTGCGCGACCTGCTCGTCGGTGACCTGGCTGGGAGTCGCGGCGCTCCACGGGGTCTCGCCGGCCGCGCCCTGGGCGGCGTAGCGGCGCGCACCCGGCCCGGTGACCTCGATCAGCCGCTCCCGCGTCTCGGGGTCGCGGATCACGACGATCTGCGTGCCCTGCCGGTTGCCGCCGCTCGGGGCGAACCGGGCGTTGTCGAGGATCGTGTGCAGGACGTCGTCGGGCAGCGGGTCGTCGGTGAACTCGCGGACGGCCGGGGTGGTGCGCATGACGTCGTAGAGCTCCATGCGGACGACCCTAGCCAGCAATCCGCACGAGACCGACGGCTCAGCCGGTCGGCCCGAACCGCTCCACCCGGATCGCGCCCGGTGCGACACCGCACGCGCGCAGCAGGTCCTCGGCGTACGACGCGAAGCGGGCCGAGCCGCACACGTAGGCCAGCTCCGCCCCGACCAGCAACGGCGCGAGCTCCTCGGGGGTGGGCGGCCCGGCAGGACGGGCGTCGGTGTCCCTGCGGGTGTAGGCGATCCGCGCACCGGCCGCGGCGAGCTCCGCGCGGTAGGGCAGGTCGTCGGGCCCGCGTGCGACGGCGACCACCCGCAGCAGGTCGCGGCGGTCGAGTCGCTGCGCGGTGCGCAGCATCGACACGGCCGGCACGACGCCGGTCCCGCCGACCAGGCACAGCGCGGGCGTGCGGGTGTCCCAGGTGAACCAGCGGCCGATCGGCCCCCGCAGCTCCAGGACGTCGCCGACCTCGGCGACGTCGGAGAGGAACGACGACACCTCCCCGTCGGGCAGCCGCTCGACGAGCAGCTCGACCAGCGGGTCCTCGGTGTCGCTGGCCACGGAGTAGGACCGCTGGGCGGTGTAGTCGTCGGGCGCGCGCAGCCGCAGCAGGTAGTGCTGCCCCGGCCTGTGGGGCAGCCGGTCCTCGACGCGCAGTCGCAGCCGCACCGTGCGGTCGGTCGGGAGCTCCTTCTCGACCACGGTCCCCGTCGTCCACGCGGTCTCGACGGGTCGCACGTCCTCGATCGACATCAGTCGCCCTGGTAGCGCTGCTCGAGCCAGGGGTCGCCGCGGTCGTGGTATCCGTTCTGCTCCCAGAACCCCGGGCGGTCGTGCGTCATCAGCTCCAGGCGCGAGACCCACTTGGCCGACTTCCAGAAGTAGAGGTGCGGCACGAGCAGCCGCACCGGGCCGCCGTGCTCGCGGGGCAGCGGCTTGCCGTCGTACTCCCAGACCAGCCAGGCCTTGCCGTCGACGACGTCGGAGATCGGCAGGTTGGTGGTGTAGCCGGTGCTCGCGTGGGCCATGACGTACGCCGCCTCGGCGGTCGGGCCCGCGGCCTCCAGCAGCACGTCGACGCTCACGCCCCGGAAGGCGACGTCGAGCTTGGACCACGTCGTCACGCAGTGGATGTCGCCGGCGTACGTCGAGCGCGGCAGGTCGCGCAGCTCGTCCCACGTCCAGGTGGTGGGCCGCTCGACCGCCCCGTCGACGGTGACGCTCCACCGGTCGGGGTCGATGCGGGGCGTGGCCTCGGCGGTGAGGACGGGCCAGCTGCTGCCGGTGTCGTACTGTCCGGGCGGCAACCGGCCCTCGCGGTCGCGGCGCCGGCCGACGAAGCCTCGGGTGACGGGCATGCCCCCGACGCTAGCGACTGGACCCGAGCAGGGGCCAGACGGCTCTGCCGGCGAGCGTCGGTGCGGTGGATGCTGGAGGCATGAGGCGACGGGGACTCGTGTCCGTGCTGGCGACCCTGGTGCTCGCCGCAGGCGGCTGCGGCGTGGACGGGGCGGCGCCACGGGACCCGGTGCCCGACCCGTCGGCGGCCGACCCGTCGGCGGCGGCCCCGGCGCGGACGACCCTCGTCGCGGGCGAGGACGCCTGGGTCGCGGTGTCGGTCTCGACCCTGTGGCGGTCGCCCTCGTCGCCGCGCGCCGTGGACGCGCCGGCGCTCGAAGCGCCGGTCCGCGTGCGCGCGTGGCTGTCCGCGATGTCGACGGAGCAGCGTCGCGGCCTCAACGGTCGCGCCGACACCCAGGCGATCCTCGGCGACCGCGTGCGGGTCCTGCGGCTCGACGGCGGCTGGGCGCGGGTGCGGGTGCCCGACCAGCCCGTGCCCGGGGTGTCCGGGGGCTATCGCGGCTGGGTGCCGCGCCGCCAGCTGACGGCCCGTCCGCCGACCCGGACGACCCGGCTCGCGACGGTCACCAGCCGCACGAGCTGGGTGCACGACCCCGGCACCGGCGCACGACGGCTGCTGGTCAGCTATGGCACGCGCCTGCCCTGGCTGCGCGCCCAGGACGACTCGCACGCGCTGGTGACACTGCCGTCCGGAGCCCGCGTGACGGTGCCCTCCGCCAACGTGTCGGTGCACCTGCGGGGCGAGCCGGCGCTGGCCCGCACCGGCCGCAGCCTGGTGCGGTCGGCGAGGCAGTTCGTCGGGCTGGACTACCTCTGGGCCGGCCGCTCGGGATTCGGGTTCGACTGCTCCGGCCTGACCTCGTTGGACTACCGCGTGCACGGACTGGTGATCCCGCGTGACGCCCGCCCGCAGTCCGTCGCCGGCCGGGCGGTCGCAGCCGGACACCTCGCGCGCGGCGACCTGCTCTTCTACGCCACCGACGGCGTGGTCCACCACGTCTCGATGTATGCCGGCGACGGCACGATGGTGCACGCGCCGGGCACCGGCCGACAGGTCGAGGTCATCGCGACGAGCACGCCGGCGTACTCACGGGAGTACGCCGGAGCGCGTCGCTTCCTCCCCCCGCGCTGACGCTGCGCTGACGCCCGCGCTGACCCCCGCGCTGACGCCGGGAGCGGTCAAGCAGGTGGCAAGGCCTTTGCAAGCCATGGGCCGCAGTCTCGTGGCAACGGAGAGCCCCACCAGGGGCCCTCACCACGAGAGGGAACGACCATGACCAGCAACGACCCCACCACTGTCGCCTCGACGCTCCTCGGCGAGCTGGAGACCGCCTGGAACGCCGGCGACGGGCAGGCGTTCGGCCGTGCGTACGCCGCCGACGCGACCTTCGTGACCGTCCGCGGCGAGCACATCGTCGGCCGGGGCGCGATCGCCGGAGGACACCAGGGGATCTTCGACTCGATCTATCGCGACAGCACCAACCGGATGGAGGTCGTCACGGCCGAGTCGCTCGCCGAGGGCGTCGTCCTGGCGGTGTCGGCCCACACCCTCGACGTCCCGCAGGGACCCCTGGCCGGCCGGCACCGGGCGACCTGCACCAGCGTGATGACCCGCCTCGCCGACGGCGACTGGGTCGTCGCGAGCAGCCAGAACACCCTGGTGACCGCCTGAGCCAGGCACGCCCCGGGCCGCGAGACCGGCCCGGGGCGTGGGTCCGTCAGATCACGATCCCCAGCAGGAGCACGAAGACCAGCCCGCTGACCGACAGCACGGTCTCCATCAGTGACCACGACTTGATCGTCTGGCCGACGGAGAGACCGAAGTACTCCTTGACCAGCCAGAAGCCGGCGTCGTTGACGTGGCTGAAGAACACCGAGCCGGCACCGATGGCGAGCACGACCAGCGAGGTCTCGCCGGTCGACAGGCCCTCGACCAGACCGAGCATGAGCGCGGACGCGGTGATCGTCGCGACGGTGGCCGAGCCGGTCGCGAGGCGGATCAGCACCGCGAGCACCCAGGCCAGCAGCAGCACGGACACGTTGGCGTCCTTGGCCCAGTCGGCCAGGAGCGTGCCGATGCCGGTGTCGACCAGCACCTGCTTGAAGCCACCACCGGCGGCCACGATGAGCAGGATGCCGGCGATCGCGGGCAGCGAGCTCTCCACCGACGACGTGACGGCGGCGCGGTCCATGCCCGAGGCGCGGCCGAGGGTGAACATCGCGACGACCACCGCGGTGAGCAGGGCGACGAACGGGTTGCCGATCACGTCGAAGACCTTCTGGACGCCGTCCTCCGGGTCGTCCACGACGATGTCGACGATCGCCTTGGCCATCATCAGCACGACGGGCAGGAGCACGGTCGCGACGGTGCTCACGAACGCCGGACGGGTCCCCTCGGCACGGTCCTCGCGGGCCTCGAACAGCTCGGGGGCGGGCACGTCGACCCAGCGGCCGGCCAGGCGACCGAACAGCGGACCGGACACGATGACGGTCGGCACGGCCACGAGGACGCCGAGCATCAGCGTGGTGCCGAGGTCGGCGCCCAGCGACGAGATCGCGACGAGCGGGCCGGGGTGCGGCGGGACGAGCCCGTGCATCGCGGAGAGACCGGCCAGCGTCGGGATGCCGATCGCGATGACGGACAGCTGGGCGCGGCGCGCGACGAGGTAGATCACCGGCATGAGCAGCACGAGGCCGATCTCGAAGAACATCGGCAGGCCGATGAGCGCACCGACGCCCGCCATCGCCCACGGCAGGGCGCGCCGCGACGACCGGCCCACGATCGTGTCGACGATCTGGTCGGCGCCGCCGGAGTCGGCCAGCAGCTTGGCGAACATCGCGCCCAGCGCGATGAGGGCGCCGACGCCCGCGGCCGTCGTACCGAAGCCCGTGGAGAAGCTGGTGATCACGTCGTTGACGTTCTGACCGGCCACGATGCCGACGGTCAGGCCACCGAAGATCAGCGCCAGGAACGGGTGCAGCTTGCCGACCGTGATGAGCGCGACGATGAGGCCGATGGCCACGAGCGCCGCGGTCACGAGCAGACCACCGGAGGCCACGGGATCCACCAGCGGCGCGGGGTCGGCGGTCCGGACGAGCTGGCTGATCATGCGTTCTCCTCGGTGTGGGTGGCGTACTGGTCGACGATCGCGTCGATGCTCTGGTCGACGTCGATCACGACGCCCTGCTCGTCGTCCGCGAGCGGCTCGAGCGTCTGGAACTGGGAGGTGAGCAGGGAGGCCGGCATGAAGTGCCCGGGCCGGCTCGCCTGCCGGCGGGCGATGACCTCGCGGTCCCCGTGCAGGTGGAGCAGCTCGAGGTCGGGCGCCTGCGCACGGAGCCGGTCGCGATAGGACCGCTTGAGCGCCGAGCAGCTGATGACGCCGCCCTCCTCGCGGTGGTCGGCCAGCCACTGGCCGAGGGCGTCGAGCCAGGGCCCGCGGTCCTCGTCGGTGAGCGCCTCGCCGGCGGTCATCTTGGCGATGTTGGCCGGGGGGTGGAAGTCGTCCGCGTCGGCGAACGGCACGCGCAGGCGCTGCGCGAGCGCGGCGCCGACCGTGGACTTGCCGGAGCCGGACACCCCCATCACGACGACGAGGGGCGGTGACTCTGCTGTGGCAGTCATGGGTGCTCCCGGGCTGGGCGGATGTGACGACCAGCACAGGGTGCGTCAAAAGATATGATCATTGCAAGACCTACTGGCGATTAACTAAGATCTTTGCTGTGGATCGACGGCCGCACGGCGCCCTGCACGGAGACGTCCTCGACGCGCTCGGCGCGCGGATCACCTCCGGCGAGCTGGCGCCCGGCACGGTCCTCACCCTCGACGGCATCGCCCGCACCTACTCCGTCTCGATGCCCGTCGCCCGCGAGGCGGTGCGCGTGCTCCAGTCGATGGGGCTGGTCACCTCACGGCGACGGGTCGGGGTCACCGTCCAGCCGCGATCGGCCTGGAACGTCTTCGACCCTCGCGTGATCCGCTGGCGCCTCGAGGGCGAGGACCGCACGGCCCAGCTGCTGTCGCTCTCGGAGCTGCGGCGCGGCTTCGAGCCGGTCGCCGCCGCCCTGGCCGCGCAGCGCGCGACCCCCGAGCAGGGGCGCACCCTCGCCGCCGCGGTCGCCGACATGGAGGTCCACGGCCGTGCCGGCGACCTCGAGGCCTACCTGCTGGCCGACCAGGTCTTCCACCGCACGCTGCTCCAGGCCAGCGGCAACGAGATGATCGCGTCCCTCGCGGGCATGGTCGGCGAGGTGCTGGCCGGGCGCACCCACCACGACCTCATGCCCGCCCGCCCCAACCCCGTCGCGATCGCGCTGCACGACGAGGTCGGCAGCGCCGTACGCCGGGGTGACGCGGTCGGCGCCGAGGCCGCGATGCGCCGCATCATCGACGAGGCCGCCGACGCGATGCGCGAGGAGCAGGGCGGCTGAGCCGACCTCAGGACGCGCCGTCGGCGAGCTGCTCGTGACTGCGGGCGCCCTGCCCGTGCA
>CAZKZQ010000003.1:0-34371 GCA_964557235.1 uncultured Nocardioidaceae bacterium
TGGGCAAGCTCGGCCAGGTCGACGAGATCGCCGACCTCGTCGTCTTCCTGCTCTCCGACCGCAGCGGGGTCGTCACCGGGTCCGTCATCGACTGGGACCAGACCGTGCCAGGCGCGTCGGACTGAACGGCGCCCGAGTCCCGACTCGTCCTGGATGTGGCTTTTCGCCTGGCCCAGGTGGGGGATTCTGGTGGACCACCAACGGGACTAGCGTGCGACTGTCCGGGGGGCCATCTGCGACATCCCAGGGGGCATGAGATGCCTGCACGCCGTTCCACCAGCATGACGGTCCTTCTCGCCGGTGCGGCGCTGGTCCTCGTCCCGGCGATGACCACGGGCGCGGTCGCCGAGGACGGACCCGGCCTGAGGAGGGCCGACCACGCCTCTGCGCCGCGCGTGGTCTCGACCAGGGCGACGACGAAGTCGGCCGCCGTCGCAGGGCAGATCTCCCCGCTCGCGCGCACGGGCGGCCCGGCCCCGGCCCCGGCGTCCTGCGTCGACGTCGCCGTCGCTACGGGGGCGAGCCCAGCCGGCGGCTACCTGCCGCTGAGCGCCTTCGGCATCGCGCCGCTCTCAGGACAGGGAGACGAGACGCTCACCAACGTCAACGTGCCTGAGTTCCGCTACGGCGGGACGTCCAACACCCGCATCGGGATCAGCGCGAACGGCTACGTGCAGGTGGGTGGCGGCTCGAGCACCACCTTCATCAACCAGTCCCTCCCCGACGCGGCGGCTCCCAACGCCGTGCTCGCGCCGTACTGGACCGACCTCAACCCCGCGGTGGGTGGGGCCATCCGGGCCGGCGCGATCACCGACGGGACGAGCACCTGGATCGTCGTCGACTGGGACGGCGTCCCCGAGTTCAGCACCTCCGGCCGGACCCATCAGTTCCAGGTCTGGATCGGGATCAGCGGCGACCAGACCCCGGGCGAGGACGTGAGCTTCGTCTACGGGGCCCAGAACGGGAACGGTGACGGCGGCTTCCTGACAGTAGGCGCCGAGAACAACACCGGCACCTCCGGCCAGAACTACTACGTCGACGGTGTCGGGGTGCTCCCGGGCAACGGCACGCAGCTCGCCGTCACCGCTGGCGGCGGTGGTCCGGTCGCGGACTTCACCGCCACGCCCCTCGGCGGGGACGCGCCGCTCCACGTCGCGTTCGACGGGTCGGCGTCCACCGACGACGGTTCGCTGACGGCCTACGACTGGGACTTCGGGGACGGTGCCGGCGGGACCGGCGCGACCACCAACCACGACTACGCGGGCGGCACGTGGACCGCGTCCCTGACCGTCACCGACGACGACGGCAACACCTGCACGGCGACGCGCTCGATCGTGTCCAACGGCGGCTTCTCCGTGGGCGACGTCAGCGTCGACGAGTCCGCCGGCACCGCGACCTTCACCGTCGTCCGCAGCGGTGGGGCCGCGGCCACCGTCGACGTGTCCGTCGTCCCCGGCAGCGCGTCGGCGCCGGCGGACTACACCGCGACCCCGGCCACGCTGAGCTTCCCGAGCGGGGCGACCAGTGAGGAGTTCACCGTGGACGTTGTCCAGGACGCCCTGGACGAGCCCGACGAGTCCTACTCGGTCGTCCTGGGCAACCCCAGCCTGGGCCCCATCGTCGACGGCACCGGACTCGGGACGATCGTGGACGACGACGCGGCGGTCAGGGTCTCCGTGGGCGATGCCGCGGTCACCGAGGGGAACTCGGGGACCAGGAACCTGGTCTTCACCCTCAGCCTCGACAACCCGAGCGGCAAGACGGTGACGGTGCGCGCCCAGACCGCGAACGGCTCGGCCCGTGCTCCCAGCGACTACGCCAGGAAGTCGGTCACGGTGACGTTCGACCCCGGGGAGACCACCACGACGGTGTCGGTCGCCGTGAAGGGCGACAAGGCCCGCGAGCGCAACGAGACGCTCTTCCTGCTGCTCGACCGCCCGGTCAACGCGACGGTGGTCGACCCGAGCGGCACTGGAGGGATCATCAACGACGACTGACCCGATGCGTCAGCCCGCGACGGTGAACGCCTCGCGGAACCGCTCGAGCGCCAGGTGGCTGTCGCCGGAGGCCCAGCCCTCCAGGCCGACGACACCGCGGTAGCCGACGTCGCGCAGCGCCCGTGCGACCGCCGGGTAGTTGATCTCCCCGGTGCCGGGCTCGCAGCGCCCCGGCACGTCGGCGACCTGCACCTCGCCGAGGTACGCCGCGCTCGCGCGCACGCGCTCGATGAGGTTCCCCTCCCCGATCTGGGCGTGGTAGAGGTCGAGGTTCATCCGGAGGTGGGGGCTGTCGACGGCTGCGACCAGGGCGTGCGTGTCCGCGGCGAGGGCGAACGGCGTGCCCGGGTGGTCGACGGGCAGGTTGAGGTTCTCCAGGCAGAACACCACTCCCTCGCGCTCGCCCAGGTCGGCGATGCGGGACAGCGTGCGCTCGGCGGCAAGCCACATGTCCCCGGTGACGACCGCGATCGGCTTGATCGGGAGGCCACGTCCGTCGAGTCCGGTCCCGTGCAGGTTGAGGTTGGGCGTGCCGAGCTCCCGTGAGGCGACGACCGACTGCTCCGCTGTGCGCAGGAGCGCGTCCGCGCCGTCGGGATCGACCAGGTCGCCCTCGACGTAGCCGGTCATCGAGGTGAACCGCGCCCCGGTGCCGGCGAGCGCGGGGAGGTCCTTCTGCGTCCAGTCCCAGATCTCGACCGCGAACCCCTGCTCGTGGATGAGCCTGACGCGATCGAGGAGGGGCAGGTCGGTGAAGACCATCTCCGCGCAGACGGCGAGGGTGAACGCCACGAGTCAGTCCTCCTTGCCGAGACGGACGGTCGTGCCCGTCGCCTGCGACTCGATCGCTGCGAGCGCCACGCGGAGGGCGCGGCGGGCGTCCTGGCCGCCGACGACGACAGGCGTGCCCGCCCGCACGGCCTCGACGAAGGCGGAGAGCTCGCCGACGTAGGAGCGCCCGAGGAGCTCGACGTCACCACGGGCCGTGCTCGCGTGCCGGCCGGTCGCGTCGTGGTGCCGGAGGCTCGACGTCGCTCCCTCGCCCATGGTGGCCATGCCGCGGGAGCCGAACACCTCGCCACGCACGTCGTACCCGTACGCCGCGGAGAAGCTGGCCTCCGCCACCGCGATCGCGCCGTTGTCGAAGGTGAGGACCACGACGGCCGTGTCGAGCAGGCCCGCCTCCTTGAAGTCCGGCGCGACCAGGGCGTCGGCGGTGGCGTGGACGCCGACCACCTCCGCGCCGGGGTTGAGCCAGAGCAGGGTGTCGAAGTCGTGGATCAGCGTCTGCGTGAAGATCGTGCCCGGGGGAACGGCGCCGGGGTCCGCCAGGCCGGGATCGCGCGTCACGGAGCGCAGCAGCTGCGGCGTGCCCAGCGCGCCCTCGACCACCAGGCGGTGGGCCTCGGCGAACTCCGGGGCGAAGCGGCGGTTGAAGCCCACCTGGAACGGCACCCCTGCCGCCCGCGCCGCCTCGATGCCACGGTCGACCTCGGCCAGGCTCATCCCCGCCGGCTTCTCGCAGAAGACGGCCTTGCCCGCCCCGGCAGCGGCCGAGACCAGGTCGGCGTGCGCGGTCGAGCTGGCCGCGATGACGACGGCCTCGACCGTGTCGTCGGCGAAGAGCGCCTCGGGGGAGTCCGCGTGGCCGACCTCGAGCCGGTCGGCGAGACGGTGGGCGGCGTCGGGGAACGCGTCGGCCACGGCGACGAGCCGGGCACCGGGCACCTGGGTGCGCAGGAGGGTGGCGTGCGAGGTCCCGATCCGGCCGGCGCCGACGAGGCCGACGCGGACCGGATCAGCAGCGGCGGGGGAGAGCAGGGTCATGGCGGTCCTGTCGGCGAGCGATGACTAGATCGATCTAGGCTGCGGCACGTCGACGACGTTGGTCAAGGCCCAGGGCTGGATCGATCTAGACTCGATCGACCCGACCTGACCCCGCGGGAGGACGCATGGGTGGTTCGCCGACGATGGCCGACGTGGCCGCACGCGCCGGCGTCTCCAAGGCCCTCGTGTCGATCGTGTTCCGCGGAGCGCCGGGCGCGAGCGAGGAGAGTCGCGCCCGGGTCCTCCGGGCGGCCGAGGAGCTGGACTACCGGCTCGACCACCGTGCGCGCCTCCTGGGACGTGGACGCAGCCACACGGTCGGCGTCGCCTTCGGGCTGCAGCACGAGTTCCACGGCGAGCTCGTCGAGGCGTTGTACGCCGAGGCGCACGAGCGGGGCTGGGACCTCGCCCTCGGCGCGAGCGCGCCGACCCGGTCGGAGGACGAGGCGGTGCGCGGTCTCCTCGAGCAGCGCTGCGAGGCCCTGGTCCTGCTCGGTCCCACGCTCGGTCGCGCGCGGCTGGAGGAGCTGGCGGCGCGTGTCCCGCTGGTCGTCGCGGCCCGCCACGTCCCGCGCTCACGTGAGGGGGCGCAGTACGACCTGGTCAGGAGCGACGACGTGGCCGGCGCCCGGCTCGCGGTCGACCACCTGATCGGCCTCGGCCACCGGCGCATCGTCCACGTCGACGGCGGACGCGCCCCCGGAGCGGCCGAACGCCGGCGGGGCTGTCGCCAGGCGATGGAGGCGGCAGGACTGGCAGGTCGGGCCCGGACCATCGGCGGAGGCATCGACGAGGTCGCCGGCGAGCGCGCGGCCGGGGAGCTGCTCTCCCTCCCTCGGCGTCAGCGCCCGACGGCAGTGGCGGCGTTCAACGACCACTGTGCCGTCGGCCTTCTCGGCCTGCTCCGGGCGTCGGGGGTCCAGGTGCCCGACGACGTGTCGGTGGTGGGCTACGACGACAGCCGGGTCGCCTCACTCGCCTCCGTGTCGCTCACCACCGTCCGTCAGGACGCCTCGCGCCTGGCGCGCGCAGCCCTCGCTCGCGCGATCGACCGCATCGCCGAGCCCGGTGCGCCCGGGCACGAGGACGTCGTGCCGCCCTCGCTCGTGGCGCGGAGCACGGCAGGCCCGGTGAAGGGCTGACCGGGGCGCATCGGTTCCCCTTGGGCCCGATCCGTCCCGTGACCTAGGTCCCCTGGCGACGGGGTTCGTCAGAATGTCAGAACATATGGTTGACGTATGTGCGCGACTGTGACGAGAATCCCACGCATGACGTCCTCCGCCTCGGCTCCTGTCGTCCCGCTCGCCCGTCGCGTCGCCGGTGCCCCCATCTCCTGGGGCGTGTGCGAGGTCCCGGACTGGGGGCACCAGCTGCCGCCGGAGCGCGTGCTCGGGGACATGCGTGACCTCGGGCTGGGCGCCACCGAGTTCGGACCGGTCGGCTTCCTCGGGGACGAGCCGTCGGCGACCGCCGCCCTCCTCGAGGCCTTCCACCTGCAGGCCGTCGGCGGGTTCCTCCCGGTGGTGCTGCACCGCGCCGACCACGACCCGATGCCCGAGGTCGACCGCTTCATCGACACGTGCCTGGCCACCGGCGCAGGTGTCGTCGTGCTCGCGGCGGCCACCGGCACCGAGGGCTACGACGAGCGCCCGTCCCTCGACGAGGACGGCTGGTCGACCCTGCTCGCCAACCTCGACCGGATCAGCGACCACGCGTCCGAGCGTGGCGTGGTCGCGTGCCTGCACCCCCACGTCGGGACGATGGTCGAGACCGGTGCCGAGACCGAGCGCGTCATCGCCGGCTCGCAGGTGGGCCTGTGCATCGACACCGGTCACCTGCTCGTCGGGGGAGCCGACCCCGTGGCGATCACCGCCGCCCACCCGGAGCGCGTGGTGCACGTCCACCTCAAGGACGTCGACCGGGCCGTGGCGCAGCAGGTCATCGACGGCGGCCTCACCTTCGGTCAGGCCGTCAAGGCCGGCATGTTCGAGCCGCTCGGGCAGGGCGACGTCGACATCGCCGCCATGGTCCGCACGCTCGAGGAGCACGGCTACCAGGGCTGGTACGTCCTCGAGCAGGACCTGATGCTCGACGAGGCGCCCGCGGGGGAGGGCCCGAGGTCCGACGTCCGCGCGAGCCTCGACTACCTGCTCGGCACCGTCAGCGAGGCTGAGGCCGTTGCGACGAGCTGAGGTCCGCACCCACCCGACCGCCGCGAGAGCGGCCCACGATTCCCGGCACAGCAGCCGGCAGCCCGCGCCCAGCGCGGCCGACCAAGGAGGAAACGCATGAACATCCGACGGGCACTCGCCTGCGGACTGGCCGCCGGGGCCCTCGTGCTCACCGGCTGCACCACCGCGAACGACGACGGCAAGTCCGACGACAGCAAGAGCAGCGAGAACACCTCGGGCGCGAGCTCGTCGAAGGACATCCGCATCGACGTGATCACGCACGGTGCCCCGGGCGACTCGTTCTGGGACGTCGTGAAGGCCGGAGCGACCCAGGCGGGCAAGGACGAGGGCGTCGACCTGAAGTACCAGAGCGACCCCGACGTCGGCAAGCAGGCCACCCTCATCGACAACGCGGTCGCTGCGGGCACCAACGGCATCGTCGTCTCGATGGCCAACCCGGACGGTCTGAAGGGCAGCATCCAGGCCGCGATCGAGGCCGGTGTCCCGGTCATCACGATCAACTCCGGCATCGACCAGTGGAAGGACTTCGGCGCGATCACCCACGTCGGCCAGAGCGAGACCCTCGCGGGCGAGGCCGCCGGTGAGCAGCTCAACTCCGCCGGTCTGAAGAACGTCCTCTGTGTCATCCAGGAGGCGGGCAACACCGGTCTCGAGCAGCGCTGCGCGGGTGCGAAGTCGAAGTTCTCCGGCACCCTGACCAACCTGCAGACCGACAACACCGACCTCGCCGGCTCCGAGGCGACCATCGAGTCCAAGCTCCAGGCGGACGGCTCGATCGACGGCATCCTCACCCTCGGTGGCGACATGTCCGGCCAGGCCGTCAAGGCCGTCGAGGCGGTCGGCAAGGACATCACCGTCGGCACCTTCGACGTCAACGCCGACGTGGTGGGCAACGTCCAGTCCGGCAAGATCCTCTTCGCCGTCGACCAGCAGCCCTACGTGCAGGGCTACCTCGGTGTCACGGGCATCTACCTCAAGGCGCTCAACGGCAACGACATCGGCGGCGGCCAGCCGGTCTACTCCGGCCCGGCGTTCATCACCAAGGACAACGCGGGCGACGTCCTCAAGTTCGCCGAGAACGGCACGCGCTGATCCACGACCGGGGACCGCAGCCCGTCCGGGCCGCGGTCCCCGGCCCCGCAGCACCAGACACCACGCTGAACCGCCCGAGGAGGGCCACCCATGACATCGACGGTCGCACCTGAACGTCCGGCGCCGGACGCCGACGAAAGACTCGGGAGCCACCACCGGCTCGCCGGGATCCTGCGGAGGCCCGCCGTGGGCGCAGCCGTCGCGGCGATCATCATCTTCTGCTACTTCGCCTTCTCGACCTCGGCGTTCGCCCTCCCCGCCGGCGCCAGCACGTGGATCTTCACCTCGTCGTCCTTCGCGATCATGGCGGTCGCGGTGGCCCTGCTCATGATCGGCGGCGAGTTCGACCTCTCCGCCGGCGCGATGACCGGCTTCACCGGCCTGGTCACCGGCATCATGATGACCCACTGGGGCCTCAACGTCTGGCTGTCGATCGTGACCGCGCTGGTCCTCGCGCTGGCCCTCGGCTTCGTCAACGGCTTCCTGGTCATGAAGACCGGTCTGCCGAGCTTCATCGTCACGCTCGGCACGTTCTTCGTGCTGCGCGGTGTCGACCTCGCCGTCACCAAGCTGATCATCAACCAGGTGTCGGTGGTCAACTTCCAGGCGGCGGACGGCTACGACGCCGGTGCCCAGATCTTCGGCGCCAAGATGCGGATCGACCTCGGCTGGCTGCCGTGGGTCTCCTCGGACCAGTCGCCGTACCTCACGCTCTACTCGGCCACCTTCTGGGCCATCGTCGTGGTCATCGTGGCCACGTGGGTCCTGCAGCGCACCCGCGCCGGCAACTGGATCTTCGCCGTCGGCGGGGCTCAGACCAGCTCGCGCCAGGTCGGCGTGCCCGTCTTCAAGACCAAGGTCGGCCTCTTCATGACCACCGCCTTCGCCGGCTGGCTGGTCGGGATGCTGAGCCTGTTCAAGACCACGACCGCCCAGTCGACCACCGGTGTCGGCCAGGAGTTCGTCTACATCATCTGCGCCGTCGTCGGCGGCTGCCTGCTCACCGGCGGCTACGGCTCCGCGATCGGTGCCGCCCTCGGCGCCCTCATCTACGGCATGGTCGGGCAGGGCATCGTCTACAGCGGATGGGACAGCGACTGGCTCTACGCCTTCCTCGGCGTGATGCTCCTCGGCGCGGTCCTCGTCAACAACTGGGTCAAGGCACGAGCGGAGTCGATCCGATGAGCACCACCGACAACACCACCGGCGGCACCACCGGCGGCACCACTGACAAGGCCGCCAACGAGCCGGTGGAGGTCGCCGGCCGCGTGGTCGCGACCCCCGACAAGGGCCAGACCCTCATCGAGGTGCGCGACATCGGCAAGCGCTACGGCTCCGTCATCGCGCTGCGGGACGTCACCACGACCGTCAACGCCGGCGAGGTGACGTGCGTCCTCGGCGACAACGGCGCCGGCAAGTCGACCTTCATCAAGATCCTCGCGGGCGCCCACGCCCACTCCGAGGGGGAGCTCATCGTCGACGGGGAGAGCCGCAAGTTCGCCTCGCCGCGCGACGCCCTCGCCCTGGGCATCGCGACCGTCTACCAGGACCTCGCGGTCGTCCCGCTGATGCCGGTCTGGCGCAACTTCTTCCTCGGGTCCGAGGTGACCAAGGGCTTCGGCCCGCTGCGGCGCCTCGACGTCGAGGAGATGAAGCGGATCACCAAGCAGGAGCTCGCGGCGATGGGCATCGACCTGCGTGACGTCGACCAGCCGATCGGGACGCTGTCCGGCGGCGAGCGCCAGTGCGTCGCGATCGCGCGCGCGGTCTACTTCGGCGCCCGGGTCCTCATCCTCGACGAGCCCACCGCGGCCCTCGGCGTGCGTCAGTCCGGTGTCGTGCTGAAGTACATCGCGAAGGCGCGCGACCGCGGCCTCGGCGTCATCTTCATCACCCACAACCCGCACCACGCCTATCCGGTGGGCGACCGGTTCATGCTGCTGCGGCGCGGCCGGAGCATCGGCAACTTCCCCAAGGCCGAGCTGCCGCTGGACGAGCTCGTCCAGATGATGGCCGGCGGCGCGGAGCTCGAGGCCCTCGGCCACGAGCTCGCCCGCGAGATGCCCGACTCCGAGATCACCCGCTCGCTCCAGGAGGAGGTCGTCGAGACGCTCCACACCGAGGTGCCCAACGCCCGGTCGGGGAGCAGTGAGTGACCATGGGTGACACCGTCCGCGTCGGGGTCATCGGCACGGGGGCGATGGGCACCGCCCACGTGCAGACGCTGGCGCAGTGGGTCCCCGGCGCCGAGGTGACCGCGGTCTTCGACGCCGACGTCGAGCGCGCCAAGCAGGTCGCCGGCGGCGTCGGCGCCCTCGCGCTCGGGTCGGCCCAGGAGCTGATCGAGCACGGCGAGGTCGACGCGGTCCTCGTCGCGGCGCCCGACCCCCTCCACGAGGAGCTCGCGCTGTCGTGCCTCGCCGCAGGCCGGCCGACGCTGCTGGAGAAGCCCCTGGCCACCAGCCTCGCGGGATCGCGCCGCGTGGTCGAGGCGGAGGTCGCCGGTGGACGCCGGCTCCTGCAGCTCGGCTTCATGAGGCGCTTCGACAGCGCGTTCCTCCAGCTGCGGGAGGCCGTGCTCTCGGGCGCGGTCGGCGAGGTGCGGGCAGCGCACTGCCAGCACCGCAACGTGGCGGCCCACCCGTCGGCCACGTCGGCAGGGGTGCTGGTCAACTCGATGATCCACGAGTTCGACTCCGTGCCCTGGATGCTCGACGACCCCGTCCGCGCGGTCACCGTGCACGCCCCGCGCGTCCCCGAGGGCGCGCTGCAGGACGTGCAGGTCGCCGTGCTGGAGACCGAGGGTGGCCGGGTCGTGACCGTCGAGGTCTCGGTCAACGCGCGCTACGGCTACGACGTCAGGGCCGAGGTCGTCGGCACGCAGGGCACGGTCTCGCTGACCGCGCCGTACGGCGTCTCGCTGCGGCGCGACCGCGTGGACGGCGTCGCCGTGGGCGACGACTTCGTGGCCCGCTTCGCCGACGCCTATCGCGTCGAGCTGCACGCCTGGGTCGAGTCCGTCCGCAGCGGCGTCCCGGCCGGGCCGTCCGCCTGGGACGGCTACCTCGCCAACCTCGTGGCGTTCTCCGCCGTCGACTCGCTCGAGGGCGCCGGCCGGGTCGAGGTCCCGCAGGAGGAGCGCCCTGCGCTCTACCAGGAGAACCATGTCCGAGGGTGATCGCGAGATCGGTGTCGGCGTCGTCGGGGCGGGCTGGCTCGGCGACGTCCACGCCCGCGCGTGGGGACGCCTGCGGCACCACTACCCCGACCTGCCGGTCAGGGCGCGCTTCGTCGCGGTCGCCGACAGCGTGCCGGCGGCCCTCGCCACCGCGCAGCGCAAGCACGGCTTCGAGACGGCGTACGACGACTGGCGCGACCTGGTCGCCGACCCTCGCGTCGACGTGGTGTCCGTGACGGCCCCCAACGCGCTGCACCGGGAGATCGGCGTGGCGGTCGCCGAGGCCGGCAAGCACCTGTGGATCGAGAAGCCGGTGGGCCTCTCGCCCGAGGACGCCGTCGCGGTCGCCGACGCGGTCGCGACCGCCGGGGTGCAGGGCACGGTGGGCTTCAACTACCGGGCCGTCCCGGCGATGGCGAGGCTGCGCGACCTCGTGGCCTCGGGTGCCATCGGCTTCCCGAGCCATGCCCGCGTGGTGATGCTCAGCGACTACGCCGCCCATCCCCTGGGCCTGCTCACCTGGCGCTACACGCTCGCGGAGGGCGGTCACGGAGTGCTCGGTGACCTCGCCTCGCACGCGGTCGACCTGACCCGCTTCGTCCTCGGCGACCTCGAGCGGGTCGTGGCCGAGACCGCGACCTTCATCGACGAGCGGCCGGTGCCGGATCCCGCTGCCGCCTCCTACGGCCACGCGCTCGGCTCCGAGGGCGGTCCGACCGGTCGGGTGGAGAACGAGGACTTCGTCAGCGCTTTGGCCCGCACCCGGTCCGGCATGCTGGTGTCGCTGGAGTGCAGTCGGGTCGCGGTGGGCGAGCAGAACCACTACGCGGTCGAGGTGCACGGCACGCAGGGACTGGTCGCCTGGGACTTCCGGACCCCTGGGGAGCTGCGGCTCTCCACCGGCGACCGGTTCGCCGACCAGCCGACGCAGCGGGTCCTGGTGGGCAAGGAGGCCGGCGACCTCGGCCGCTTCCAGCCGGGGTCGGCCACGGCGATGGGCTACGACGACACCAAGGTGATCGAGCTGGCGGGCTTCGTGCGCTCGGTCCTGTCGGGCAAGCCGGAGGGGCCGCAGCTGATCGACGCCGTGGCCTCCGCGCAGGCGCTGGACGCGATGGTGCGCTCGGCCGCCGGGGCGGGCTGGGTGCAGGTGCCGGTCCCTAGGACGTGAGCAGGTCGATCTCGAAGCTGTAGCGGGAGGCTGCGTAGATATGGGTGCCGTACTCCACCGTCGCACCGTGGTCGTCGTACGCCGTGCGCTGCATCGTGAGCAGGGCGGCGCCGCGCGGCTCGCCGAGCTGACGTGCCTCGGCCGCGGTCGCCGTGCGCGCGCCGATGGCCTGGGTGGCGCTGTGCAGGACGACGCCGCGGGCCCGCAGCAGCTGGTAGAGCCCCTGCTCCGCGAGGGCGTCGGGGTCGAGGTCCACGAACCGCTCGGGCAGGTAGTTCGTCATCCGGGCGATCGGGCGCTCGTTGGCCGAGCGCAGCCGATCGAGCCTCGCGACGGTGGCGCCGGGCTTGACCGACAGCCGCTCGGCGACGTCCTCGTCGGCCTCGACGGTGTCGAAGGACAGCAGCTCGGTCGTCGGCTTCTGCCCCGAGAGGCGCAGGTCCTCGTAGAGCGAGGTGAGCTCGAGCTGGCGCCGCACCTTGGGCTGGACGACGCGGGTGCCGATGCCGCGGCGCCGGACGATGAGGCCCTGGTCGACGAGGTGCTGCATCGCGCGGCGCATCGTCGGACGCGACAGGCCCAGCTCGTCGGCGAGCTGGATCTCGTTGTGGAACAGGGTTCCCGGCGGGATCTCGCCGGAGATGATCGCGGCCTCGAGGTGCTGCGCGACCTGGAAGTAGAGCGGCACGGGGCTGCCCCGGTCGATCGTGAACGGCGGCACGGAGATCGTGCCGGGGGTGGCAGGCATGGCTCCGATTATGTCAGGACTATGTGTCATCCGGACACAGGACTTTGGGTCCTGTGGCGGGTGAAGACCAGGGTTGATTGTAGGTTTGTTAGGACATAGCATCGATCGCGAACGACACCGACGTGAAGGGAGCCCGCCGTGGCCCTCGTGCAGCACTGGATCGCAGGCAAGCCGACCACCGGTCGCTCCGACCGCACCGCCCCGGTCTTCGACCCGGCGACCGGGCAGCAGACCAAGGAGGTGCTGCTCGCCGACGCGGTCGACGTGGAGGCCGCCGTCGCTGCTGCCAAGGACGCGTTCGACGAGTGGTCGCAGACCTCGATCAGCAAGCGCACCAAGGTGCTCTTCGCCTTCCGCGAGCTGGTCAACAAGCACGCCGGCGAGCTGGCCGAGCTGATCACCGACGAGCACGGCAAGGTGCTCTCCGACGCGCTCGGCGAGGTGCAGCGCGGCCTCGAGGTCGTCGAGTTCGCCTGCGGCATCCCGAGCCTGCTCAAGGGCGACTACTCCGACAACGTCTCCAGCGACGTGGACACGTTCTCGTTCCGCGAGCCGCTGGGCGTCGTCGCCGGCATCACGCCGTTCAACTTCCCGGCCATGGTGCCGATGTGGATGTTCCCGGTGGCCATCGCCTGCGGCAACACGTTCGTCCTCAAGCCGAGCGAGCGCGACCCCTCGGCGTCGATCCGCATCGCCGAGCTGTGGCAGGAGGCCGGTCTCCCTGACGGCGTCTTCAACGTCGTGCACGGTGACAAGCTCGCGGTCGACACGCTGCTCGACCACCCGGACGTCGCGGCGATCTCCTTCGTCGGCTCGACGCCGATCGCGAAGTACATCCACGAGCGCGGCAGCGCCAACGGCAAGCGCGTGCAGGCCCTCGGCGGCGCCAAGAACCACGCGATCATCCTCCCCGACGCGGACATCGACTTCGCCGCGGACCACCTGGCCGCCGCGGCCTTCGGCTCCGCCGGCGAGCGCTGCATGGCGATCTCCGCCGCCGTCGCGGTCGGCTCCGCCGCCGACGCGATCGTCGAGGCCGTCTCCGAGCGCGCCCGCGCGGTCAAGGTCGGCGCCGGTCGCAGCGAGGGCAGCGAGATGGGCCCGGTCGTCACCAAGCAGGCGCAGGAGCGCATCCTCGGCCTGATCGGCACCGGTGAGGAGCAGGGCGCGACCATCGCGGTCGACGGCCGCGGCTACTCCGTCGACGGCTTCGAGGACGGCTTCTTCGTCGGCCCCACGGTCATCGACCGGGTGAGCACTGACATGGACGTCTACAACGAGGAGATCTTCGGCCCCGTGCTGTCGGTCGTCCGCGCCGACACCGTCGACGAGGCGATCGCCCTGATCAACGCCAACCCCTACGGCAACGGCACCGCGATCTTCACCAACAGCGGCGAGGCCGCCCGTCGCTTCCAGCGCGGCGTGCACGTCGGCATGATCGGCATCAACGTGCCGGTCCCCGTGCCGATGGCGTTCTACTCCTTCGGCGGCTGGAAGGCCTCGCTCTTCGGCGACAAGCACGTGCACGGGCCCGAGGGCGTCAGCTTCTACACGCGCGCCAAGGTGGTCACCGCCCGCTGGCCGCACGTCGACCACGAGTCCGGCGCCAGCTTCCACTTCCCGACGGCCAAGTGACGCCCGTGTCCGGCCAGTCGCTCGAGCTGCTCACCGTGGGACGGGTGGGGGTCGACATCTATCCCCTCCAGGAGGGGCCGCTCAAGGACGTCTCGACCTTCCAGAAGTTCCTCGGCGGCACCGCCACCAACGTGGCGGTCGCGGCCGCGCGCCTGGGCCGGCGTACGGCGGTGCTCACCAAGGTGGGCCCCGACGGGTTCGGCGACTACGTGCGTGAGGCCCTGCAGGGCTTCGGCGTCGACCCGGCGTACGTCGGCACCAACGACGCGCTCAAGACCCCGGTGGTCTTCTGCGAGCTCGACCCGCCGGAGGACCCGCCGCTGCTGTTCTACCGCGACCCGGTCGCGCCCGACCTGACGCTGGTCGACGAGGACGTGCCGTGGGACGTGGTGCGTGACGTCCCGGTCCTCTGGGTCACCGGCACGGGTGTCTCGGTCGAGCCCGCGCGCTCCACCCAGCTGCGCATGCTGGAGCACCGCGGGCGCCCGACCGCCGGCTCCGGCAAGCACACGGTCCTCGACCTCGACTGGCGAGCCATGTTCTGGCCGTCGCCGGAGGAGGCCCGCGAGGAGTACTCCGCGATGCTGCCGCACGTCACCGTGGTCGTCGGCAACCGCGACGAGGTCGAGGTCGCCGTCGGCACCCGCGACGCCGACCAGGCCGCCGACCGGCTGCTCGAGACCGGCGTCGAGCTGGCCCTGGTCAAGAAGGGCGGCGAGGGCGTGCTCGTCGCGACGGCCGACGGACGCACCGTCGTCCCGCCGCACCCGGTCGAGGTCGTGTGCGGCCTCGGCGCCGGCGACGCCTTCGGTGGCTCGCTGGTCCACGGCCTGCTGGCCGGCTGGGAGCCCGCCCGCATCGCCGAGCTGGCCAACGCGGCCGGCGCGATCGTCGCCTCGCGACTGGCCTGCGCCGACGCGATGCCCACGCTGGAGGAGCTCGACGCCCTCCTCGCCACCCCGAGCCGCTGAGGAGTCATGGCATGAGCACGACCACGAGCGCACCGCCGGCGACCGCGCCTGACCTGACCGACCAGCAGTGGACGTCGCTGCTCCGGACGCGCGCCACCGACCCGGGCGCCGTGGGCCGTGCCTACGCCGCCCGCCGCAAGTCGGACGGTCTGCTCACCCGCAAGGAGACGCTGTTCCTCGTCGCCGCGGACCACCCCGCGCGGGGCGCGCTCGGCACCGGGGGCGACCCGATGGCGATGGCCGACCGGCGCTCGCTGCTCGCGCGGCTGTTCGTCGCGCTGCAGGACCCCGAGGTCGACGGCGTGCTCGGCACCCCCGACGTGGTCGAGGAGCTGCTGCTGCTCGGCGCGCTCGAGGGCAAGGTCGTGATCGGCTCGATGAACCGCGGCGGCCTCGACGGCGCCGACTGGACCATGGACGACCGGTTCACCGGCTACGACGCGGCCAGCATCAAGGAGTTCGGCCTCGACGGCGGCAAGATGCTGCTGCGCCTCGACGACAAGGACCCGGGCACCGTCACCACGATCGAGGCCTGCGCCCGCGCGGTCACCGAGCTCGCCGGTCACGGGCTGATGGCGATGGTCGAGCCGTTGCCCTACCACCGCGAGGACGACGGGAGCCTGACCCTGCTCAAGGACACCCGCTCGCTGGCCCGCGCGATCACCGTCGCCTCGGGCCTCGGCACCAGCAGCGCCTACACCTGGCTCAAGATGCCGTCCTGCGACGACGCGGAGGCGGTGTTCGCCTCGACGACGCTGCCCTGCGTGGTGCTCGGTGGTGTCCCCGGACCGGACCCGGCCGCCGACCTCGACTCCTGGGGCCGCGCCCTGGTGCAGCCCACCGTCCGCGGCCTGGTCGTCGGGCGTGCCCTGCTCTATCCGCCGGACGGCGACGTGGCCCGCGCGGTCGCCTCCGCCGCGTCCGTCCTGGTCGCTGCACGGGAGCGCGGATGAGCACCCCGACGACACTGCACCGCGAGTGGGCCGACGACGGCGACCCGACGATCGTCTCGATCACGCCGGAGGACGCCGGCTGGGCGTGGACCGGGATCCAGGTGCTGCGCCTCCTGCCCGGTGAGCCGCGCACGGTCGAGACCGGCGCGAGCGAGGTCTTCGTGCTCCCGCTGTCCGGCGGCCTGACCGTCGACGTCGAGGGCGAGGACACCTTCACGCTCGAGGGCCGCGACTCGGTCTTCACGCGCGTCACCGACTTCGCCTACGTCGGCCGCGACTCCCGCGTCGTGCTCAGCAGCGAGGCGGGGGCCGAGGTGGCGCTGCCGTCGTCGGTCTGCGAGCGCAAGCTCGAGGCGGCGTACGGCGCTGCGGACGGCGTGCCTGTCGAGGTGCGCGGCGCGGGCAACGCGACCCGTCAGGTCACCAACTTCGGCGTGCCGGGCGTGTGGGACCACGCCGACAAGCTGATCTGCTGCGAGCTGGTCACCCCGCCGGGCAACTGGTCGTCCTACCCGCCGCACAAGCACGACGCGAGCGAGCCGTGCCCGGTGGTCAACGAGGAGATCTACTACTACCGGATCGCCGGCAGCGACCAGGTCACGCCGTCGCGCGACGGCTTCGGCTACCACCACACGTTCACCGGTCCCGAGCACGAGAAGGCCGGGCTGTTCGCGATCGACGAGATCGCGCAGGTGCGCGACCACGACGTGGTGCTCGTGCCGCACGGCTACCACGGACCGTGCGTCGCGGCGCCGGGCTACCCGATGTACTACCTCAACGTGATGGCCGGTCCCGCCGAGGAGCGGGCACTGGCGTTCTGCGACGACCCGACGCACGGTTGGGTCCGGGACACCTGGGACGGCATGGAGACCGACCCCCGCTGCCCCGTCACCTCGGCCCAGGGGAGGACCTCATGAGCACCGTCCGACTGACCACCGCGCAAGCCCTCGTGAGGTGGATGACCGCCCAACGCTCCGAGCTGCTCGACGGCACGGTCGTGCCGCTCTTCGCCGGGGTGTTCGGCATCTTCGGCCACGGCAACGTGCTCGGCCTCGGCACCGCCCTGCACGAGGTGGCCGATGACCTGCCCACCTGGAGGGGGCAGAACGAGCAGGGCATGGCGCTCGCCGCCGTCGCCTACGCCCGCGCGACCGACCGGCGCCAGGTGATGGCCGCGACCTCGTCGATCGGGCCAGGTGCGCTCAACATGGTCACCGCCGCGGGTCTCGCGCACGCCAACCGCCTGCCCGTGCTGCTGCTGCCCGGTGACACCTTCGTCGGCCGCGCACCCGACCCGGTGCTCCAGCAGGTCGAGCACTTCGGCGACCCGACGACGTCGGTCAACGACGCGTTCCGGTCGGTGTCGCGCTACTTCGACCGGATCACCAAGCCGGAGCAGCTGGTCAACACGCTGCCGCAGGTGGCGCGCGTGCTCACCGACCCGGCCGACTGCGGTCCGGTCACCATCGCCCTGCCGCAGGACGTGCAGGCCGAGGAGTTCGACTTCCCGGCCGCGATGTTCACCGAGCGCCTGCACCGCACGCCGCGGCCGCGTCCCGACACGCGCGCGCTGGCCGAGGCGGCCGGCGTACTCACTGCCGCGGAGCGGCCCCTGCTCGTGCTCGGCGGCGGAGCCCGCTACTCCGGCGCGGGTGCGGAGGCGATCGCCTTCGCCGAGAAGCACCAGGTGCCGGTCGTCGAGACCGTCGCCGGCCGCACGCTCGTCCCGCACGACCACCCGCTCTTCGGCGGGGCGCTCGGCATCGTCGGCGGCGCGTCCGCCAACACCCTCGCGCTCGAGGCCGACGTCGTCGTCGCGGTCGGCACACGTCTGCAGGACTTCACCACCTCGTCGTGGACCGGCTTCGCCTCCGACGCGCGCCTGGTGACGATCAACGCCGCGCGCTTCGACGCGGTGAAGCACAACGCGCTCGCGGTCACCGGCGACGCGCGCGAGACGCTCGTCGAGCTGTCGGCAGCGCTCGGCGACGCACGCTTCGACGACGCCTGGGCAGCGCGGACCGGAGAGGTGAAAGCCCTGTGGGACGAGGAGATCGACCGCCTGCGCGCGGGCACCGGCCCCGAGGGCGTGCTCACCTACGCCACCGTCACCGGCGTGGTCAACGACGTCTCGACCCCCGACGACTACGTGCTCACCGCCTCGGGTGGCATGCCCGGCGAGCTGCACGGCGGCTGGCGCACGGGCGAGGTCAAGCACGGGGTCTCCGCGACCTCCGGCGCGACGATGGACCTGGAGTACGGCTTCTCCTGCATGGGCTACGAGGTCGTCGCCCCCTGGGGGGCATCGATGGCGCGCGAGCGCACGCACCCCGACGGCCTGGTGACGTCGATCTTCGGCGACGGCTCCTACCTGATGCTCAACTCGGAGCTCTACAGCGCGGCCTTCTCCGGCCACCCCTACGTCGCGGTCGTCTGCGACAACGAGGGCTTCGCGGTGATCCACCGGCTGCAGACCGGCCAGGGTGCGGAGGGGTTCAACAACCTGCTGTCCGACGCGCGGGGGCCCGGCGCCTCCGGTGTGCGGGTCGACTTCGCCGCCCACGCCGCGTCCCTGGGTGCGCACGTCGAGGACGTGCCGTTCGGGTCGTCGGCCGAGGACTTCAGGGCGGCCTACGTGAGGGCTCGTGAGGCTGCCCGCGCCCAGCGGCGTCCGGCAGTCGTGTCGTGCAAGGTCGCGAAGGCCGCGTGGACCGAGTCGGGGGCCTGGTGGGAGACCGGCGTGCCGGGCTCGCTGTCCGGCCACGCGTCGTACGACGAGGCCAAGCAGCGCCAGGTCCGCTGGCTCTCCTGAGCGTGCGGGACTGAGTAGTTCCTGAGAATCGGGGCGATGCCCCATCCGGGCGGCGCGGCGGGTCGAACCGACCCCCAACCGCCTACGTGACCCAGGTCACCTCGCACCAGGAGCTCCCATGCAGCTGTTCACGCGCAAGCCGTCCCCGGCGTTCGTCGTCGCCACCGCGGCCCTCGCCCTCTCCCTCGGAGGCACGTCGGCGTACGCCTACTCGGCGATCACCTCCGCCGACATCAAGGACAACTCCGTCCGCTCGGTCGACGTCAAGAACGGCACGCTGCGGATCAAGGACCTCAACGACAACGCCGTCGACGCCCTGCGCGGACAGCGCGGCGCGCGAGGGCCCCAGGGTCCCCGCGGTGCCCAGGGGCAGCAGGGGCAGCAGGGCGAGCAGGGCGAGCAGGGGCCCGCGGGCGCCGGCCGCTGGCTGCTGGTCAACGCGGCCGGCGAGATCGAGGCGCAGTCGGGCGGGTTCACGATCGCGTCGGCCTACGACACGATCAACAACACCGAGAACCCCGACGGCACGCCCGGCACCGTCCCGCTCGGCGCGATCGGCAACGTCTACATCGACGCCCACGAGGACCTCTCGGACAACGCGATCGTCGCGACCATCGCGCTGCAGAACCAGACCGACCAGAACAACGACGCGGTCAAGAACGGCCGCTCGCTCAACCCGGACGCCAACCCGGAGTTCTCCGGCGAGATCACCACGACCCGGTGCGGCATCGCCGGCATCGTGGCCTGTGCGCCGACCGGCACGGACAACGCGGAGTACTTCGTGGTCAGCCCGCGCCTGAGCGACGGCCAGGTGACCAGCGCGGAGACCCGCAAGCGCTTCTACGTCGTGATCTCGGGCGACTCGACCGACTACGTCGCCCCCTGACGTTCAGCCGCGCAGCCACGTCGCGAGGTTGCCCAGGCTGTCCGCCAGGGCAGCCTCGTGCACGTGGTGGTCGATCCCGACCGGGACACCGGTCGCCATCACCTCGACCCGGGCTCCGTCAGGGTGGGGGAGCACGGTCCACGTCATCCGCATCGTCGAGGCGAACTCCGGGTCGAACGACACGAAGTCGACCTCCTGGACCACCCGGCCGGGCTCGACCGTCACGAAGCGCACGTCCACGACGTCGGTGTCCGTGGTCGTCTTGCCGGCACCGCCCTCGGCATAGGTCAGCACCAGCCGGTAGCCCCCACCCGTGCGCGGGTCGAACCGCACGAAGCGGCCGGTCATCCCGTCGGGCGGCATCCACTGCAGGAGCGCGTCGCGGTCGACCAGGGCTGCGTGGGCCCGGGCGGGTGGGGCCGGGACGATGACCGAGGCCGAGTCGGACCGCCGGCCCGGCAGCAGCGCGGACGCCAGGGACGGCGCGACGGGCAGCCGCGGGATGAGCGTCGCCTGGACCGCGTGATAGACGTCGGGCTTGCCCTCCCACGTGGTCGACGCCGGACGCAGCGAGGGGTCGAGCTCGTGCCACCACGACCCGCCGTCGAGGTCGACGAACGAGTCGCGGACGTGCCGCCACCACGCGGCGTGGTGCTCGGCGTACGACGGGGAGCCGGTGACGCGCCACAGTGCGGCGGCGGCGGCGACGGCCTCGGCGGCGACCCAGTGCATGCGCTCGCGCACGACGGGCCGTCCCTCCCAGTCGACCGTGTAGACGAAGCCCGGTGCACCGTCGGGAGCCCACCCGTCGCGGACGCCGGCGTCGAACAGCGCCGAGGCCGGACCGGTCAGGTCGATCCCGGCCGTCGCCCCCAGCTGCACGGCCAGCCGGGCCCACTCGAACCAGTGGCCGACAGTGCCGCCATAGGGCCGGAAGGGATGCGCCGGTGAGTCCAGGTTGTAGTCCAGCACGGGCTCCCAGCCCTGGGTGAAGTGCTCCGGCAGGCGCCAGTCGTGCGAGGCGGCGACCCGCAGCGCGCGGTCGGTGATCGCCCGGGCGCGCTCCAGGAGGACGGGGTCACCGGTGACGTCGTGGGCGGCGAGCAGGGCCTCGACGGCGTGCATGTTGGAGTTCATGCCGCGATAGGGATCGGCGGTCGTGAAGGACTCGTCCCACTCGTCGACCAGCATCTGCGCCGACGGGTCCCAGAACCGGTCGAGCACCTCGAGGGCCTCGTCGAGCAGGGCGCGCGCCCCGGGCCGCCCGGCCGCGGTCGCCGACGACGCCGCGAGCACGACGAAGGCGTGGCCGTAGGCCTCCTTGGTCCGGGAGACGGGTCCCTCGTGGCCGGTCGAGGCGAACCAGCCCCCGTGGGTGGCGTCGCGCAACGGCCCCCACAGCGCGGCCAGGCCGTGGTCGACGAACCCGTCCGCCCCGGGCTCACCGCGCAGGGACGCCAGCGCGAACACGTGGGTCATCCGGCAGCAGATCCAGAGCGGGAACGGCTGCGAGGGGTCCGGCCTGCCCGACGAGGTCAGCCACGCGAAGCCGCCGGGCACGCGTGAGGCGCGCGCGAAGCCCACCAGGCGGGCGTACTCGTGCTCCAGCCAGGCCCGGTCGGGCCCACCCGGCGGCGGGGGGAGCAGGCCGGTCAGCTCAGCCCTCCAGCCGCAGCGCGGAGACGGGGCAGGCGTCGACGGCGGCCTTGACGTAGGTGCGCTCGGACTCCGCGGGGGAGTCGTCGAGGACCTTCACGAAGCCGTCGTCGCCGACCTCGAAGTAGTCGTCGGCCGTGGCCTCGCACATGCCGATGCCTTCGCAGACGGTGTGGTCGGCGTGGATCTTCATGGCTCCTCCTCGGTGCGGGTGCCCTCCGAGGGTCCCAGAACGTCGCCCGAGTTGGGAGGTTCGGTGAGCAGCGACACAGCGGTGTGCCACGGTGACGGCATGGACGAGGAGGACCAGGACCCGACGCTCCCGGCCGGCGTCGTCGCCGCACTCGAGGCGGTCAAGCGGCTCGGCATCGGGTTCGTCCGCCGCTGGCACCGGCTCGAGGTCGACGGCGACCTGACCACCCCCGACCGGCCGGTGCTCTTCGTCGCCAACCACGGCTTCGGCGGGATCTTCGACCTCAACGTGTTCGCCGTGCTGGCCGCGTTCGACGAGCTCGGGCTCGACCGTCCGGTCACCGCCCTGACCCACCAGCTCGCGTGGACGCTGCGCGTCGGACCCCTCATCGAGGCGCTCGGCGCGCGCCCGGCCAGCCGCGAGTCGGCCCTGGAGGCCTACGCCCGCGAGGAGCACGTGCTCGTCCTGCCCGGGGGAGACCTCGACGCGTTCAAGCCGTTCGAGGACCGCAACCGCATCGTGTTCGGCGGCCGCACGGGGTTCGCGCGTCTCGCGATCGAGGCCGGGGTGCCGGTCGTCCCCATCGTCAGCGCCGGCGCGGGGGAGTCCCTCCTGGTGCTCTCCGACGGGCAACGCATCGCCCGCGCGCTGAGGCTGGACCGTCTGCTGCGCTCCAAGACCGTGCCGGTGTCGGTCTCCCTGCCGTGGGGCGTCAACGTCGGGGCGGTCGGCCTCGTGCCCTACCTCCCGCTGCCGAGCAAGCTGGTCACCCGGGTCCTCCCGCCGATGGAGCCGCACGACGACGAGCCTGCCGAGGCGTTCGCCGGCCGTGTCGAGGCAGCCATGCAGGAAGCGCTCACTGCGCTCGCCGAGGAGCGCGGCGGCCCCTGGTCCCGCTGAGTCCCGCCCCCTTTAGCGGGTCTTTGCCGAGCGCGTCCATCCACCGATCTGGCCAGTGCGGTGGTGGAGAAGGACTATGGGCCGCGACCCGTGCCCTGACTACCTTCAGACCTGACTCCGCCTCGGGTGCGTGGGCCACCCCTTCCCCGTCACGACCGACGTCCGACCAAGGGAGAGCTGCGCGCCCATGAGCACCACCCTGATCCGCACCCGTCACTGCTGGTACTGGCTCTCGCCGGCCGGTGCCGTCCTCCTCACCGGCGACGCACCCTCGTCACCGAAGCCCCTCACCCTGTCGACCGCCGCCCTGCTGGCCGACCTGCCGGCCGTCGAGGCGGCGGTCTCCCGCGCCCGTCGCTTCGGCCGGCCGGTGCCCGTCGACTCGCTCGACCTGGTCTCCCCGGTGCAGCGGCCCTGCCGGGTCCTCGCGGCGCACGGCGCCTATCGCCCGCACCCGCGTCCCCTCCCGGCACGGCTCGAGCGGACCCTGGAGAGGCGCCGCCGCCCGGTGCGCGACCCGCTGTCGGTCGTCCTCCGCTCCCCGGACGCGCTCGCCGCCCCGGGGGAGCCGTTGCGCCGGCCGGCGCACGTGCGGCTGCTCGAGCAGGGCGTCGAGGTCGGTCTCGTCGTCGGTCGACCGGTCGCAGCCGGCACGCGGCTGGACGACGAGCAGGTGCACGGGCTCGTCGGCGGGCTCGTGCTCGCCGGGTCCGTGGTGGCCCGCGACGTCGAGCTCGAGACGGGGCACCCGGTCGAGGCCACGTCGTACCCCTCGTTCACGGGGCTGGGCGCCGCCCTGGTCCTGGTCGACCGCGACGAGCTCAAGCGGGTCGTCGACCTGCGGCTCACCGTGAGCGTCAACGGCCGGGTCCGTCAGGAGGTGCTGGTCGGCGACGAGCAGGTCAGCGACCCGCTCGACGTGCTGCGGGCGGTCACCCGCTTCCAGGGACTGGACCCGGGGGACCTCGTCCTCACCGGAGCCCCCGCCGGTGGTGCGTGGCTCCCCGGGTCCCGGTTGGACCGTGCGGTCGACGGGCTGCTCGAGCCCTCGCGGGCGGCCCGCCGCGCGCTGCGGCGGGAGTCGCACAACGACGGCTACCTCGCCGACGGGGACGTCGTCGAGGTGCGCGCCTCCACCGAGGACGGTGCCCTCGACCTCGGCTCGCTGAGCCGTGTGGTCGTCGGCGCCTGAACCTCAGGCGGGCGTGCGCGGCTGCATCCCCGCGGCGGTGTAGATCGCGTCGATCGCGCGCATCTGCGCCACCGCGTCGGGCACGTCGGTCGGCACCGGCGCCCCGTCACGGACCGCGCCGACGAACGCCGCCAGCTGGCCGTCGTACGTCGTGGGGGTCCCGGGGAAGCTCTTCGCCGAGCGGCCGCGCGGGGACCGGACCTCGAGCCGGTTGTGCGCGGTCGGCTGCACGAAGCCGTCGACCTTGATCCAGCCCTGGGTCCCGACGACCAGCGCCCCGGCACCGCGGCCACGCCGGGACAGCATCGCCGAGGCCATCCGGCCCTCGACCGTGCCGCGGTGGAACGGCCCGTCGGTGAAGCGCAGGTGCGCGAGCATCGTGCGGTCGACACCGGGGGAGCGCTCGATCGCCGTCGCCGAGACGACCTCCGGCTCGCCCGCGACGGTGCGCATCAGGTGCAGCGGATAGGTGCCGATGTCCATCAGCGACCCGCCCGCCAGGTCGAGGTTCCAGCGGATGTCGCCGGGCCGGTTGATCCGGGCACGGAACCACGCGTCCACGGTGCGGAGCTCGCCGATCTCACGGCGCTCCAGCAGCTCGAGCAGCCGCGCGACCAGCGCGTGGTAGCGGTAGTGGAAGGCCTCCATCACCACCAGGCCGGTGCGCTCGGCCACGGCCGCGACCTCGGCGGCCTCGTCGCCGTTGGCGGTGAACGGCTTCTCGCAGAGCACGTGCTTGCCGGCCTCGAGCGCGGCCTTCGTCCACCTGCCGTGCAGCGCCATCGGGAGCGGGTTGTAGACGACGTCGACGTCGGGGTCGCCCACGACGGCCTCGTAGTCGGGCAGCACCCGCGGGATCCCGTGCTCCGCGGCGTAGGCACGGGCGGTCGCCTCGTCGCGCGCGGCGACCGCGGTCACCTCGACGTCGCGGCGGAGCCGGGCGGGGGCGAACAGGGCCTTGGGAGCGATCTTGGCGGCGCCGAGGACGCCGACGCGGAGGGGCTGGGGCACTCGACGACGCTACCCCGGTCCGAGGCACCCGACGCCCCGTCCCTGCGTGAGGGGCGGGGCGTCGGTCACCTACTGGGTCGTGCCCTTCGACCTTGCCCTGCCGGCGACGCCGCGTGCTCACCCCAAAGCGTGCACTTCTACCCTCGGGAGGTGACCTCCGAGCCGCCGACCATCCGCCCGTTCTCCGACGTGACCGCCGTGACCCGGGTCGACGGTGGCACCTTCACCGCGGAGGTGGATCGCGGGTGGGCGATCATGGGCAAGCCCAACGGCGGCTACCTCGTCGCGATGATGGCGCGGGCCGCCGCCGAGGTCAGCACCCACGACCACGTCATCGCCTCCAGCGCGCACTTCCTCCGCTCGCCGGACCCCGGCCCCGTGGAGATCGACGTCGAGCCGCTGCGCGAGGGCCGGTCGACCGGCCAGAGCCGGGTCCGGCTGCGCCGCGAGGACCAGGTCTTCGTCGAGGCGCTGATGACGATCGGACCGATCGACCCCGACGCCGGCGACCGCTGGTCCGCCGGAGTGCCCGAGCACGGCGCGGCGTCGTACGACGAGTGCCTGCGGCTCGCCTCCCCGCCGGCGCCGGAGATGATGCAGCAGGTGGACCTGCGCATCGACCCCGCCACGGCGGGCTTCCTGCGCGGCGAACCGGCCGACGTCGGCGAGCTCCACGGCTGGCTGGCGCTGCCCGACGGCGAGGCGTTCGACCCCGTCTCGCTGCACTTCGCGCTCGACGCGTTCCCGCCGGCGACCTTCGACGTGGAGATGTCGGGCTGGGTGCCCACGCTCGAGCTGACGACCTACGTCCGCGGCATCCCGGCGCCCGGTCCGCTGCGGGTGCTGCAGAAGGCCCGCCTCGTCCGCGACGGCCGGCTCGACGAGGCCTGCTTCGTCTGGGACAGCGCCGGCCGGCTGGTCGCCAGCGGCACGCAGCTCGCGATGATCCGCATCTGATCCGCACCCGGGCGGCACCTGGGGCCGGATTTGTCCAGACCCCAGGTGGGTCACCGCGATACGGCTGATCGGTCGACCGTGCGGGGACCTAGGTCTATGGGCGATTCGTCCCAACAGGTGTGGACTGGACCGGTTCGCCGACCGGGCTGGCGACGTCATCGCCGTTCTCCGGTCGAGCCTCTCGCATGCGGACACCTGGGGTTTCACCGGAGGGACGTAGCGCGATGAGTCGTGCCCGCATGTCATCAGGATCGTTCGGCACCAGCAGCACCCGCGGCGCAGGGTCACGACGCGTGTGGCGCCGAGGGGTCGCGAGCCTCGCGGCGGGCGCGACGTTCGCCACGCTGGCGATCTCCAACGCACCGGTGGCCGAGGCAGCCGGGCCGGACGCGCCGACCGGTGCCGTCGACGCGTTCTTCCGCAAGCTCTCCAACGGTTTCCTGCAGCAGATGGCGTCGAGCTCTGCGGTGTCCCAGCAGCTGCCGACGCTGGCCGTCACGCCGGCCGGCTCGGTCGGCCTGCGCAACGCCTTCTCCGACGCGCTGAGCTCCGGCGTCCTCAAGGACTTCGGCACGCAGGAGTCGCTGTCCCAGGCAGCGCAGTACGTCAACGGTCAGGACAACGCGGAGTGGGACTTCACCGCCAGCTCGCCGGATGCCAACACCCTGGTGCTCGGGTTCAAGCGCGTCGTCGACTCCAAGGCGGGCCTCGACATCCGCAAGGAGGACGGCTCCTTCAGCCTCTCCAGCGGTGACGGGATCGACGTCAAGGGCACGCTGCAGGGCTCGTTCACCTTCTCGTACGACGGCTCGATGGTCAGCCTCGAGCAGCCGTCCATGAGCATCTCCACCGTCGGTGCCCTGCCTGCTGATCGCGTGGTCCCGGCCGGACTCGGCATCCTCGGGGTGGAGGTCGTGGGTGCTGCCGGCGACGACGACTACAGCCTCCTCAGCACCGTCTCGACGGCCTGGGCCAACCCGGACAACGATGCCGCCGGCGCCCTGGCCTTCGACAACCCGACCACTGCCGACGACCCGGCCGACGGTGAGCTGTCCGCGGCCGGTGCCGCCACCGGCATCGTCACCGCCACCCGGACCGGAACGCTCAAGGGCCACCTCGTCGCAGCCCCCCGGGCCGCCGGACCTGTCGCCGGCCTGCCGACCGTCGGCGGCACGGTCGACCTGAGCTCGACCGCCTCCGGCGCCACCTTCGACAGCCCGCAGATCACCTCCACGGTCGATGACGCCGCGAAGCCCTTCCTCACCCTGACCCCTCGCGACCTCGCCGCAGGCCTCTCGCAGGCAGCCTCCGCGGTCCTCGGCATGCAGAACGCCAAGGACGGCGACCTGCCCCTGATGCGCGGCTCGATCGCCAACGCCGTCGACGCGGTCGGCGCGATCAAGCAATTCCTGGCGGCCGAGGTGCCGGACGCGGACACCAACGACCAGACGCCCGGCCAGCCGTCGTTCTCCTCCCTGCAGGACATGCTGACCAAGCTCGACTCCGCGGCCTTCGCCAAGACGGGCTGGACCATCGACGTCCTCACCGGCGACGACGCCGCGAAGTACGACTCGGCGACCAAGAAGGCCAGCTTCACCCTCAAGGCGACGCGCGACGGTGTGAGCAACCTCGAGCTCAACGTGCTCGGCGCCGCCACCTCGGGCACCGCCGACTACAAGGCCGACGGCCTGACGAACGCCGTCGGCGCCAGCTTCCCGCTGGGCTCCGAGCTGGTCGGTCGCAAGGTGACCTCCGGGACGTCGTACGGCACGGTCAAGTCGATCGACAGCCCGACCTCGCTGACCCTGACCGGCGACTGGGAGGGCGGCCAGCCGGCCAAGGACTCCGCGTTCGCCGTGGAGGCGGCCGATCCCAAGACCGGCGCCCCGCAGCTCGCCGACACCCTCGATGCCCTCACCGGCATCGGCGTCGCCAACGCGGACGTCTCGACGGCGACCATCACGCCCAAGGTCGAGCTGACCCTGCCGATGGCGCTCGACCTGAGCGCCCCGCTGACCTACAAGAACGCGCAGGGCGAGACGGTCAACGACTGCGACCCGACGTCCGGCACCGCGCCGTGCCCGCTCCAGGTCAAGGACGAGAGCGGTCTCGGCCGCATCATCACCTCCCTGCCGCTGACCAGCGACCGCATCCTGCTGCGCCAGTCCCCGCGTGACGTGCTCGTGGCCGACGCCGCGATCAAGTCTCCGGTCCAGATCGCTACCACCAGCGGATACCTCGGTCTCTCGATCGACGGTGACCTCGACCTGAGCCAGGCGTCGGGCGAGCACCTCCAGACGATCAAGCTCACCAAGGGCACCGCCCTGGCCCCCGTCGACATCCCGGTCCCGGCCTTCGTCGAGGCCACGCGCCTCCAGGCGACCCGCACGCCGACCGATCCCACCACCGACGACGTCTTCTCCCAGACCCTCGCCGGCAAGGTGACCGGGACACTCAAGGTCACTGTCGACGACGCCGAGAGCGTGTTCGAGAAGGACGTCAGCTCGACCACGCTGAAGCTGTCGGCCAATGTGAACGACCTCAAGGGCGGCGACACCAGCAAGGTCACGGTGACGGCCGACCAGCCCGCACGGGCCAAGCTGCTCAAGGCGCTGAACTTCGACACCGACAACCCCGACTCGCTGTTCGGTGGCCTCCGCGAGGCGTTCGAGGCGGCCGGCAGCGACCTCACCACGATGTCCGGCGGCGGCCTCGACGAGCCGCTGCCGCTGCTGGGCACCTCGATCAGCCAGCTGGTCGGGGCCGGCGCGGCCGGCGCCGAGGGCGTCACCTACGGCGAGACCGCCAAGACCAGCACGGCCCCGGCGATGACGACCCTGACCGACGGCGACGCCGAGTTCACCCCGGCCTTCATCGGTCGCCAGATCGTGGTGGGCTCGGCCCTGGCGACGATCCTGGGGGTCAGCAGCGACGGCAAGACCCTGTCGTTCGGGCCGCAGCTTGCGAGCAAGCCCAACGACGGCACCAACTACCTCGTGGAGAACGAGCTGCTGGGTGCCGTCCACGTGCTCACCGCGACCGCTCCTCAGACGTTGCAGGAGGCCCTGGCCACCGCGTCGGAGTCCCTCGGTGGGGACTCCGAGATCACCTTTGGTCTCGTCGACCAGGGCGGCACCTCTGCCCTCGAGCTCAACATCGAGTGGGCGCGCAAGTACGAGGTCGGCCAGGCGGTCAGCCTCGAGCTGCCGACCGGCTCGGACCTCGTCGCGGCCGGTGGTGGCGGCGAGCTCAGCATCGCGGTCGACGGCACGATCTCCCTCGGCCTGGTGATCCCGCTGACCACCGACGCCATGACCGACCCGCTCAACGAGGTCAAGGTCGACAAGGACGGCTCCTCGATCGACCTCAACGTCAAGGTCGAGGCCGCCAACGCCCACTTCAACGCCAACGTCGGCCCGATCGGCGTGGAGATGGGCCGTGCCACCTCCGGCGACGGCGGCAGCATCAAGGCCGGCATCGGGGTGTCGATCACCTCGGGCACCGGCGCGACGGACCCCTCCATCAAGGACTTCTTCACCGGCGGCTTCTCGCCCGAGGTCACCGACGGCGGCGCTTGCGGCGGGGACAAGGTCATCGTGCTCTGTGCGAGCTTCCCGACCTGGGTCAACAAGGCCAGCGCGGGGACCCTCAAGGTCGAGACCGAGCTCGACGCCACACAGACGACCATCAAGAAGGCCCTGACCACGACCGTCACCGTGCCGGACGTGCTGAAGAACGCCATCGAGGGGGCGCCGTTCAAGATCGGCAGTCTCTCCGAGGGCCTGCAGCAGTACCTCTTCTACACCGAGGTCGCGCTGCGCACCGCCTCCGACGACGGCGAGATGCCGGTCGTCGGCAAGGACCTCCAGGCCGGCGCCGACTTCCTCGGCGACACCCGGGAGAAGATCGGTGACTTCATCGACAAGCAGGGCGACATCAGCCAGGTGAAGCCGCTGAAGGAGTACCTGACCACGCAGCTGAACGCGAGCCTCCCCAACTTGGTTGACGGAGGCGCGAGCAAGATCCTCGTCGACTTCACGTGTCGCCGGACGCTCGAGCCGCCGGCGAAGCCGACGGTCGAGGCGACCGACGCGGATCCCGCAGGCAAGTCGAAGTACTGGTACGAGGTCGTCACCGAGACCAAGGACACCTCGAAGACGCCGGCCGCGGTCGTGCTCTCCAAGGCCTCCGAGCCCAGCGACGGCGCGGTCAACGAGAACACGCTGTCGGCAGCGAGCAGCAACAAGGTCACCTGGGACGCCGTCGCCGGCGCGACAGGCTACAAGGTGCTGCGCGCCGTCACGGCCGACACGGCCACGACCGCCCCGGCGGCCAGTGAGTTCAAGCTCCTCAAGGCCGTCGGCGTGACGGCCGACGCCACGACCGAGTCGCTCATCGACAACGGCTCGATGACCCCCACCGCGGCCCCGACCCTGCCGGCCAAGGCGCCGGTCCTGTCGGCGCTGAAGTGCGCCGACGACGCCAGCCTGACCGACATCGAGGGCGTCACGCTCAACCTCAAGCTCGGGCAGGGCAACATCTCCGTCGCCAAGGGCTGTGAGGGCGACCAGTGCCTCAAGGCCGAGCTGCCGGTCGACCTCGGCATCCCCGGCCTGTCGCTCAAGACCGGCGAGGGCGGCGGGGTCGTCGGCAAGGTCGGCTGGAGCCTCGACATCGGCATCGGCATGAGCCGGAGCAAGGGCTTCTACATCGACACCAAGAAGCAGAACGAGTTCGCGGTCGCGGCCTCGCTCGGCGTCAAGGACGTGTCGGGCACCGACCTCCAGGCGCAGCTGGCGATCATCGACGTCGACGTCACCAAGCGCTCGTCGACCGACGAGTTCGTCGGCATGTTCGGCATCGACATCAAGGGCGGCACGGTCGACCCCGACGAGCTGTCCCTGAAAGAGCTCACCACGCTCAAGATCAAGGACATCTTCGTCGTCGGCATCCAGGCGAAGGTGAACGTCGACTGGCACCTGGAGGCCTCGGCCACCGCCGCGCTCCCGGGCGTCTCGACGAACTTCCTGCTCACCTGGAGCTGGGGCCTGACCTCGGCCGGCACTCCGGCGTCGACCCCGGGCAAGCCGGGCGACACCAGCAACCTCGTGATCGCGTTCAACCAGGTCAAGCTCAACACCGGCCAGTTCTTCGGCAAGGCGCTCAAGCCCTACCTGCAGCAGATCGTCGACGCCAGCAAGCCGTTGCAGCCGATCATCGACACGATCTTCACGCCGATGCCGGTCATCTCCGACCTCTCCAAGGCGGCCGGCGGCGACGAGGTCACGATCGCGACGCTGGCGGAGAAGTTCAACACCCTCCCGGGCGGCGCGAAGATCCAGCCGTTCCTCAAGGCGATCAAGCTGGTCAAGCAGCTGCTCACCGTCAGCTGTGACGCCGGGGAGGACACCTGCGGCATCCTCATCGGCAGCTTCCAGCTCAAGAAGGGCCAGGCCACGACCACGCGGGTCTCGGCCGGCAGCGCCGGCTCGATGATCGACAAGACCAACAACTACTCCCCGGAGACGAAGGCGAGCGAGAACATCGCGGGTGCCGACAAGACCGGCCAGCTCGCGAAGCCCGGCACGATCTCCAAGCTCAAGGAGCTCACGGCCGGTCTGTCCATCCCCGTGATGGAGGACCCGACGATGCTCTTCGAGCTGATCGCCGGCGGCGACATCCCGCTGGTGGAGTTCGACAGCGGGCCGCTGAGCCTGGGCTTCCAGTTCCAGAAGTCGTTCGGTCCGATCTACGCCCCGCCGCCGGTGATGATGGTCATCGGGGGTGGAGCGTCGGTGACGCTGCGCATCGCCGCGGGCTTCGACACCTACGGCATCCGCCGGGCGATCGAGACCGGCGACGGGGCCCAGGTCCTCGACAGCCTCTACTTCAAGACGGTCGACAAGAACGGCGCACCCATCCCGGTCGTCCAGTTCACCGGCTACCTCGAAGCAGGAGCATCGGTGTCCATCGGCATCCTGGAGGTCGGGGTCGTCGGCGGCATCAAGCTGACCGTCGGGTTCTACTGGAACGACCCCAACAGCGACGGCAAGTTCCGGCTCTTCGAGTTCGGCCAGGCCGTGGCCAACAACCCGATCTGTCTGTTCAACGTCTCGGGAGAGCTCTCGCTCTACATCAAGGTGTTCGTCGAGATCGGCTTCAGCCCGTTCTCGGTGAGCTTCGACTTCAACCTGATCAACATCAAGCTGCTCGACTTCAACCTCAAGCCGGACTGCGAACCCAAGCCGCCGAGGCTGGGTGGTGTCACCGGCAAGACGCTCTACGTCTTCGCCGGCAAGCTCGGCACCGAGGGCGTCCGGGGCAAGGGGTGGGCGTCCGGTGACAAGGACGAGACCTGGGTCATCCGCCAGGTCCCGGAGTACAAGGACAGCGACAACGAGACCGTGAAGGCCGCGGTCGAGGTCAAGGGACTCGGCCTGACCGAGTCGTTCGACGACGACGGTGGGTTGATCGACACGGTCGTCGTCGACGGACGCGACTATGCCGGCAAGCTGACGGTGACGTTCGTCGGCGGCTCGGGGACGGACAAGGGCGCCAAGCCGAGCCCGTTCACCAAGAAGACGGTCGTCTTCACCGGTGCCGGTGACGACGTGATCCGAACTGGCGAGGGAGACTCCTTCGTCGACTCCGGTGCGGGCAACGACACCGTCACGACCCTGGACCGCACGAACCTCTCGACCGACCCGAGCACCTCGGCCAAGGCCGTCGTGGCCGGCGGACCGGGCAACGACGCGATCACCGTCGGCAACGGCAACGACCTGGTCTCCGGTGACGGGTCGCTGACCCCGACCGTGGCGAGCCCCAACGTGGAGTTCGCCAAGTCCAACGCCGCGAGCCCGCACAACGTGACGCTGAGCAGCGTGGTCTCGGACGCCTCGGCTCCCTCGGACGCGGACCTCTTCAAGGCGACCGTCGACGCGACCAAGGACGGCTCCGACCAGATCGCCGCCGGCCTCGGCAGGGTCAAGCTCGCCGGCAACGGCGGCAACGACACCGTCGGCACGGCCAACGACAGCCCGCTCGCCGATTCCGCCGGGATCAAGGCCGGCACGACCGGTGGCTCCGCGGCGACCGAGGCGCTCTACCGCGGCCTGTCGTCGACCATCGTCGGTGGCGCCGGAGGTGACGTGCTCAAGAGCGGCTCCGCTGCCGACGAGCTCTTCACCGGCGCGTGGAAGACCATCGGCGAGAACGGCGACGGTGAGGGTGACGACGCCGCCAAGGACCTCAACGTCGTGGACTCCGGCACGGGCTCCGACACGGTCTACGGCTCCAACGCCGTCGACTTCGTCACCGTGCACTCGACGACCGGCCAGAAGGCCAAGATCTACGGCGGCGCGGCGGACGACGTCCTGACCGGCGGGCAGGGCAGCGACGAGATCTACGGCGGACCGGGCGACGACTACGTCGTCGCAGCCCCGGCCACCGTCGGCGAGCCGAAGTCGTCGAACGACGTCCTCGGCCAGTCCCGTCTGGTCACCGTCCTCCCCGGCGCAGGCCCGAGCTCCAAGCTCCTGGTCGGTGGCACCGGCCAGGACCGGATCTACGGCAGCGACGGGCCGTCGGAGATCTACGGCGACACCACCACCGACAAGTGCACGGTGCAGACCGACCCGGTCAGCGCCGAGCCGAGCGAGGCCGGCTCGTCCGACAAGGACAAGGCCGACCTGATCCTCGGTGGCGCCGGCATCGACAGGGTCAACGCCGGTGGCGGCAACGACTGGGCCTACACCGCCGGTGCCAACGACGTGGTCTGCGGCAACGCCGGGGACGACCACCTCTACGCCGGTGACGCCGACGACCTCGTCCACGGCGGAAGCGGGGCCGACCAGGCCTACGGCGAGGCCGGCAGCGACCAGGTCTACGGCAACACCGGCAACGACGCGGCGTACGGCGGCGCGGGCAACGACCGCGTCCAGGGCAACCAGGGCGGCGACTGGGTCGACGGCGGCTCCGAGGACGACGTCGCGATCGGCGGCACGTCCAAGAAGGCCGTCGTCGACGGCGCCGACGTCGTGCTGGGTGGCACCGGCAAGGACGTCCTCGTCGGCGACAACGCGACGACCGACGTCGCCGCCAGCTCGCCGTACCCGACGGACCTCGACTCGTCCGACACCACCGTCGGCGGCAAGGACTTCCTGTCCGCCGGTGACGACGACGACAAGGCGTTCGGCGGACTCGACGAGGACACGATCTACGCCGGCAACGGCGTGGACTACGTCGAGGGCAACCCCGGCAAGGACTCGATCTGGGGCGAGGCGGGCGACGACGACATCGCCGGCGGCTCGTCGCTGGTCGGTGCTTCGTCGACGACGGGCCAGCCCGACGCCGGTGACGTCATCTCCGGCGGGTCCGGCAAGGACGACGTCCTCGGTGACAACGGCAACCCGACGACGCGGGCCCTGCTCGACGTGCCGTCCGGTGGTGCGCAGCCGGCGGGCACGACCTCCGGCGAGGACGCGATCGACGGCGGGTCGGAGGACGACAGGATCTTCGGACAGTCGGCCGACGACACCGTCAAGGGTGGCTCCGGTGCCGACACGATCGACGGCAACAGCGGTGCCGACACGATCAACGGCAACGAGGGCGCAGACCTGATCGCCGGCGGCTCGCAGCAGGGGGCTACCCCGAGCGTGGCCGGGACCGGCATCGACGACCGCAACCGGGTCGTCTCCGGGGTCACTCGTGGCGACCTGATCTCCGGCGACGCCGGGGCGGACGTCGTCGTGGGCGACAACGGTGTCCCGAGCGCGAGCGGCACGCAGCTGTTCGACGTGCCGTCCGCAGGTGCAGAACCCACCGCCAACTCCTACGGCGACGACCGGATCAGCGGCGGCGACGACCCCGACCGGGTCTTCGGCCAGTCCGGTGACGACACCATCACCGGTGAGGGCGCGGACGACGTGGTCGACGGCAACAGCGGAGCCGACACGATCAACGGCGACGGCGGCAACGACGTGCTCGTCGGCGGTTCCCAGC
>CAZKZQ010000003.1:34471-38087 GCA_964557235.1 uncultured Nocardioidaceae bacterium
GCCGACACGATCAACGGCGACGGCGGCAACGACGTGCTCGTCGGCGGTTCCCAGCAGGGCACCACCTCGGGCGTCTCGGGCGCCGGAGTCGACGACCGTGACCGCCGTGCCTCCGGCTCCTGGAAGGGCGACTTCGTCCACGGTGACGACGGCAACGACGTCGTGCTCGGCGACAACGGCCGGGTGACCGGGTCGGGCCTGACGGCCGGCGTGGAGGAGTACGACGTCTGGTACGCCTCGGCGACCACGGAGGCTCCCAACGCCTCCGGCTCCGACGACCTGTTCGGCGAGGACGCCGAGGACCGGATCTTCGGCCAGGGCGGCAACGACCGGATCTCGGGCGGGGCGGCTGACGACCGGATCGCGGGTGACTCGGGCGTCGACCAGATCGCGGGCGACCAGGGTGCCGACGACATCACCGGAGGATCGGGGCTGGCGCAGAAGCCGGCCAACCTCGACCGCGTCCGTGACGGCGGGGACACGATCCTCGGCGGTGGACCGGACGTCGACACGACCGACGTGGCCGACGTGATCCTGGGCGACAACGGCTCGATCACGCGGCCGGGCGGCACCGACCCCAACCGGGGCGGCGTCGCGGTCCGCAAGGTCCTGCTGTACGACGTCGCAGTGGTCGGGGGTGCGACCGTGCCCGGCACGGTGGCCGGCAACGACCAGATCACCGGTCACGGCGGCAGCGACCTCGTCTACGGCCAGGGCGGACAGGACGTCATCGCCGGCAACACCGGGGACGACTGGTTGGAGGGCAACGCCGACCAGGACGTCATCCGGGGTGGCGACGACGACGACGACGTGATCGGCGGCTCGTCCAACGACGTCAAGACGGTCACCGGCCCGACGGGCCAGGTCGGCGAGCCCGGCAAGGGCGGGTTCCCGACCACCCCCAACAAGATGCTGGACGGGGCGGACCGACTGTGGGGTGACGCGGGCAACGACGCGGTCGTCGGCGACAACGCCAAGATCGACCGGGTGCTCACCGGCGGCCTGTGGTCCTACGACACCTACCAGGGCGCCAAGCTGCTCAAGCGCGTCGTCCTCGGGGCGCGCGTCGACGAGGGCACGGGGTCCTACGGCAACGACGAGGGCCACGGCGGAGACGGGCAGGACGAGATGTACGCCCAGCTCGGAGCCGACTGGTTCGAGGGCAACGCCGGCGAGGACTCGATCCTCGGTGACCTCGGCGAGGTGACCACGACGGTCCGCACCGGCCAGTCGTCGGTGATCGAGTCCCAGGGCTTCATCCGGGAGACGATCAACGTGCCCGGGACGCTCAAGCGGACGACGACGCTCTACCCGGTGCCCACCTCGGTGACCGCGGGCGGCGTCGGCGGCAACGACACCCTCGCGGGTGGCACCGGCAACGACGTGATCCACGGCGGTGCGGGCAACGACCGCGAGTGGGGCAACCGCTCCTTCACCGTCGACCCGGTCAGCGGCTGGATCGTCGGGCAGCCGGTCGTCGAGACCGACCCGGGCGCCGGCAAGGACGACGACGTGCTCTTCGGCGACCACGGCGACGACCAGGTGTGGGGCGGCTGGCAGCACGACCGGATGTACGGCGGCCACGGCGCGGACAAGATCGACATGGTGACCGAGCTCAACGGCGTCGTGACGGGCGACAAGAAGGTCGACTTCAAGGGCATGGACTTCATGTACGGCGGCTGGGGTGCGGACGGCATGCAGGCCGACTGGAGCATGCCGAGCCCGAGCCACGGGACCGACAAGATGGTCGACTCCACCGGTGCCTACAACGGCTACTTCGTCTGTGAGGGCGCCTACGGCGGCAACTCGATCATGCGGCAGCTGTCGCCCGACATGGAGGTCTTCTGGCAGAAGGTCTCGGCCGACGACGGCCTCGCCGCCGTGACGACGACGAGCTCGTCGAACTGGTGGGAGCTCGCCATGGTGTTCAACGCCGACCGGGGCAAGAACGCCAACCCGGTGTACGACCTGAACCCGGCGCACTTCATCTGCGACAGCAACTGACCGTCGGGCTCACCAGCGCCCCGCACCCGTCCCCCGGGTGCGGGGCGTTGCCGTGCGCCTGCCAGTCGCGCGCCAGCGGGTTGCAAGCGCCCCCGGCGAGGCTCGGTCCACCGACGCAGACGGCGTCACCGAGCCGAGGAGATCCCATGTCCGCCACCCCTTCCCGCCCGTCGTTCCTGTCCCGCCACGGCTGGCGCCTGGCCCTGGTCGGCTCCGGCGTCCTGAGCGCCATCGGCGGGCCCATGCACCCGGGCTCGGACTCGGAGGAGCCGATCCGCGACGAGCTCGCCACGATGACGGCCGACCCGAGCTGGGTGCCGGGCCACTCCCTGATCGCGGTGGGCACCTTCCTGATGGCGGTGGGGCTGTGGGGCGCCTGGCGCACGCAGGCCTGGCCCCGGGCCGGCCGGGTGGTCGCCGTGGCGGCCGTCGCGGTCTCCGTCTACGTCCTCGAGACGATCGCCCACCTCGCCGCGGTGGTGGACTCCGAGGAGCTGGCCTCGGGTGAGGCGGCGCCGGTCGCGTTCACCCACCTGACGATGGCGGCCGTCCTCTATCCCGTCACCGGGGTCGCCGTCGTCGCGCTCGCGGTCACCCTGGCGCGGCGGCAGTGGCGTGGAGCCGCCGTGGCCCTGGCCGTGCCCGGCGTGGTCGGCGGCGTCGCCCACGCCTCAGCGGTGCCGCTCACGCTGCTGCTCCCCGACGCCGAGATCACGCCCGTCTTCGCCGTCGCCGGGATGATGCTGGCCCTGTGGTCGATCGCAGCAGGTCTCGTCGGCGTCCGCTCCGCCGCCACCGCTGAGGAGCCGCGTCGGGACTCGGTCGCCGCCGTCCGCTGATCCGCACCGCATCCGGGCGCAGCGCACCCTAGGATCGCCCGCATGCGGGTCCGGGTCCTGGGAGAGCTCGAGGTCGAGGTTGACGGCACGGTCGTCGACCTCGGCGGTCCCAAGCCTCGGACCCTCGTCGGGCTGCTCGCCGCCGCCAACGGCAGGCCGGTCCCGGTCGAGCACCTCATCGACCAGATCTGGGGCGAGGACCCGCCGGCCCGCGTCGAGGCGTCGCTGCAGTCCTACGTCGCCCGCCTGCGCCGGGTGCTCGAGCCCGCCCGCGACGCCCGCTCCCCGGCGCAGGTGCTGCGCACCCATGCCGGCGGATACTCGCTCGCGGTGCCCGAAGGCGCCGTGGACGCCCACGAGTTCAGCCGGCTGCTCGGCTCGGCCACCGTCGAGGGGCTGACCGCCGCGCTCGACCTCTGGCGCGGGGAGGCGTACGCCGGCGCACGCTCGCCGTCCCTCGACGCCGAGGCCACCCGGCTCGACGAGCTCCGCATGGGAGCCGTCGAGCGGCTGTGGCAGCTGCGGCTCGACCGCGGTGACCACACCGAGGCCGTCGCCGAGCTCGAGCAGCTGGTCAGCCAGCACCCGCTGCGCGAGCAGCTGTGGGCGCTCCTGGCGCTCGCGCTCTATCGCTCCGCGCGCCAGGGCGACGCCCTCGCCGCTCTCCGCCGCGCCCGCGACCACCTGGCCGAGGAGCTGGGCGTCGACCCGGGCGCCGAGCTGCGCGCGCTGGAGGCGGCCGTCCTCCGCCAGGACCCGAGCCTCGACGCGCC
>CAZKZQ010000003.1:38187-41475 GCA_964557235.1 uncultured Nocardioidaceae bacterium
AGCGATCAGTCGAGATCATCCGCAACGGATCGCGCTGACGCAGCCACGCCTCCCGACCTCCCCGCCCTCTTCGGCCGGGGCGCCGCCTTCGCGGCGACCGCACGGCTCGTCGAGGACGCCGCCGCAGGACGGGGCCGGGTCGTCCTGGTCAGCGGGGAGCCGGGCATCGGCAAGTCGCGCTTCACCGACGCCGTCGTGGAGGCGGCGCTGGGGCGCGGCTTCCGGGCCGGGCGCGGGGGCTGGGAGCCCGAGGGAGGCCCGCCGCTGTGGGGCTGGGGCCGAGCGGTCCGCCAGCTCCTCGGGGACGTGGCGGTGCTCGACGCCGGCCAGACCGACGCGTCGTCGGCGAGCTTCCGGCAGGCCGACGCGCTGCTCGCCGCGCTCGCGGACGGTCCGCCGGCCGTCATCGTGCTCGACGACCTGCACTGGGCCGACGCCGAGAGCCTGCGCCTGCTGCGCCGGGTCGCGGCGGGCCTGGCCGACGTGCCCGTGCTTCTCGTCCTGGCGACCCGCGACGCTCCGTCGGAGGTCGGTCCGGTCCTGGCCGACACCCTCGCGCTGCTCGCCCGGATGGAGGCCCATCGCGTCGACCTCGGCGGTCTCGACGCCCGCGACGTCCGCGACTGGGTCGCCTTCCACCACGGCCTCGCCGTGTCCGAGCAGGTCGCGGACCGCATCATCGAGCGCACCGGCGGCAACCCGTTCTTCGTCACCGAGCTGGTGCGGCTCCTCGTCGCCGAGGGCGTGCTCAACGATCCCGACGCCAGGTCGTGGGGCTCGGTGCCGACCGGCGTCCGCGACGTCGTGCGCCAGCGACTCACCCAGCTCGACGCCGACTCGGTCAAGGTGGCCGGCACCGCCGCGGTCGCGGGTCGGGAGTTCGAGGTGGCGGTCGTCGCGGCTGCCTCCGGCGTCGGCCTCGACGAGGCGCTGGAGCACCTCGAGCCGCTGCTCATGATGGGCCTCCTGGACGAGGTCGGACCGGGGCGCGCCCGCTTCAGCCACGCCCTCGTCCGCGACGCCGTGCACGACTCGCTCTCCCCGACCGTCCGGGCCCGCGCCCACGCCTCGGTGGCGGCCGCGATCGAGGCGCACCACCAGGGGAGGGTGGGCGAGCACAGCGCCGAGCTGGCCGAGCACTACCGGCTGGCCGGGCCGGCGTACGCCCGCTCCGCCTGGCTCTTCGCGGCGTCCGGCGCGGAGAGCTCCGCGTCGAGGTCGGCGCACGACGAGGCCCTTCGACTCTCCGAGAGCGCGCTGGAGCTGCAGGCCGGGGACCCGGAGGCCGGACCGGTCGACCGCGAGCGCGTGCTGATGGCTCGCGCCCGTGCCCTGGTGTGGCTCTCGCGACCGGTCGAGGCCTGGGCACCCACCGCCGAGGCCGCCCGCTCGGCCCTGGCTCGCGGTGACGCCGAGGCCGCCGCCCGCGCGCTGCTGGTCGTCACCGAGAACCTGGTCTGGGGCTGGCGCGGTCACCCGCTGTGGGACGACGAGGCGATCGCGCTGTGGCAGGCGGTGCGCGAGCAGGTGGCGGGCACCGACCCGCTCACGCACGCGCACCTCACGGCAGCGCTGGCCTTCGAGTACTTCCTCAAGCCGGGCGGGCACGAGCACTCCACCCGCCTGGCGGAGGAGTCGCTGGAGGAGGTGCGCCGGGCGACGACCGACAAGGCACGGCGGCTCGCGGTCCTCCAGATGGCGCTCTCGGCCCTGCTGCGCCCCGAGACACTGGTGCGGCGGGCCCCCCTCCTCGACGAGGCGATCGAGCTCGCCACCGCCGTCGGTGACCACGCCACCCTCGCGGCGGTCCTCTCGCACCGTGCCTCGGAGCGCGCCACGCTCGGGCGGCTCGCCGACGCGCGGTCCGACGCGGACCGCGCGCACCAGCTCGCCGTGCGCCACCACCTGCCGCAGACGCTCCTGGTCGTCGGCTGGATCCGCAGCACGCTGCTGCAGGTCGACGGGAGGTTCGAGGAGGCCGAGCAGGCGATCGAGGACCTGCAGGCGCTCCAGGCGACCATGGCCATGGCAGGCCAGGGCATCGAGCTGGCGCAGCTCACGACGCTGCGCGACCACCAGGGCCGGCTCGCCGAGGTCGAGCCGGTGCTGGCCCCGATCGCGCAGTACCACCCGGCGTTCCGCGAGCTGCACGCCCTGACGATGGTCGCGGCCGGGCGGCTCGACGACCTGCGCATCCGGCTGGGTGCGTGGGCGGAGCAGCCTCCGATCCACCGCGACTACATGTGGGTCGGCATGACCATGGTGCGGGCACGGGTGTGGGCGGCCCTGGGGGACCAGGAGGCCGTCGCCGACCTGCGGGCCCAGCTCACGCCGTACGCCGACTGGCTGGGCGGGACGATCGCGGTCACCTTCCAGGGGTCGGTCCACCAGGCGCTCGGCGAGCTGGCCCTGGCGGCCGACGACCGGGACGCGGCCGCCGACCACCTGCGCCGGGCGCGCGAGGTGCACGAGCGGCTCGGGCTCCCGGTCTGGGTCGCCCGCACCGACGCGCTCCTCGCCCGGGCGTGAGTCACGGCGTCGCGGTTCCGTAGACCCTCTGTGCGTGCTTGCGATAGGCGCGCGCCCCGAGCCGCGGCACGAGCCAGCGCACCGGCGGGGGAGCGCCGTGCATCATCTTGGCCACGCCCTCGGGGCCGCCGTCGTAGGTGATCATCCCGAAGACGAGCAGCTCCTTGCCCTTCGGCGTCCCGGCCCGCGCGACACGGCCCATCTCCTCCCACTCGTCCTGGGTGACGGACCGCGACGCGATCGGCAGCAAGCGCTGCTCCTCGGCGTCGAGGTGCTCGGCCAGGGCGAGGTAGAGCTCGTCGTACAACCCGGCCAGCCGGTCGCGGTCGACCTCGCCGGCCGTCGCGCGCCACTGCGCGAGCAGCGGGCCGATCTCGCCGAGCAGGGCCTCCGCGCGCTCGTGCTGGGACTCCATCAGGTGCACGATCGGCGCGAGGTCCTCGGGCACCCGCTCGAGCAGGAGCGGCCAGAGCAGGTCGTCCTCGGCGGTGTGGTGGTGGTGCAGCACCTCGTCGACCAGCGCGAGGTGGTCGGCGACGACGGCCGCACGGGTGGTGTCGCCGGCGGCGACGCCACGGAGCAGGCCGCCGGCCAACCGGAGCTCGCGGCGGAACAGCGAGTGGATGACGGGCATGACGCTCGTGTCGGTCTGGGGGGTGGTGGACGTGCTGGACATGGGTGCTCCTCGGTCGGGTGGTTCTCTGATGACCTCACGGTGCGCCGAGGACCTTGCACGGCTCTTGTCGGTCTCTTGCACCC
>CAZKZQ010000003.1:41575-42930 GCA_964557235.1 uncultured Nocardioidaceae bacterium
GACGAGGCAGGATGAGCGCGTGGAGTGCGGCTACTACGACGCGGGGCTGTGCCGCTCGTGCACCTGGCTCGAGACGGCGTACGCCGACCAGGTCGACGCCAAGCAGCGCGCCGCCGCCTCCGCCCTGGCCGCCTGGCCCGAGGTCGAGTGGCTGCCCCCGGTCACCAGCACCGAGTCCGGCTTCCGCACCAAGGCCAAGATGGTCGTCGCCGGCACGGTGGCGGCGCCCACCCTGGGCATCCTCGACGCCTCGGGACACGGCACCGACCTGCGCGAGTGCGGGCTGCACGACCAGCGCCTGCACGACGCCCTCCCCGTGCTCGCGGCGTTCGTCACCCGGGCCGCGCTCACGCCGTACGACGTCCCGACGCGCAGCGGCGAGCTCAAGCACGTGATCGTGACCGTCGCCCCCGACGGGGGGCTGATGGTCCGCTGGGTGCTGCGCTCGACCGAGTCCCTCGCGCGGATCCGCAAGCACCTGCCGTGGCTGGTCGACGCCCTGCCCGGCCTGGGCGTGGTGTCGGTGAACCTCCAGCCGCAGCACGCGGCCGTGCTCGAGGGCGAGCACGAGGAGGTGCTGCTCGGGGACTCGCTGCCGATCGGGCTCGGCGACGTGACGCTGCACCTCGGGCCGCGCAGCTTCTTCCAGACCAACACCGAGGTGGCGACGGCGCTCTATCGCGAGGCGGTGGCGTGGACGTCCTCGCTCGAGGTGACCGGCGTGTGGGACCTGTACTGCGGCGTCGGCGGGTTCGCGCTGCACCTCGCCGCTCCGGGGCGGACCGTGCACGGGGTCGAGCTCAGCCCGCAGGCCGTCGAGGCGGCCCGGACCAGCGCGGCCGAGGCCGGGGTCGAGGCGACCTTCGAGGCCGGCGACGCCACCACCTGGCTGCAGGATCGCCTCGTCCGGTCGCGGACGCGCCAGGGCGCGTCCGCACCCGGACGAGGCGGGGAGGGCTTGCCCGACCTGGTCGTGGTCAACCCGCCCCGGCGGGGGATCGGCACCGAGCTCGCGGCGACGCTGGAGGCCGCCCGGCCGCCGTACCTGCTCTACAGCTCGTGCAACCCGGTGACCCTCGGCCGCGACCTCGCGGCGATGCCATCGCTGCGACCGGTGCGGGCGCGGGTGTTCGACATGTTCCCCCAGACCTCGCACTCCGAGGTGCTCGTGCTGTGCCGCTGGCCCGGTGACCACTAGCGTCAGGGGGTGAGCCACCCCATGCCTGTCCGCCGGACCCTCGCCCGCACCCTGCTCCGCCTCACCAGGTGGCGCCTCTCCGGCGAGGTGCCCCGGACCGGGATCCTCATCGGCGCCCCGCACACCTCCGCGTGGGACTGGGTGGTCATGCTGATGA
>CAZKZQ010000004.1:0-13023 GCA_964557235.1 uncultured Nocardioidaceae bacterium
GCGGCGGCGGCCTCACGGACGTCGTCGCTCGCCCAGCAGCGCGCGAAGCTCTCGTCGATCGCGTCCTGCTCGCCGCCGTTGAGGACGAGCTTGTTGTGCGCCAGCGTCAGCGGCGCGAGGGCCGCGATCTCGTGCGCCCACGCCAGCGCGGTGTCGAGGCCGCCGGGCCGGTCGGCCAGCCCGCAGGCCAGCGCCGCCTCGCGGTCGATCGTCTCGGCGGCCAGCATGAGCCGGCGCGCGATCCCACCGCCCGCGATGGTCTGCAGGGTGCGCATCGTCCAGGCGTCGACCGCCATGCCGTTGCGCGCGGTCGGCACCCCGAACCTCGCGGTCGTGTCGGCGACGCGGAGGTCGCACGCCAGCGCCAGCTGCGTGCCGGCCCCGATCGCCGGTCCGTTGACCGCGGCGACGAGAGGCACCGGGAGGCGGGTCAGCCCGTGGAGCATGCCGTAGAGCGCGTCGAGGAACTCCTGCCCATAGACGCCGCCGAGGTCGGCACCCGAGCAGAACGCCGTGCCCTTGCCCGTGACGACGAGCACCCGGGCGCCGTCGTCGACGGCGCTCTGCGCGGCCGTCGCCAGCTCGCGGCACAGCGCGAGGTCGAGCGCGTTGCGCCGCTCCTCGCGCTGGAGCTCCAGCACGGTCACCGGTCCGTCGACGTGTGTCCCCAGCATGGGCGGGAGCCTAGGGCGGCTCGGGGGCTCCGAGGCGCGGTCCGACCGCCCGTGGACGTGTGATGGCACACTCCCGCCGGTCCGCCGGGCCGAGCCGAGGGAGGTCCCGCGACTCCCGACCTCGAGCACGCACCTGGACGAGCCCTGGCAGGGTGGACCTGTGGCGGCGGGCGGTGGGACGACGGGTCACCGGCCCGGCAGCCCGGGCTACCGCCGTGTCGTCGGGGCGCTGTTCGCCTCCGGACTGGCGACCTTCGCGCTGCTCTACAGCACCCAGGCGATCCTCCCGGAGCTGGCCGAGGCGTTCGGCGTCTCGTCGGGGGCCAGCACGCTCACGCTGTCGCTGAGCACCCTCGGTCTCGGGGTCGCGCTGCTGGTCGCCGGACCCCTGTCGGACGTCGTCGGCCGCACGCGCCTGATCCACGCCTCGCTGCTCGCCTCCGGCGTGGTCGCCGCCGCCTGTGCGCTCGCGCCGACCTGGCCGACGCTGCTCGGGCTGCGCCTGCTCCTGGGGGTCGTGCTCGCCGGGCTGCCCGCCGTCGCCACGGCCTACCTGCGGGAGGAGCTGCACCCGTCCTCGCACGGCCGCGCGGCGGGCCTCTACATCGGGGGCACGGCGATCGGCGGCATGGCAGGGCGCCTGGTCACCGGCCCGGTCGCCGAGCTGGCCGGCTGGCGCTGGGCCCTGGCGGCGACCGCACTGCTCGGCCTCGGCTGCGCGGCCGCCGTACGCGTGCTGCTGCCGCCGTCGAGCGGCTTCGTGGCGGCCGAGCCGGGCGTGCGAGCGCTGCTGCACGGCACGCGACGCGCGCTGTCCGACCCCGCCCTGCTCGCGCTCTACGCGATCGGCGCGTGCGCGATGGGCGCGCTCGTCGCGGTGTTCAACACTGTCGGCTTCAGGTTCCAGGGGCCGCCGTACGACCTGTCGCTGGGGGCGGCCAGCCTGGTGTTCCTCGTCTACCCCCTCGGCACGGCGAGCTCGACGTACTTCGGGAGGCTGGTCGACCGGCGCGGGCGCCGTCCCGTGCTGCCGCTGGGGTGCGCCCTGGCCATCGGTGGCGCCCTGCTCACGTCGGCCGATCCGCTGCCGCTGCTCGTGCTCGGCATCGGCCTGCTCACCGCGGGCTTCTTCGCCGTGCACGGCATCGCCAGCGGCTGGGTGCCTGTGCGCGCCCACGCGGGCGGGGTGTCGGCGGGGCAGGCGGCCTCGCTCTACCTCGTGGCCTACTACCTCGGGTCCTCGGTGTTCGGCAGCCTGGCGGGCTACGCCTGGTCGGCGCACGGATGGAACGGCGTCGTGGTGCTCGCCACCGCGCTGCTGTGCCTCACCGGGGCGGCGGCGATGTTGCTGCGGCGCACGCCTTCGCTGCTGTGATGGCGTCGTCCATGGTGGGATGGGCCCCGTGTCTCGGTGGAACCTCGCCGCGGTCGAGAAGGCCGCGCCCGATGCGTCGTCGCTGACCGCCGCGCGCAAGCTCGCCCACCCGGGCCCCTGGTCGGACACCGGGAGCACCGAGACCCTGGTCTGGGGAAAGTGCCAGGGGTCGGGCAAGACGCCCTACCAGGTGAGCATCGACCTCAACGGACCGGCGTACCGCTGCTCCTGCCCGAGCCGGAAGTTCCCCTGCAAGCACGCACTGGCCCTGCTCCTGCTGTGGGTGCAGGGCGCCGGGACCGTCGCCGACGCGAGCACGCCGGCCGACTTCGCCGGCGAGTGGGCCGACCAGCGCGCCACCCGGGCCCAGCGACCGGCCGCGACCGCACCGGTCGACCCCGAGGCCCGCGCCCGGCGTCTGGCCGAGCGGCAGGAGCTGATGTCCGCCGGGATCGATGACTTCGCCCTCTGGCTCGCGGACCTCGTCCGCGCCGGCACCGCCCAGGCGCGCCGGCAGGGCTACTCCTGGTGGGACGGCGCGGCCGCGCGGCTCGTCGACGCCCAGCTGCCGGGCCTGGCCGACCGGGTCCGCACGGCGGGCTCCGAGGTGAGCCGTGACGACGACTGGGCCGAGCGCCTGCTCGCCGAGCTCGGCCGCTGGTGGGCCGCGGTCAACGCCTGGCGGTCCTGGGAGGCGCTGGACGAGCGCACACGCGCGGACCTTCGCACCTACCTCGGGTGGGCCCAGCCCACCGACGAGCTCCGCACCGGCGGGGTCGGCGAGCAGGTCGAGGACTCCTGGCTGGTCCTGGGCGCGCACCGCAGCGAGGACGGGCGGCTGACCCAGCAGCGGACCTGGCTGCGCGGAGACCGGAGCGGGGAGGTCGTGCTCCTGCTCGACTTCGCCGCCGGCGGTGCGCCGCTCCCGGTCGCGCACCTGACGGGCTCCGTGCTCGACGGCACGCTGGCGCTCTATCCCGGCTCGGGTCCGCGTCGGGCGCTGGTCCTGGGCGAGGCCCGGGTCCGCCGCGACGTCGCCCTCGCCGAGCGGCTCGACCCGGCCGGCGACGCGACGGCGTCCACCGCGGTGGACGACCTGCGGGCGTCCTGGGCGGACAACCCGTGGAACGCCCGCGTCCCGGTCGTGCTCGCCGCGGCCGCCGTGGTCCCGACCCGCGACGGCTCGGTGGTGGCCGCCGACGGCTCAGGAGTCCTGCGCCTGCTGGGTGACAGGCCCGCGTGGGACCTGCTGGCCCGCACCGGCGGTCACCCGACCCTGCTGGTCGGCGAGCTCGAGGAGACCGGGCTCCGCGTGCTGAGTGTCCGCGTCGGCGACGAGCTGGTGGCGGTGTGACGGCCGGCCCGGTCGCCTCCTGGTGGCAGGAGCTCTCGGCCAGCTCGATCCTCGGGTCGGCCCGTCGACCCCCGCCCCAGCTGCCCGAGGTCCTGGGCCCCGGCCGCCCGGACGCGACGCCCGAGGTCGCGCTGCTCGACGCCGCGGCGCTCGGGGGTACGGCGGTCAGGGCGCTCGCGCCGGGAGCCTCACCGGCGACGGCCGACCGTGGACCGGCGCCGGCCGACCGGCTGCCGCTCGCGCCCGTCCGAGCCGTCCAGCTGCTCGAGCTGCTCGTCCACCAGCCGCCCGTCGACGAGGACCTCCGCCCCGGGCTGCTGCGGGCGTGGGCCGCCGCCGCCCGCGAGCACCGGGTGCGGGCCCCGCACCACCTGATCGTCCCGCTGCTCGACCGTGGGACCCGGCACGAGGAGCTGCGCCCGCTGCTGCGCGAGGCCGTCGACGAGCGCGGTGCCTGGCTCGCCGCCGCCCACGAGCCCTGGGGTTGGGCCGCCACGCCGTCCGACGACGCCGTGCCGGAGCCGGCCGCGCAGACGCCGGCCGGCGTACCGCTCACGGCGCTCGCCGCCGTCACGACGGAGCGGTGGGCGCAGCTGCCGACCCCCGAACGCGAGACCGAGCTGGCGCGGGTCCGCGCCGCCGATCCCGACGCCGGTCGCGCCCTCGTCGAGTCCTCCTGGGGCACCGACTCCGCAGCGGATCGGGCCCGCCTGCTGAAGGCGCTGGGCCCGGTCCACCCCTCCGACGAGGCGTTCCTCGAGCGCGCCCTGGACGACCGCAGCGTCAAGGTGCGCGAGGCCGCGGCGTCGGCGCTGGACCGGCTGCCCGGGTCCGCGCGTGCCGCCCGGATGGCCGACCGGTTGCGGCCGCTGCTGCGTGTGAGCGGGCTGCTGCGCAAGACCCTCGACGTCGAGCTGCCGCCCGACCCCGACGAGGCTGCGCTCCGCGACGGGCTCGGCGCCCCCAAGGGCGTCGGGTCGGTGCGCGGCTGGCGGCTCCAGCGCATCTGCGCCTCGGCGCCGCTCGGGGTGTGGACCGAGGTCACCGGCGCCGACCCCGACCGCACCTGGGCGATGCTGTCGCAGCGCGACGCCCGCGCCGGACTGCTGGAGGCCGTGGTCCTGCACCGCGACCCCACCTGGGCGGCCGCCCTCTCGGCGGACGTGTGGCACCCGTCGCTGCTCGCGCTGCTGCCGCGGGAGCGGGTCGAGCAGGTCGCACTGCGCCACCTCGCCGACGCCCAGGGCGCTCAGGTCCACACCGCCGTCGCGATGGCGCCGGCCCCGTGGTCGGTGGCCTTCAGCCGCGCCGTCCTCGCGCGGCTCAAGGGCGCCGAGCACCCCGGTCCCCTGCTGCAGCACCTGCGCGCACCACTCGCCGCCGGTCTGCACCGCGACGCCCTCCCCGCCCTCGAGTCGTGGGCCGCGGACCTCGAGCCCGGACCGCGCAGCGCGGCCGCCCGCATCAGCCAGTACGTGTCCCTCGTCGACCAGATCCCGGAGGCCTTCCGATGACCACCACGCCCGAGCTGCTCCGCGCGCACGCCGAGGACGAGTTCGCCGCCGAGCTCACCGCGCTCGCCGCGCTCGACGACCGGCCGCGGCCCCCGAGCTGGAAGCTGTCGCCGTGGGCGGTGACGACGTACCTCCTCGGCGGGGAGCTGGCGGACGGCACCACCGTCACCGCGAAGTACCTCGGCTCGCGACGCCTGATGGAGATCGCGGTCGCCTCCCTCGCCACCGACCGCGCCCTGCTGCTGCTCGGCGTCCCCGGCACGGCCAAGACCTGGGTGGGCGAGCACCTCGCGGCGGCGATCTCGGGCGACTCGACGATGGTCGTGCAGGGGACGGCCGGCACGCCGGAGGAGTCGCTGCGCTACGGCTGGAACTACGCCCGCCTCCTGGCCGAGGGGCCCACTCGCGAGGCGATCGTGCCGAGCCCGGTGATGCGCGCGATGGAGCTCGGTGCGGTCGTGCGGATCGAGGAGCTGACCCGCATCCCGGCCGACGTCCAGGACGCGCTGATCTCGATCCTGTCGGAGAAGACGCTGCCCGTCCCCGAGCTCGACCAGGAGGTGCAGGCGCGCCGCGGCTTCAACGTGATCGCCACGGCCAACAACCGCGACAAGGGCGTCAACGAGCTGTCCTCGGCGCTGCGTCGCCGCTTCAACACCCTGGTGCTGCCCCTGCCCGACTCGCTGGAGCAGGAGGTCGAGATCGTGCGCACCCGCGTCGCGGCGCTCGGCCGCTCGCTCGAGCTGCCGCCCGAGATCGAGGCCCTCGCCGAGATCGAGCGCGTGGTCACCGTGTTCCGCGAGCTGCGCTCCGGCGCGACGCTCAACCAGCGGGTCAAGGTCAAGTCGCCCAGCGCCACGCTCTCGACCGCCGAGGCGATCTCCGTGATGACCAACGGCGTCGCGCTCGCCGCCCACTTCGGCGACGGCGTGATCCGTGCCGCCGACGTCGCGGCCGGGCTGACCGGCGCGGTCGTCAAGGACCCCGTGCAGGACCGCATCGTCTGGCAGGAGTACCTCGAGACCGTCGTCAAGGACCGCGCCGAGTGGTCCGACCTCTACCGCGCGTGCCGCGAGCTGGGCTGAGCCGTCGCGATGGCGCGCGTGGAGGTGCTCGGCATCCGGCACCACGGCCCGGGGTCGGCCCGGTCCGTGGCGACGGCCCTGGCCGAGCTCGACCCCGACCTGGTCGTGGTGGAGGGACCGCCCGAGCTCGACGAGCTGCTCGCCCTGGCCGGCCACGAGGACCTCGTGCCGCCCGTCGCGGGCCTGGTCTACGACGTCGCGTCGCCCCGGCGAGCCTCGTTCTACCCGCTGGCGGAGTTCTCCCCCGAGTGGGTCGCGCTGCGGTGGGCGGTGGGCCGCGGCATCGAGGTGCGGTTCGCCGACCTGCCCGCGGTGCACGCGCTCGCCGAGCCTGCCGAGCCCGCGGACGTGGCCGAGCCCGCCGATCCCGCGCAGGTGCTCGAGGACGAGGCCGGGCCGGTCGCGGGCGTCCCGGTGCGGACCCCGGACGCGATCGGCACCCTCGCCGCCGCGGCGGGGTACGACGACCCCGAGCGCTGGTGGGAGGACGCCGTCGAGCACCGCGACACCTCCTCCACCGAGCGGTTCGCGATGATCCGCGAGGCGATGGCGCAGGTCCGGGCGGTCGACGGCTGGGCCGACCACGACGAGGAGAACCGTCGTCGCGAGGCGGCGATGCGGCGCGTCCTGCGGGCGGCGCTCAAGGAGGGTCGCGAGCGGGTCGCGGTGGTGTGCGGCGCCTATCACGCACCGGTGCTGCACCCCGACGCGTTCCCGCCGGCCGCCCACGACCAGCGCCTGCTGGCCGGCCTGCCGCGGACCAAGGTCGCGGTCACCTGGACTCCGTGGACCGCTGGACGTCTCGCCTCGGCCAGCGGGTACGGCGCCGGCGTCACCTCGCCGGGGTGGTACCAGCACCTCTTCGCCACCTGGGCGCAGCACACCGGCGAGGGTCGCGTCGACGACCTGGTGGTCACGGGCTGGCTGACCCGGGTCGCGCGGGCGCTGCGCGACGAGGGTCTGCCCGCCGCCCCCGCGTCGGTGGTCGAGGCGGTCCGGCTGGCCGACGCCCTCGCCGTCGTGCGCGGCCGGCCCTCGACCGGCCTGACCGAGCTCGACGACGCGACCCTGGCGGTGCTGTGCGAGGGCTCGGAGGTCCCGCTGTCCCTGGTCCACCGGCGCCTCGTCGTGGGCGAGCGGCTGGGCTCGGTGCCCGACGGGACGCCGATGGTGCCGCTGGCCCGCGACCTCGAGCGGCTGCAGCGGTCGCTGCGGCTCAAGCCGTCGCCCAGCGAGTCGACGATCGTGCTGGACCTGCGCAAGGACTCCCAGCGCGACCGATCGGTGCTGCTGCACCGCCTGCGGCTGCTCGACGTCCCGTGGGGCACGCGCGTCGACGCGGGACGCACGGGAGGGACGTTCAAGGAGGGGTGGACGCTCGTCTGGGAGCCCGAGCTCGCGGTCGCCGTGGTCGAGGCGAGCCTGCACGGCACGACCGTGGCGTCCGCCGCGGCCGCCCTCGTGGTCGAGCGGGCCTCCGGCGCCGACGACCTCGCCGCGCTCGGCGCCCTGGTCGAGCAGTGCTTCCTCTGCGACCTCCCGTCCGCGCTCGGCGACGTGATCGCCGCACTGGCGGCCGCGACCGCCCACCAGCACGACGTGGTCGCGCTGCTCGAGACGATCGAGCCGCTGGCCCGGACGCAGCGCTACGGCGACGTCCGCGAGGCCGACACCAGCCTGGTCGGCGAGGTCCTCGACACGCTCGTCACCCGGGCCGCGGTCGACCTGCGGCCGGGCTGCACCGCGCTGGACGACGACGGCGCTGCCCGCATGCGGGCCGCCCTCGACTCCGCCCACCAGGGGATCAGCCTCCAGCCGGCGCTGCCGCCGGTGTGGCTCTCGGCCCTCGCGGCGGTCGCCGCCGACGACGTTGTCCACGGACTGGTGTCGGGCCGCGCCAACCGGCTGCTGCTCGACCGCGGCGACGTCGGCAACGAGGAGGTGGCCGACCGGCTCAGCCGACGGCTCTCGGTCGGCACGCCGCCCGCCGCCGCGGCCGCCTGGCTCGAGGGCTTCCTCGACGGCGAGATGGTCCTGCTGCTCCACGACGCCGACCTGCTCCGGCTCGTCGACGACTGGGTGGCCACGGTGTCGGAGAGCGTCTACGAGGACGTGCTTCCGCTGCTGCGGCGTACCTTCTCGCGCTTCGCGCCGGCCGAGCGCCGCGCGCTCGGGCAACGCCTGCGCCACCGCGCCGACCGTCCCGGCGCGGGACCTGCCTCACCCGCCGTCGTGGCCGACGTGGACTGGGACCGGATCGCCCCGGCCGTGCGACGCATGGCCACGATGCTCGGGCTGGAGGCCTCGTGAGTCCCGACCTGAGCCCCGACATGAACCCCGACGGCCCGACCCGCGACCGCCTCACCCGGTGGCGGCTGATCCTCGGCGGCGAGGAGGCCGACGGCACCGGGATCGGCTCAGCCGAGGACGGGACGGGCAGCGGCGCGGGGTCCGGGCTCAGCGCCGCGGACCTGGCCCGCGACCAGGCCCTCTCCGAGCTGTACGACGGCAAGCGCTCCGCGGGCATGGGCCGCAGCGCGCCCCGGATCGCCCGCTGGCTGGGCGACATCCGCACCTATTTCCCGAGCTCGGTCGTGCAGGTGATGCAGGCCGACGCGATGACCCGGCTGGGGCTGCACCAGCTGATGCTCGAGCCGGAGCTGATGGAGGCGGTGCAGCCCGACCTCGGCATGGTGACGACGCTGGTCGGGCTGGGCCGCGCGATCCCCGAGCGCAGCCGCGCGACCGCGCGCGCCGTCGTCCGCACGGTGACCGACCAGCTCGAGGAGCGGCTGCGCGCGGAGACGGTGCAGGCGGTCACCGGCGCGCTCAACCGGGCCGCACGCACCCGCCGACCGCGGCCGGCCGACATCGACTGGGGCCGCACGATCGCGGCCAACCTCAAGCACTACCTGCCCGAGCACCGCACGGTCGTGCCGGAGCGACTGGTCGGGCACAGCCGCCGGACCACGCGGGTCGAGCGGCACATCGTGCTGTGCATCGACCAGTCGGGGTCGATGGCGGAGTCGATCGTGTACTCCAGCGTCTTCGGCGCGGTCCTCGCCTCGCTGCGGTCGGTGGCCACCAGCATGGTGGTCTTCGACACCGAGGTGGTCGACCTCACCGACCAGCTCGACGACCCGGTCGACGTGCTCTTCGGCGTGCAGCTCGGCGGCGGCACCGACATCAACCGTGCGATCGCCTACTGCCAGGGCTTGATCACCCAGCCGCACGACACGATCTTCGTGCTGATCAGCGACCTCTACGAGGGAGGGATCGCCGAGGACATGCTGCGGCGGGCCACCGAGATCGTCGGCTCGGGCGCGACGATGATCGCGTTGCTGGCGCTGAGCGACTCCGGTGCGCCGTCCTACGACGCCCAGCACGCGGCCGCCCTCGCGGACATCGGCGTGCCGGCGTTCGCGTGCACGCCGGACCTGTTCCCGGACCTGATGGCGACCGCGATCGAGCACGGCGACGTCTCGCGCTGGGCCGCCGACCACGACATCGTCACGGCACACCAGGTGGAACCCACCTGACAGGCTGACGAGGTGCCGACCCTCCCGCCGCTGCCGCCCGTCGACGACGCCGAGGCGGTCCTCGCCTGGGTGGCCGAGCACCTGGGTCACCTGACGCTCGAGGGCCCCGACGGCGTACGACGGGGTGGTCACGTCGGCGGCCAGGCCGCGGCCGACGCGGCGCTGGCCACGCTGGACGTCACGGGCTACGCCCGATCCCGGTCGACCGTGCTGCCGGAGGGCCGCCGGGGCGCGACGCGCCTGTCGCCGTACGTCCGGCACGGTCTGCTCAGCCTCCCCGACGTGTGGGACGCGGTGGCGGGCGCGCCGGCCACCGACAAGCGGCGCTTCCGCGACGAGCTGCTGTGGCAGGAGTTCGCGCGGCACCTCTACGCCCGCACGGGCACCGCGCAGCCGTTGCGCTACGAGCCCCCGCATCCCGCCGCGCCTCCGACGTGGGACGACGACATGGCGTGCACGTCGTGGCTGCGCTCGTCCTTGGAGGACGACGGATGGCTTGTCAACCAGACAAGAATGTGGTGGGCCTCCCACTGGACCGTGCGCCACGGGCGCGACTGGCGTGAGGGCGAGGACGACTTCTTCCGCCACCTCCTCGACGGGTCCCGCGCGGCCAACCGCCTGGGCTGGCAGTGGACTGTCGGCACCGGGACCGGCAAGCCCTATGGCTTCAGCCGCTGGCAGGTCGAGAAGCGCGCACCCTCCTTGTGCCGGGGCTGCGCGCTGCGTGACCGCTGCCCGATCCAGGACTGGCCCGACGCCCCGCGCGGTCCGCGCGTCGAGGACGGCCCGCTGTCCGCCGACCTCGGTGCGTCCGCCGCGGGTCCCGACTCCCCCGTCCTGCAAGGGGATCCGGCCGCCGTGTGGCTCACCGCCGAGTCCCTCGGCGACGCCGATCCCGCCCTCGCCGCCCATCCCGACCTGCCGGTGGTGTTCGTCCTCGACGAGCCGTTGCTCGCCTCGCTCCGCCTGTCCGGCAAGCGAGTGGTCTTCCTCGCCGAGACCCTCGCGGACCTCGCGGAGCGACGCCGCCTGGACGTCCGCCTCGGAAAGGTGACCGACGAGCTCGCGGGCACGCCGGTCGCCGTCACCTACGCGCCGGTGCCGGGCTTCGCCCACCGGTCCGGCGCCGTCGACGTCGCGGAGCTGCACCCGTGGCCGTGGCTGGCACGACCATCGGCGCAGCGGCTGACGTCGTACTCCGCGTGGCGCAAGGGAATCCGCCGCTGAGACCCCACCGCACCGCTGATTCTTCCCCCGATCCCGGCCCGTCGGTCACACTCGGGCCGGCTCGCTCGTCAGACCAGATGAGCGGCCGCACCGGGTGGTCGCCGCGAAGAGCAGAGGAGCACGCCATGTCCTACACCGTCGACTTCAAGGACGTCTCCACCGTCGGGCTGGAGTCCTCGCCCGTCGCCGATGCCCTGGCCGGCCTGCGTGCCAACGAGGCGCGCTACTTCAAGAACAAGTACGACGCGACCTTCGTGACCGAGCCGGCCTCGAGCGCCGCGGGCAGGAAGCTCGCCGACTACGTCGCCGGTGTCCTCGACAACGAGCGCGGCATCGTCATCTCATCCCCGCCGCTCGAGGCCGCCGAGCTCGAGGTCGACGGCGTCCGCTGGACGCACGTGTTCTACGAGTCCGGCCTGGCGGTCAACGTGCTCTACACGCTGGCCGACGGCGGCAAGCGGGCCGTCGGCTTCAAGCTGTCGCAGGGCATGGACGCCCCCGAGGAGCTGAGCGCTTTCAAGTGGGCGCGGCAGAAGTCCAAGCTGGCCGGCGAGCTGCGCGGCACCTACTTCGTCGTGAAGGGCGAGTACTGAGCGGCGCTAGCGTGGTCGGGTGCTGCGACTCGACGACGACTGGGTCTGGGACTCCTGGGTGGCCGACGACGGCGACCTGTTCCACCTCTTCTTCCTCAAGGCGCCCCGGGCCCTCGCCGACCCGGGGCTCCGCCACGCCAGGGCAACGATCGGCCACGCCACCTCGCGCGACCTGGTGACCTGGGACCACCTCGGCGAGTGCTTCGGCCCGGCGACGACCCCCGGCTTCGACGACCTGGCGACCTGGACGGGATCGGTGACCCGCGCGGAGGGCCGCTGGTGGATGTTCTTCACCGCGATCTCCACCGCCGGCCACGAGCTGCGCGACCAACGTGTCGGCGCTGCGGTGTCCGAGGACCTGCACCACTGGGAGCGGGTCTCGCACGAGCCGCTGATCGAGGTCGACAACCGGTGGTACAAGACGCTGCACCTCGACCCTCCCGGCACGACCGGCCCCGACCTCGAGACCGCGAGTGAGACCTGGCGCGACCCCTGCGTGCTCCCCGACCCCGACGGTGACGGGTGGCACGCACTGCTGACCGCACGCGCGGTCGGCGCCGCTCGCAACGACGACGGCGTGGTCGCCCACGCCCGCAGCGCCGACCTGCGCACGTGGACGGTGCACCCGCCGCTGTCCGAGCCCGGTCAGGGGTTCGGGCAGCTGGAGGTCCTGCAGAGCAAGCAGATCGACGGGCGCTGGGTGCTGGTCTTCACCTGCCACCCGCAGGAGATGACCGACGAGCGGATCGCCACCAGCGGTCGCTACTGCACCTGGTCGTTGCCCTCCCCCGGACCTCTCGGCCCGTTCGACATCTCGCTGGCCCGGCCCTTCACCGCGGACCCCCAGCTGTTCGCCGCGCCGCTGGTCCAGCAGCGCGACGGGGGCTGGGTGATCCTCGGCTTCCGCAACCTCGAGGAATTCGGCGAGGACGGGTTCGAGATCGGGGACCCGATCCCGGTCGGGCTGGACGGCGAGGGCTACCTCGTGGCGAGGGCTGATTCGGGACCGTCACCCCTTCGCGGGGCTTAGGTCCTCACTCTCGCGCCGGAGGTTTAGGGGGGTTCCGGCCGGTCTAGTCTCCTCACATGACGACCACTTCTCCCGCCGCCACCGTGCTGGTCGTGGACGACGAACGCGACGTGCGCGACATGGTGCGCGCCTTCCTCGAGCTGGACGGGTTCGACGTGGTCGGCGAGGCGAACGACGGGGTCCAGGCTCTCGAGCAGTACCTCGCCCTCAACCCGCCGCCGCTGCCGGACGTGGTCGTCCTCGACAACCGCATGCCGCAGATGACCGGCCTCGAGGCCGCCGCCCAGATGCTCGCGCGCAACCCCCAGCAGAAGATCGTGATGTTCTCCGCGCACCTCGACGCGACGACGCGGGCCGAGGCCCAGCAGCTCGGCGTCTCGGTCTGCCTGGACAAGACCAAGCCCTCGCGGCTCCCGAGCGTCCTGCGCGGGCTGCTCGCCGCCTGAGCACGTCCGAGGTCAGGCGCCGCGCCCGGCGCGGATCTGGCGCGCCCCTTCCAGGAGGGCCTCGGCGAGGAGCTCGCAGTCGTCGCACGTCAGGAGCGCCAGCGTCCTGGTCGCGTCCTGCACCTCGACGAACACCTGCTCCAGCTCGCCGCACTGCTCGCGCTGCGACACGTTGACGAACAGGTA
>CAZKZQ010000004.1:13123-39574 GCA_964557235.1 uncultured Nocardioidaceae bacterium
ACACCTGCTCCAGCTCGCCGCACTGCTCGCGCTGCGACACGTTGACGAACAGGTACTCGCCGATGCCGCAGTCCTCCGGGCCGGCCAATCCGACGGCGGTCACCGCCCCGTCGTGATGGAAGCCGCAGGGGTCGTCGGCCAGTCCCAGGTGCTCGTGGGTGCACCAGCTCGGGCAGAGGAGCGCCGACGAGTGCAGCGCCTGTGCGAGTGAAGAAGCATTCATGGGCCCACCTTCGAGCGACGGGATCCTGCAGGAGGTTTCCGATGCGTCGCGCGGGGTCTGGGCTCGACGCCACCCATTCCACCCCTGGGGCCCGGGAATGTAAACCCGCTCAGCCCGCGAAGGGGCGCTCCCGGCGCAGCTCCTCCCGCGCGATCGTGCGGCGGTGCACCGCGTCCGGGCCGTCGACGATGCGCAGGACCCGCGCCCAGGCATAGAAGTACGCCAGCGGGGTGTCGTCGCTGACGCCGGCCCCGCCGAACACCTCGATCGCCCGGTCGATCACGGTCGTCGCCACCTGCGGCGCCAGCACCTTGATCGCCGCGATCTCGGTGCGGGCGCCCTTCGCGCCGAAGCGGTCGATCAGCCAGGCGGTCCGGTAGACCGAGAGCCGCGCCGCGTCGATGTCGATGCGCGACTGGGCGATGAGGTCGCCCACCACGCCCTGCTCCGCGAGCGTCTTGCCGAACGCCGAGCGGGACTTCGCGCGCTCGACCATGAGGGCCAGCGCACGCTCCGCCATGCCGATCGCGCGCATGGCGTGGTGGATGCGTCCGGGTCCGAGCCGGGCCTGGGCGATCCGGAAGCCGTCGCCCTCCTCGGCGAGCAGGTTGGTCGCCGGGACGCGGACGTCGGTGAACCGGATCTCGCAGTGGCCGTGCTGGTCCTGGTAGCCGAAGATCGGCAGGCTCCGCACGATCTCCACGCCGGGGGTGTCGCGCGGGACCAGCAGCATGGACTGCTGCCGGTGGGGCTCGGCGGACGGGTCGGTCTTCCCCATCACGATGAAGATCTCGCAGCGCTCGTCGGCCACCCCGGTGATCCACCACTTGTGCCCGTTGACGACGTAGTCCTCACCGTCGCGCTCGATGCGGGTCTCGATGTTGGTGGCGTCGGAGGAGGCGACCGCCGGCTCGGTCATCGCGAAGGCCGACCGGATCTCGCCCTCCAGCAGCGGCTCGAGCCAGTGCTTCCTCTGCTCGGGGGTCGCGAAGAGCTCGAGGGTCTCCATGTTGCCGGTGTCCGGTGCCTGGCAGTTGATCGCCTCGGGCGCGATCACCGGCGACCAGCCGGAGATCTCGGCGACCGCGGCGTACTCCAGGTTGGAGAGACCGGAGACGGCCGGCAGGAAGAGGTTCCACAGTCCACGGCGGCGGGCCTCGGCCTTGAGCTCGTCCATGACGGGTGGATAGGAGTGGTCGCCGTGCTCGCGCAGGTGCGCCTTCCAGGCCGCCTCGGCCGGGAACACGCTCTCGCGCATGAAGTCCCACATCCGGTCGCAGTGCTCGGTGGCGCGGGGGGACAGCTCGAAGTCCATCTCAGTCCTCTTTCGTGGTGGCGTTCGTGGTGGCGTTCGTGGTGGCGTGGAACGTGCGCCGGACGAGGGTTCGCCGAGGCGCTCTCAGCGCGACCGCGAGGGGCTCGCCGAGCAGGCAGAGGTCGGCCGGGGCGCCGGGCACGACCCGTCGTGCCGGTCCTCCCGGTGACTCCGGGCGCGAGAGGTAGGACGCGAGGACCGTGCGCGCCGGGACCCGCTCCTCGGGCCCGATCACGTGGCCCTGGTCGGTGACCCGCGCGGCGGCGTCGGCCATCACGTGCCACGGGTCGAGCTCGCCGTAGGGCGCGTCGGAGGAGGCTGCGACCTGCACGCCCTCCGCCAGCAGCCCGGCGTAGGGGTAGAGGCAGGCGAGGTCGTCGGGGTCGACGTCGGCTCGGTAGGCCTCGCCGCGCGTGCGCAGGAAGCCGGGCTGCGTCACGACGACGAGGCCCCTCCGCGCGAGCTCCGCCCGCAGCTCCGGAGGTACGACGGCCGCGTGCTCCAGGCGGTCACCGGGCACCACCCCGACCACGTCGAGGGCGGCGAGGGTCAGCACCAGGGAGAGCCGTGTGACGACGTGGACGGCGACCGGGCGTCCCGCGGCCCGTGCCGCGCGGATCCGGTCGACGAGCTCGTCGAGGGTCGGCAGGTCGTGGTCGTGGAGCAGCAGCTTGACCGGGCCGAGGGCGAAGCGGGCGGGCCGCAGGCGGCGACCTGCCCCGAGCAGCACGACGGAGGTCCTCAGCACGCCGTCGAGGGCTGCGTCCTCGAGCAGCCTCGTGGTGTCCTCGTCGAGGTCGGGGGTGGCGTCGGTGACCCCGGTGATGCCGCAGGAGGCGAGCTCGGCGTCCACACCGGCGAGCGAGGGTGCCCGGCCGGGAGCGCAGTCCCGCACCAACGTGTCCAGGCGCCACAGCCGGCCGTTGGGCCGGCCCGCTGCGTCCCGCTCGACGTCGGGGGTGTCGGGCAGACGGTCCCCGACGAGCTCGAGGGCCCGCGAGCTCAGCACCCACAGGGCGCCGCTGCGGTGCTGGACCCGGACCGCTCGGTCGCCGACGATCGCGTCGAGCCGGTGACGGTCGAGGTCCCCCGCGACCGACTCGTGGTAGCCGGTCCCCCGGACCCACGCCCCCGGCGCGGCCGCCCGGCCGGCCTCGAGGAGCGCGGCCGCGAGTGCGCCGGGGCTGCGCACCCACGGGGGGCCGCAGCGCACCGACGACCGCTCCGCCGCGAGGGCGAAGAGATGGAGGTGGTGGTCGTGGAGGCCGGGCAGCAGCGCACCGCCGCGGCCCTCGACCACCTCGTCCGGCGGAGCCCCGGGGTCCAGTCGCGGCCCGACCCGGGTGACCACCCCGTCGGCGAGCTCGACCTCGACCCGCTCGCCGTCGACCTCGACGTCTCGCAGCAGCGTCCTCATCGCAGCCACTCCCGGAGCACGGCCTCGGTGTCGGCGCCCGGGCCGGGAGCCGACCCGGAGGGACGCCGGGCACGGGGCGGCGAGGCTCGGTGACCGCCCGCGTCGGGCTGCGGGACGGCGGCCGCCCAGGACGCGACGCGGCTCATCGCGACGTCGAGGAGCTGGGCCCGGGGACCACGCAGGCTCCTCAGGGTGGCCGCGGCCGCCGCGAGGCCGGTCAGGGGGTCGGCGACGGCATCGCCGACGAAGATCGGACCGGGACCGACCAGCCCGGCCCCGGCTGCGACGTCGTCGCCGAAGCCGACGCGGTCCGGGGCGCTGCGCCCGTGGGCGGTGATCGACACCCAGGTCACCCCTGCCGCGACGAGGGCCTCGGCGTCGAGGCCGAGCCGGGCCAGGGCCCGTGGACGCGAGGCCTCGAGGACGACGTCCGCCGAGGCGGCGAGGCGCTGCAGCCGGTCCCGGTCGCCGGGGTCGGCGAAGTCGAGGACCACGCTGCGGTGCCCGGCGTGGAGCAGGTCGTAGAAGTCCGGGTTGCCGAGCCGCGCACCGTCGTGCCGGGTGGCGCTCTCGACCTTGACCACGTCGGCACCCGCGATGCCGAGCAGGTGCGCGCAGAGCGGACCGGCCCACAACGAGCTCAGGTCGAGGACGCGAGGCCGCTCGCGGGCGACCCGCAGTGCACCGTCGTGGACCCGGACCGGGGGTCCGGCCGCGGACGCGTCCCCGACGGCACCTCCGGGGAGGCCGAGCAGGTGCACGCGGTCGGCCGCCTCCCGGGTCCCGGTCCGGCGAGCCCACGCGGCGACGTCGGCCCACGGATCCCCTGTCAGGCAAGGGTCCTCGACGAGGGCGGGGACCATCGACAGGTCGTCCGGGCGGGCCAGGGTCAGGACGAGGTGCCCGTCGGCGGTGGGCAGCAGCCGGCTCGCTCCGCCGCACGACCGCGACCCGTCACGTGCGAGCCCGGCCAGCGCCGCGCGCTCACCGAGGACCGCCACGCCCGGCAGGCCGGCGGACGATCCGACCAGGCCGGCGATGTCGCGCAGCAGGTGCTCGGCCACGGCGCCGGCACCGGCGCCCGCCATCGCCGGGGGCCCGGTGCGCTCGCCGGTCAGCCAGGAACCGCCCGAGTCGGCCCAGGCCCGTGCGGCGTCGACGTCACTCCACAGCATCGACGAGCCCCCACTCCCTCGCGGTGGCGACGTCGAGCTCGATCCCGCTGAGCACGAGGTACGCCGTGCGCCAGCGTCCGATGCGGGCCGGGATGCTCACCGTGCCACCGGCGCCGGGCACGAGGCCCAGCTCGAGCTCGGGGAGCAGGAAGGTCGTGCCGGGCGCTGCCACCACGCGGCCGGCGAAGGCGGGGACCTCGATCCCGGCGCCGATGCAGCGACCGTGCACGCGCGCCTCGACCCGGTCGCGGATGCGGTGCACGGCGAGGCCGGCACTCTGGTCGAGCCGGACGGCGTGGGCAGCGCCGGGGTCGGGGGCCGTGCCGAACTCGTCGAGGTCGCCGCCGGTGGAGAAGTGCCGGCCCTCGCCGGACAGGCGCACCCGCGACAGCGACGGGTCGAGTGCGGCGAGCCGCAGCGCGTCGACCAAGGCTTGGCGGAGGTCCGCGGAGAACGCGTTTCCGCGGGCCGGCCGGTCGAGCACGATGTCGAGGGTGTCGTCCCGGCGGTGCAGGCGCACCGGGTCTCCGGCCGCCGTCCGCTCCCGCCGCGGGTGCGACGAGCGCCAGGCCGCGAACTCCGGCGAGGCCAGGAGCATCGAGTAGGCGAAGGACTCGGCCACCACGCCCGCCTCCGCGTCGACCTGCGCGGTCAGCCGCAGCAGCCCGTCGAGCGCGATCGTCGTGCGGGGGGCGCGCGCGGTGCGCCCGAGGATCGCGCCCACCGCGGTGTCGACGTCGTCGACGGGCACGAGCGCGGGCTCGTCGGCCGCGCCGTGCGGGACGACCGAGCAGGTCAGGGACCGCGCGAGGCTCCTGGCCGCCTCGCCCAGCGGTCGCGTGGCCCGGCCCAGCGTCACCCCGGCCCCGGCGTACCACGATCCGGAGGCCGCGACGGCGTCGACGGAGTCGATGGCGTCCAGGTCCACCACGGTGAGAGGTGCCGACGGCACGCCGTCCTCGGCGAGCCCGACCTCGGTGAAGGCAGGGCCGTCGTGTGCTGTGCGCGACATTCTCGCCTCCTCCACGATCAGTTGGTGATTCCTCATACCGATTCGGTCCTAGACTGGCGTGCGCACGCAGACCCTCGGAGAGGTGACGGCATGACGACGAACACCGACAAGCCCGACACAGCGGGCCCCCGCCGCGGCCTGCCGATCATCTACAAGCCCGGCGGCAACCTGCGGCCCGTGCGCGACGCGGAGGCCGCGGCGAGCATCGCCCCGCCCAAGGCGTCGGAGCTGGTGGCGGCCTCGGTCGTGCGCGACATCATCTCGGCGGACCTCAAGGTGGGCGACCGCCTGCCGGCGGAGTCCGACATGCTCACGCAGTACTCCGTCAGCCGGGAGTCGCTGCGCGAGGGGCTCCGGCTGCTCGAGGTGCAGGGCCTGATCTCGATCCGTCGCGGGCCCGGCGGCGGGCCCTACGTCGCACCGGTCAACGCCAGCTACCTCGCCCGCACCGCGAGCATGTACTACAACCTGAGCGGGGCGACCTACAGCGAGGTGTTCGACACCTGGCTCGACCTCGAGCCGCTCATCGCGGCCAAGGTCGCCCGCATCAACGACCGTCGCCGCAAGGCCGCTGCGCTCGCGCCGTTCCTCGACGACCACGAACCGGTCGACGAGCAGGAGCACTTCGAGGAGCTCAACACCTTCCACTCCGTGCTGGCCTCGCTGGCCGGCAACCGGGTGACGACGCTGCTGGTGCAGTCGGTGACGCACATCGTGGTCGACCACGTCGTGGAGGACATGGACCCGCTGGAGATCCCCCACCTCGACAGCGACCACCACGACATCGCGGTCGCGGTGATCGACGGACGTTCGCGCAAGGCGCGTGACCTCATGCACGACCACATCGCGGCGGTCGTCGACCACTACCGCACCCAGCACCCCGACCACTTCGAGACGCCGATCGCCTGGCGCTGAGGCGCACGCGGGCCGGGGCACGGCGAGACCCTCAGGCCTCGACGAGCAGCGACTTCAGCGGCACGTCGACGTTGGCCGCCTGGTCCTGCGGGACGGTCAGCCCCTTGGCGAGGCCCTGGCGCACCGCGAGGTACTCCGGCGTGCGGTTGACGCTGTCGATCGCGATCAGCCTCCCGTGGCGGTAGTAGAGGACCGAGAACTTCTCCTCGTCGGGGTCGCCGCGCAGCACGACGTCGTCGTACCCCGTCGAGAGCCCGGCGATCTGCAGCTTGATGGTGTCCTGGTCGGTCCAGAACCACGGCACGGAGGAGTACTCCTTGTCCTGGCCCATGAGGGTGGCGGCCGCGACCTTGGCCTGGTCGACGGCGTTCTGCACCGACTCCAGGCGCACCATCACGTCCTTGGTCAGCGGGTGCGGCAGCAGCGTGACGTCGCCGGCCGCGACGACCCGGGGGTGGCTGGTCCGGGCGTGACGGTCGACCACCACTGCGCCGTTCTCGATCTCCAGGCCCATGTGCTCCGCGAGCTCCCCGCGGGCGTGGACCCCGATGCCGACCAGCACGAGGTCGGCAGGGAGCAGCGTGCCGTCGTCCAGACGCACCCCGGTCACCGAGCCGTCCTCGCCCTCGACCGAGGTCACGGTCTGGCCGAGCTTGATCGTGGTGCCCCGGCGCTCGTGGGCGGCGCGGTAGAACTCCGAGACGACCGGCGCGACGGCCCGCATCACCAGGCGCGAGCCCATCTCGACGACGGTGACCTGCTTGCCCTTGTTGCGGCACACGGCCGCGGCCTCCAGCCCGATGAACCCGCCTCCGACGACGACCACGTTGGTCGCGTCGGGCAGACGCTCGGCCAGCCGGTCGGCGTCGGCGAGGTCGCGCAGGTAGAGGACGCCGTCGAGCTCCGCACCCGGGACGGGGAGCTTGGCCACGCGCGCGCCGGTGGTCAGAGCGAGCTGGTCGAAGGCGAGCTCGCGTCCGCTCGACAGCTTGACGACGCCCTCGTCGAGCTCGACGTCGGTGACCCGCTCACCGCAGATCAGGTCGATGTCGTGGTCGACGTAGAACGCCTCGTTGCGCAGCGCCAGCGACTCCAGCGTCGCGGCACCGGAGAGATAGGCCTTGGACAGCGGCGGCCGGGCGTACGGCGGGTGCGGCTCGGCGCCGACGAGCTGGATGGTGCCGTCGTAGCCCAGCTCCCGCAGGGAGACGGCGATCTGGAGGCCGGCCTGCGCGGCACCGACGATGACGACCGCGCTCATCAGAACTGCTCCGGCGCGACGCGCACCAGGAGGCCGTCGAGCTCCTCGGTGACGGTGATCTGGCAGGACAGCCGGCTGCCGGGCGTCCGCTCGGCCATGGCGCCGTCGAGGATCTCGCTCTCGAGCTCGTCGTCGTTGTCCTCGGCCCGGCCCACCTTGTCGATCCAGGCGTCGTCCACGTGGACGTGGCAGCTCGCGCACGAGAGGAAGCCGCCGCACTCGGCGACCACGCCCGGCACGCCGTTCTTCACGGCGGTGTCCATGACGGTGGCGCCGAGGTGGGCGTCGATGTCGTGCTGGCCCCCGTCGGGGTCGATGTAGGTGATGGTCGGCATGGCCGTTCCTCCTGGGTTCTGCCGATCGGCATCGTGGGCGGGTGGGGCGGTGGTCGGGGTGGGAGCGGGTGGGAGCAGCTGGTCAGTCGTCATCGCCGACCCCCAGCCCGGTCAGCACCGACGACTGCTCGTCGGCGAAGTGGGCGAGGACCAGCAGGTCGCTGAGCCGCCCGTCCTTGTGCTGCACGTGGTCGCGGAGCAGAGCCTCACCCTCGAAGCCGAGCCGGCGGAAGATCTCGGCGGTGGACTCCTCGTCGGCGGGCACCTCCACGGTGAGCTTGGACAGCCCGTCGCGCAGGGCGGTCAGGAGCACGGTCCGCGCCATGGCGCGACCGAGTCCCTGACGACGGTGGCGGCTGCCGACGACGAGGCGCAGCTCGCCGACGTGCGAGGAGAGACCGACACCCGGATAGAGCGAGGCGTAGGCCGCGACCTCGTCGTCGACCAGCGCCACCCAGCGGGTGTTGTGCTCGTCGGCGACGGCGGACTCGACGCCCTGCGGGTCGCGCACGTCCTCCTTCACCGAGGTGACGTCCTCGTCGGGGAGCTCGTCGAAGAAGCGGCGCAGCGCGGTCGCGTGGCCCGCCTCCAGGGTCGTGATGGTGCTCATCGGGTCTCCTTCACCGGTCGGCTGCGCGCACGCAGGAACTCGGAGATCTGCGGGATGGTGACCTGGTGCGCCTTCCGGCCGACGGCGAGGCCGATGTGGCCCGCCTCGAGCAGGAGCTCCTGCTTGTCCTCCGAGCCGACCAGGTCGAGCGCCGGACGCGCCGAGGCCGGAGGGACGATGTGGTCGCGGATCGCGACGACGTTGAGGTAGGGCACCGCGATGTCGCTGAGCGACACCGGCCTGCCGTCGAGGCGCAGCGTGTCGTTGATCAGGGCGTTCTCGCGGATCAGCTGCTCGACGACCTGGCGGGCGGCCCGGCCGGGGAAGGGGACGTGGTCGGTCGCCCACCCGGTCATGAGCTGGTGGGCGTCGACCTTGTCCTCGTCCAGCAGCCGGTCGACGATGGCGGCGTACTGCGCCAGCTCGGCGGTCGGCTTCATCAGCCGGAAGTACTGCAGCAGGACGTGGGGCGGGATGTTGCCCTCCTCGTCCATCGCCTCGGCGACCGAGAGGTCGCCTCGTTTGAGCGCGTCGGTGAGCACGCCGGCGTCGGTGAAGTCGACCGGGGTGGCGATCGTGGTGAGGCTGGCCAGCGGCAGGTCCGGGTCGGCAGCAGCGGCCATGAGCGTGAGCAGACCGCCGAAGCAGTAGCCGACGAGCGAGACGTCGGGGCTGCCCGTGAGGTCGCAGACCCGGTCGACGATCTCGGGGATCAGGCGCTCGGCGTAGTCCTCCAGCCCGTTGCGCGACTCGCGCTCGCCCGAGATCCCCCAGTCGACGAGGAAGACGTCGAAGCCGTCGTCGCGCAGGTGCTCGACGAAGCTGTTGCCCGGCACGAGGTCGAGGATGTAGCTGTGCGACACCAGGCTGAACACGATGAGCAGCGGCGGGCCCTGCGTGACCTGGTCGCTGCGGTAGCGCCACATGGTGGCGCTGCCCTGCTCCCAGACGGTGTCCTTGGGGGTCAGGCCCGTGCGCGGCCGGCCGGCGCCGGTGACGACCCGGATGCCGTTGCGTGCCCGCAGCGCGTTGCGCTGCACGTCGCGGCGGATGCGCTCGACGAGCTCGGCGGGAGTGCGGAGCAGACCTGCGGTCGACTCGGTGGTGGTCTCAGTCATCGTCGTTGCTCCGTGCCTGGCGCGCGCGGGCGCGCTTCTCGCGCTCCAGGGAGCTGCGCAGGGCCCGGACCTCGTGGTCGAGGTCGCCGATCTGGCCGCGGAGCCGGCGTACGTCGGAGCCTGCGGGGAGGTTGACCAGGTGCCAGACCTGACGGGTGCGACGCTCGACCTGGCCCTTCACGCCCCGCTTGACCTTCTGCACCAGGACGAGGGAGGTGGAGAACGTCGGCCCGTGCACGAACTCCTCCACACGAGGACCGACGGCACCCTCGACGGCGTTGAACGCCTGGAGCCACAACGGTTCGCCCACGAGTCCTCCTCCTTGAACTGACATGGGACACTGTGCCGCAGTTCCAGATATTTATCCAGAGGAATAGGGACCAAATCTTGGATTCGTGGGGATGAATAGGTCAGACTCCAGGCGTGGGGCGCTCCGGTCCAGCCGAGTGCTTGACATACCAAGCAGTGCTTGGTCTACTTCATCCATCAGGCACGACCCATCAACCCAGGAGAACCCCATGACGACCTACACCGAGCTCACCGAGAAGGCCGCCGACCAGCTGCTCGAGGCGGTCAAGCCCCTCAACGAGCTGACCCAGAAGATCGCCGGCAAGGCGTCCGAGACCGCCGGCAAGCTGCCCACCCTCCCCCGTCCCGAGGGCGTCCCGACCGCGTTCGAGGTCGTCTCCGCCCACTTCGCGTTCGCGGAGAAGCTGCTCGGCGCGCAGAAGGACTTCGCCCTCAAGCTGGCCGGCGAGGCCACCGCGGCCGACGTGACCGCGCCGGTCAAGACGACCAAGTCCTCGGCCAAGAGCTGAACGGTCGCACCCCGACCGAGCACGCCCAGCACAGCCAGCAGGACCCACCACCCCGTCGACGCCGCGTGACGCACCACGGCACCACCACTGAGGAGAACGTCATGCCGGCATCGAGGGCCGACCGGGAGTCCCGTCCGAGCCTGCTCCTGCAGGCCGTGGAGCTCCCCCGGGCCTGGGGGGAGTACGCCGCGCTCGTGGGGAGCGCGGGGCTGCTCGCCCTGGCGCCCAAGGGCGACGGCGCACCCGTCGTCGTGCTCCCAGGCTTCACCGGGACCGATGGCTCCACCTTCGCGCTGAGGAAGTTCCTCGAGCGGGTGGGCCATCGTCCGGTGGCCTGGGGGCTCGGTCGCAACATCGGACCGTCGCGCAAGATCCTCGACGGGATCGACGACCTGGTCCAGCGCCTCGCCGACGAGCACCAGCAGCCGGTCCAGCTCGTCGGGTGGTCGCTCGGCGGCATCTACGCCCGCCACGTGGCCGTGCGCCATCCCCACCTCGTGCGCCGCGTGATCACGCTCGGCAGCCCCTATCGCCTCCTGGACCACCAGAAGAGCCACGCCGCGTGGATGTACGACCTCTACGCCCCGCTCCACGACGCCGCCGACGACCTGTCCCCCGGCGGCCCGGCCTCGCGCCCGCTGAGCGTGCCCACCACCTCGATCTACTCGCGCACCGACGGCGTCGTGCCGTGGTGGTCGTGCACCGAGGAGGAGTCCGACCTCGCCGAGAACGTGAAGGTCTTCTCCAGCCACAACGGCCTGGGCCACAACCCGCAGGCGATGTACGTCGTCGCCGACCGGCTCGCCCTGCCGGCCCGCGACCTGCCGCGCTTCCAGCCGGCCCCTGTCTGGCGCCCGTTCTTCCTCGGGGCCTGAGCGCCCGCGAGACCCGGTCGCTTGTCGAGCTTGCCGCCCGGTTGACCCAGCAACCGGTGGCACATCGCACCTCCGAACGCTCGGGGGACGCAGTCCACCACCGGTTTTCGGCGTGGGTCGACGGGCGCGCGGCCCTAGGAGCGGTCGCTCGTCGACACCCCGGCGCCGTAGCGCTCCCGCAGGACGCGCTTGTCGAGCTTGCCCATCGTCGTGCGGGGCAGCGCGTCCACCAGGTCGAGCCGGCGCGGGCACTTGTAGCCCGCGAGCTCCGCGCGGCACAGCGCCATCAGGTCCTCGGCCGTGACGTCGCCCGTCACGACGACGAGCGCCCGCAGCTCCTCACCGAGGTCCTCGACCGGGACCCCGAAGACCGCGACGTCCTCGACGTCCGGGTGGGTGAGCAGCACGCGCTCGACCTCCGCGGGATAGATGTTCACGCCTCCCGAGACGACGAGGTCCGCGGTGCGGTCGGTGATCCAGACGAAGCCGTCCTCGTCGACGCGGCCGACCTCGCCGAGCGTGAACACCCCCGGGCCATAGGTCGGGCCGCTGCCCGCGAGCCCGTCGACGGCGTAGACCAGCCCTCGACCGGTCGTGTCGCGGAAGCAGAGCTGCCCAGGTTCGCCGGTGGGCACCTCGCGGCCGTCCTCGTCGAGCACCAGCACCTCGAACGGCGGCACCGCGCGTCCGACCGACCCGGGGTGGGCCAGCCACTCCTCGCTGTCGAGGCTCGTGGTGGTCCCGACCTCGGTGCCGCCGTAGGCCTCGACGAGCACGGGCCCCCACCACTCGATCATCTGGCGCTTGACGTCGACCGGGCACGCCGAGCCGGTGTGCACGACCTCGCGCAGCGAGCTGACGTCGTACGACGCGCGCACGTGCTCGGGCAGCGCCAGCAGGCGGGAGAAGTGGGTCGGCACCATCACCGACCCCTGGATCCGATGCTCCTGGATCGCACGCAGCACGCCCTCGGCGTCGAAGCGCGGCATGACCACCAGGGGCGTCCCCGCGAGCAGCAGGCGGACCGCCGTCAACGGACCCGTGTGGTAGAGCGGACCGACCACGAGGTGCGGCCGGTGCTGCGCCAGCGGGTTGTCCGCGAAGACCGTGAGCAGCTCGGCGACGCTGTCCACGCGGGGGAACATCGTCGGCGGCTGCTCGACCGGCTTGGGCCGGCCGGTCGTGCCGGAGGTGAAGAGCATCGGCGGGCGCGGCCGCCAGGACGTCAGGCCCTCGGGCGCCTCCGCCTCGACGGCGAGCCGCGAGGTGTCGACCACCTGCACTCCCCCGACCCGGGAGGCGGCGTCGGCCGCCACCTCGGCCGTCTGGGCGTCGGCGACCAGGAGCGCCGCCCCCGAGGTCTCGAGCAGGTAGGCGACCTCGCCCGCGGTGAGGTGGAAGCTCACCGGCACCGCCGAGAGCCCGGCCAGGATCACCGCCGCGTGCGTGATCACGGTCTCCGCGGAGTTGTGCGCCATCACCGCGACCCGCCCCGACGTGCCGGCGGTGAGCTCGCGCAGCGTGACCACCGCGCCGTACAACCGGGCCTCGACCTGGTCGCGGTCGAGGGTGGTGGTGCCGTCGGTCAGGGAAGCGCTCAGTGACGCGGTCAACGCAGCTCCTTCTTGAGGATCTTGCCCGTGGAGCCCTTGGGCAGGTCGGTGACGATGCGGACCTCGCGGGGGTACTTGTAGGCCGCGAGCCGCTCCTTGCAGAACGCGATGACGTCCGACTCGGTCGTGGTCGCCGCGCCGGGGTGCAGGACGACCACGGCGACGACCTCCTCGCCGAGCCGGTCGTCGGGCCGGCCGATCACGGCGGCCTCGCTGATCGCGGGGTGGGCGTAGAGGACCTCCTCGATCTCGCGGGGATAGACGTTGTAGCCGCCCCGGATGACGAGGTCCTTGAGCCGGTCGACGACGAAGAGGTAGCCGTCCTCGTCCTCGTAGCCGAGGTCACCGGTGTGCAGCCACCCGTCGCGCAGCGCCTCGGCGGTGGCCTCGGGGTTGTTGCGATAGCCCTTCATCACGTTGTGGCCGCGCACGACGAGCTCGCCGACGTGCTCGGCCCCCTGCGGCAGCCGGCGACCCTCGTCGTCGACGACGACGACCTCGACACCCCAGATGGGCTTGCCGATCGAGAGGAACCGCCGGTCCTCGAACGACCGGTTGAACGTCGCGGTCGCGCACGACTCCGAGAGCCCGTAGCCCTCGAGCAGCAGCACGCCGTAGCGCTCCTCGACCGCGCGCAGGATCTCGCCGGGGATGGCCGCCCCACCGGAGACGGCGAGCCGGAAGCGCGAGAGGTCGCGTCCGGACGTGTCCTGCTGGAGGAGCGCGTGATACATCGTGGGGACGCCGAACATGATGCTGACGCCGTCGCGCTCCATCACCTCGACCGCGGCCGCCGCGTCGAAGCGCTCCATCACGGTGATCGTGCTGACGTAGCGGACGGCGACGCCGATGAGGCTCAGACCGTAGACGTGGAAGAACGGCACGACGGCCAGGGACACGTCGTCGGGACCGAAGCCGAAGAGCGCGCCGGAGTTGATCGAGTTGAAGACCAGCTGGAGGTGGGTCAGCTCCGCGCCCTTGGGCCGCCCGGTCGTCCCGCTGGTGTAGAGCAGGACCGCGGTGTCCTCCGAGCTCGTCGGCACGACGTCGCGGAACGGCTCGTCGGCATAGAGCTCCGCGAGCGGACGGCACCCCGCGGGCACGAGCCGGTCGCCGGCGACGAACACGGGCCGTCCTGCAGCCGCCGCGACGATCTCCTCGGTGTGGGCGCTGCTCGTGAGGAGGACCAGCGCGCCGGAGTCGGCCAGCAGGTGGGCGACCTCCTGCTCGCGCAGCAGCGGGTTCATCGGCACCATCACGAGCCCGGCCCGCATCAGCCCGAAGTAGGCGAAGACGAAGTCGGCCGAGTTGGACAGCTGCACGGCGACCGCGTCCCCGCGCTCGAGCCCGAGGGCGAGCACACCGGCGGCGAGGCGGGCCGACTCGGTGTCGACCTCGCGATAGCTGACCTTCCGGGACCCCAGCACCAGGCACGTCCTGTCCGGCTGGGCGGACGCGGCCTCCCGCAGCACGGTGGCGATGTTGAGGCTCATCACCACACCACCGGGTCGAGCATGCGCTCCGGCCACCGGGTCGCACAGCTGTCGCGGACGCCGGCGATGTGCTGGGCCATCAGGCGCTGCGCCTTGGCCGGCCGTCCGTTGAGGATGGCCTCGGCGATCTCGGCGTGCTCGCGCTCGACGCCCTCCCAGTCCTCGACCTGGCTCAGGGCCTCGGCCACGTGGTCGACCAGCATGTGACCCAGCGACTGCAGGAGCAGGATCATCACGCGGCTGCCGCTGAGCTGCGCCACGACGGTGTGGAAGCCGGTGTCCTTGGCCTGCTGCACCTCCCCGGTGTCCTCGGTGGGATAGAGGTACGGCGCGAGGGCGCGCGTCACGTCCGCACGGCCCGGCCGGCGGGCGATCTGGGCGGCCAGAGCCGGCTCCAGCACCTCCCACGCCTCGAGCACCTCGTCGTACGTCGCGCCACCGACGTGGAAGAACAGCGAGGTGGTGCGGGCGAGGTAGAGCGGGTCGACGCCGGCGACGACGGGCCCACCGCCCGGCCCGCGCTTGATCGTGATCAGGCCCTGGGACTCCAGCAGGCGCAGCGCCTCGCGCAGCGACTCGCGCCCCACGCCGTACTGCACGAGCATCGACGCCTCGGGCGCCAGGTGGTCGCCGATCTTCATGCCGCTGGCGACGATGTCGCGGACGAGCTCGCCCGCGATCGCCTCCGACAGCTTCAGCATGCGGCGCTGTGGCGCGTCGGTGCCCATGCCCTCGTCCCCCTCCGAGACACCTTCGTAGACGACCGGCAGCCCGCGGCGCGGCGCGATGCGGCGCGGCGGAGGCGGGTCGACGGCCATGCTCACGCCAGCTGCTCGCGGAGCACCCGTCTGAGCAGCTTGCCGGTCTCGTTGTGCGGGAGCACCTCGACGAAGTGCACCTCCGACGGCGTCTTCGAGGAGCGCAACCGGGCTCGCACCCAGTCCTGCAGCTCCTTCTCGGAGGCCTCGGCGCCCGGGTGGAGGACGACGGCGGCGACCACGCGCTCTCCCCACTCGGTGTCGGGCAGCCCGACGACCGCGACCTCGGCGACGGCGTCGTGCTGGACCAGGACGTCCTCGATCTCACCGGGCGACAGGTTCTCCGCCCCGCGCACGATGACGTCGTCGGCACGACCGTCGACGTAGAGGAAGCCGGCCTCGTCGAGCACACCGCGGTCGCGGGTGGGGAACCAGCCCTCGTCGTCGATCGCCTTGTGGGAGAGGTACTCCCCCGACACCTGCTCGCCGCGGACGAAGATCTCGCCCTGCTCGCCGGGGCCGACGACGTTGCCGTCGTGGTCGCGGATCTCGATCTCGACCGACGGGAGGGGACGGCCCACCGAGCCCAGGCGCCTCCGGACGTCGGGATCGGTGCTGGCCGCCGCCTCACGGTGGTCCTCGGGACCGAGGACGCTGATCGTCGAGCTGGTCTCGGTCAGTCCGTAGGCGTTGACCAGGTCCACGTCGGGGAGCAGTCGCAGCGCCCGCTCGACGACGGTGCCGGGCATCCGGCCGCCGCCGTACGACAGGTGACGCAGGGCCGGCAGGCCCTGGCCGTCGGCCTCGACCACGTCGAGGATCCGGCCGAGCATCGTCGGCACGACCATCGCGTGGGTGATGCGCTCGGACCGCGCCAGCTCGACCCAGCCGTCGGGGCTGAAGGCCGGCAGCTGCACCATGCGGCGGCCGTTGTAGACCGAGGTGAGCACGGTCGAGATGCCGGCGATGTGGTACGGCGGGACGCTGACGAGGATGGCCTCGTCCTCCTCCGCGCCGAGGAACTCCACGGTGGACAGCACGTAGGAGACCAGGTGGCTCGGCCGCAGCACGGCGCCCTTGGGCTCCCCGCTGGTGCCGCTGGTGAACAGCAGGATCGCGATGTCGCCGCCCCCGGGGGCCTCGTCCTCGGCCGCGCCTCCGCCGGTGCCGAGGTCCTCCGGCGAGAGGACGGTGATCCCCTCGATGCCGGGGAAGCGCGCGGCCTGCTCGGGCGACGCGACGACCACCGCGGGCGCGATCCGGCGTACGGCGGCCTGGAGCTGCTCGTCGGCCAGGCGGTAGTTCAGCGGCACGAACGGCAGGCCGGCGAACGACGAGGCGTAGACCAGCAGGGGCACGGCCTCGGAGTTGGTGTCGACCATCCCGATGTGCTCGACGCCCCCGGCTGCCAGCTCGGCGCCGAGCTGCCGGGCGCGGGTGAGCAGCTGGGCGTAGGTCAGGCCGTCGGCACTGCGGCCCACGGCGACCCGGTCGGGGCAGCCTTCGGCCGCCATCTCCAGCAGCATCGAGAGTTCCATTGCGACCGTCCTATTTTATCATGATGAATGTGTCTGCCGTCGCGTGAGCCCGCCGCCCGTGGGCGGCGGGGGTCACGCGGTCAGAGCGGGATCAGGCTGATGGCACCCTCGGGGCAGGTCACTGCTCCGAGACGGGCCTGGGCCCGCAGGTCCTCGGTCTCGGGGACGTCGCCGTCGGTGAGGGTGCTGAACCCCTCGTCGTCGGAGTCGTAGACCGCGGGAGAGAGGCTGTAGCAGCGGCCGTGGCCGACGCACTTGTCCAGGTCGATCGCGATGCGGAAGGGCGCGTCGGTCGTGGTGGTGTCCGTCATGGTCAGACCTCCCAGACCAGCGGCAGCGTGCTCAGACCGAGCTGCGGCCCGCTCTCGACGATCGCGCTGCGGTCCGCGTCGGGATCGATGCGGTAGTGCGGGATGCGCTTGTGCCACTCCTCCAGCACGATCTTGAGCTCGAGCCGGGCCAGGTGCGAGCCCAGGCAGCGGTGCGGTCCGCTGCCGAAGGAGAAGTGGGTGACGGCCTTGCGGTCGAAGTCGACGACGTCGGCGTGGTCGAACTCCGTGGTGTCGCGCGAGGCGGCAGCCAGGGTCAGCATGACCATGTCGCCCTTCTTCATCGGGCACCCGTGGAAGTCGACGTCCTGGGCGAGCTTGCGGCCGTCCATGACGATCGCGAAGGCGCGGAGGAACTCCTCGACCGCCGCGGGGGCGATCTCGGGCTCGTCGATGATGCGCTGGCGGTCGGCGTCGTGCGTCGCGAGGTGGTAGAAGATGTAGCCCAGCTGGGACTTCACCGTGTCGAGGCCGCCGAGCAGCAGCACCAGCGACATGTTGAGGAACTCGTCGTCGCGGATCGGCCGGTCACCGATGTTGGACTCCAGCAGCCGCCCGAAGAAGGACGTGTCGGGGTCGCCGGGGTTGGCGCGCCACTCCTCCATGAAGTTGGTGAAGTAGACCCGGATCGACTCGAAGGCGGCATTCATCGCAGCCTCGCCGGCCGGGTTGCCCAGACCGCCGAAGACGTCCTCCACCCACCCGACGAAGTCGTCGGTGTGCTCGGCAGGCAGGTCGACGATCTGCAGGAAGACCTTGGTCGGGAAGACCATCGCCAGGTCCTTGACCAGGTCCACCTTGCCCTTGCCCTGCAGCGACTCGATCAGCTCGACGCAGTCCTTGCGGATCGACTCCTCGAGGGAGGCGACGACCTTGGGCGAGAACTGCGGGTTGAGCACCGCGCGGTAGAGCCGGTGGTTGGGCGCGTTCTCCATCGTCGGGATCCAGTGGTACTCCGGCTCCGGGATGGTCGGGACCGTCGCCGAGGAGCTGAACACCTCGGGCGTCTGGAAGGCCTCCTGGACCAGCGCGTTGCGGTTGAGCATCCAGAACCCGCCGCCGTAGGTGTTCCACGCGATGGGCGCCTCCTCCCGCAGCTGGTCGAGCGCGGTGAAGTACTCCAGCGCCGGACGCGACTCGGTGAAGTCGAAGTCGACGACCGGGCATCCGCTGGCGGCCGCCTCGGCCGCCCGGCTCTCGGGTGTGGTGGTCATGCTGAAGCCTCCTCGGCTGCGGTCGCTGCGTGGTCGTTCACTGGGTCGTTCACTGCTTGCGGGAAGTCCCGCTCCTCGTACCAGCCGACGTGGAGCCGGAGGTCGGAGATCCGCCAGCGGCCGGCGTCTCGCCGGAGGCGGTTGCGGTACCTGCTGGTCATCATGCGGGTCTGGTGCGGCTTGCCCTGGACGGTCTGGTGCGACAGGAGGTAGATCAGCGCCGTCGCCTCGTCGCCGTCGATCTCGACGCCGTAGACCGAGATCATGTGGTGCTGCCAGTCCAGGTCGGCGGTCGCGTCCTTCACCCAGGCGACGATCTCGTCGCCGCCGCGGAGCAGGTCGCTGTCCTTGTCGTAGACGGCGGTGGCGTCGTCGGCGAAGACCGTGCGGAGGGTGGCGAAGTCGCCCTCGTCGATCGACGCGGCGTACGTCGTCAGCGTGTCCTGGATGTCGAGCCGGTCGACCAGACGCTGCAGGGTTGCCTCATCCATGGGTGTCTCTCCTGGTTCCGGGCCGGGTCAGCCGACGGGGTCGTAGGCGGTCCAGACGGACTTGGTGACGAGGAAGTCGTCGAGACCCTCGCTGCCGAGCACCCGTCCGTAGCCGGACTGCTTCACGCCGCCGTAGGGGACGCCCGCGTCGGCGAGCTGGAAGCTGTTCACCCACACCGTGCCGGTGTGCAGGGCCCTCGTCGCGCGGTGGGCGCGGTCGAGGTCCTTGGTCCACACGCCGGCCGCGAGGCCGAACTCGACGTCGTTGGCCAGGGCGTAGGCCTCGGCCTCGGTGTCGAAGGGGAACAGCGACATGACCGGACCGAAGATCTCCTCCTGCGCGATGCGCATGTCGGGTCGGACCTCGGTGAAGACGGTGGGCTCGTGGTAGTACCCCTCCCCCGGCCCGCGCGATCCGCCGAGCACGAGGGACGCGCCCTCCTGGACGCCGATGCCGACGTACTCCTCGACGACCGCGAGCTGGTCGGCCGAGATCAGCGGACCCATCTCGGTCTTCTCGTCGAAGGCGGAGCCGACGCGGATCTCCTTGGACCGGCTGACCACGGCCTCCACGAACGAGTCGTAGATGCTGCGGTGGACGAGGGTGCGCGTGCCGGCGGTGCAGACCTGGCCGGAGTTGCTCCAGACAGCGCTCATGGCACCTGCGGCCGCGGCCTCGATGTCGGCGTCCTGGAAGACGATGAACGGGCTCTTGCCCCCGAGCTCGAGGCTGACCTTCTTGAGCTGGGCCGCAGCCGAGGCGGCGATGGCCTTGCCGGTCCGGACCGAGCCGGTGAAGGAGATCTTGTCGACGTCGGGGTGCGTGACGAGGCCGGCGCCGGCGGCACCGGCGCCCTGCAGCACGTTGACGACGCCGTCGGGGATCCCGGCCTCGAGGCACAGCCGGCCGAGCACGTGCGCCGACAGCGGCGTCTGCGGTGCGGGCTTGAGGACCACCGAGTTGCCCGCGGCCAGCGCGGCGGCGACGAAGGCGATGACCGCGCTGGGTCCGTTCCAGGGGACGATGATCCCCACGACGCCGATGGGCTCGCGGTTGACCACGACGTTGAGGCCGTTGGCCACGTCGGGCACCGAGCCGCGCAGCTTGGTCGGCCAGCCGGCGTAGTAGTTCACGCCACCCACGGCGAAGTCGACGATGAAGCCGGCATAGGCGTGGAGGATGCCGGCGTCGAGGCTGTCCAGGTCACCGAGCGTCGTGCGGTTCTGGTCGATCAGGTCGGCCAGGCGGCGCAGCTTCTGCTCGCGCTGCTGGGCCGACAGGTTGCGCCACCGGCCGTCGTCGAAGGACTGACGGGCCGCGGCGACGGCCCGGTCGACCTCGGCCTGGCCGCCGTCGGCGGCCACGGCGATCTGCCGGCCGCTGGACGGGTCGAAGACGGGGAACGTCTCGCCGGAGACCGACTGGCCGACCTGGCCGTCGATGACGTGCCCGACGACGCCTCCGTCGAGGAGGTCGAGTGCACCCTGGCTCAGGCCGTAGTCGGCGAGCTGCTCGGTGGCTGTCATGGGGGTCCTTCCGCTGCGTGCGTGGTGGTCGGGAGAGTCGCGGGGGCCGTCAGTACGGCGCGGTGCCGCCGTCGATGTTGATCAGGGCGCCGGTGATCCCGCCGCCGACGTCGCTGGCCAGCAGGACGGCCATGGCGCCGACCTCCTCGACGGTGTTCAGTCGCTTGATCGCCGACTCGGCGGCGTAGACGTTCTTGTACTCCTCGTAGGTCATCCCGTTCTCCGCGGCGTAGCCGGGTCCGACCTCGGTCATCAGGTCGGTCTCGATCGCTCCGGGGCACAGCGCGTTGCACGTGATCCCGTTGGTGCCGTACTCGAACGCCGTGGCCTTGGTGAGGCCGTTGAGGGCGTGCTTGCTGGTGATGTAGTGGCTCACCGACGCCTTGTTGCCGAGCTTGCTCTCGACCGAGGACATGTTGATGATGCGGCCGGACGCCTGCGGCAGCATGTGCGCCACGGCGGCCCGCGTGGCCCAGAAGGCCGAGTTGACGTTGAGGTCCATCGCCTTGTCCCACGCCTCGTCGGCGAGCTCGTGGATCGGCGCGAAGCCGTCGCTGCCGCCGGCGTTGTTGACCAGGATGTCGATGCGGCCGAACTCCTCGACCGTCGAGTCGATGAGGGCCTTGACGCCCTCGCGCGACCGGACGTCGCAGCTGCGGAACGCGGCGCGGTCGCCGGCGTCCAGCTCCTCGAGGGCCTGCTTGCCCTTCTCCTCCGACCGACCGGCCATCACGACCGTCGCACCCTCGGCGAGGAACGCCTCGGTCACGCCCCGGCCGATCCCACGGGTGCCTCCGGTGACCACGGCCACCTTGCCCTCGAGCTTCATCCGTCCTGCCCTCCAAGTCTTGGATCCGCCCTCTCACGACTGTGAGGGCGGCCACAGGGCCTATGGAATCCGACGAGGGCTAGGTTCGTCAATCCTTCGGATGAATTATTTTAAAGATCAGGATGATTAGGAGTCGTGCCGAGCGACCCAGTCGACGATCAGCGCGTTGACCGCGGTCGTCTGGTCCGTGGTCAGGACGTGGTTGGCGTCCGGCAGCACGACGAGCTCGGAGCCGGGGATCGAGCCCGCCACCAGGCGGCCGTTCTCGACCGGGATGAGCGCGTCGTCCGCGCCGTGCACGACCAGTGCCGGCGGCTGCAGACCGGGCAGCCGGTCCAGGGACGTCCAGGGCATCGTCCCCGTGAGCTGGGCGAGGTAGCCCGCGGGCGTGGTCGCGAGGGGCAGACGCACGGCCCAGTCCTCCTCCATCGCCTCGCGCGGGGTGGTGGCGGCGTAGTTGAAGGGGATCGACGCCTCGGCTGCCTCCTGCGGGGTCCAGCTCGCGCGGGACGACAGCAGGGCCGTCGCCTCCGGGCGGAACGTCGCGTGGGCCGCACCCGGGTGGGTCGCGAGCAGCACGACGGAGGCGACCCTCTCGGGATGGGCGAGCGCGACCTCCTGCGCGATCATCCCGCCCATCGAGATCCCCACGACGTGCGCTCGACGCTCCCCGGCGGCGTCGAGGACGGCGAGGACGTCGGCTGCCATCATCGGCACGGAGTACGGCGCCCCGACGACGTCGCCGGTCCGGCCCGCCCCCCGGTTGTCCAGCACGATGACGCGGTGCCGGTCGGCGAGGGCCGGCACCTGGCGCCACCACATGGCCGCCGGGTAGCCCAGCCCCATGACGAGCACCACCGCCGGGGCTCCGTCGGGTCCCGTCGCCTCCCACCAGATCTCGGCTCCGTCGTCGCGGGTCACGGTCGGCATGGCACGTCCTTCGTTCGTGGGAGTTCCGAAGTAGACCAAGCGGTGCTTGGCAAGTCAAGCATGCCGCCGGCGGAAGGACGGCAGGTCAGTCGTCGGCGACCAGCGTGCGATACATCGTCAGCAGCGCGGCCTTCTTGGCCTCGGTCAGGCGGGGGTCGCGCTCGATCGCCAGCTCGACCCCTTCGCGGGTCTCCGGCTCGTCGGCCTCGATCCAGCCCATGCGCTCGTAGAGGGTCGTGGCAGAGACGCCGAGTGCACCGGCCATCGCCTTGAGCACCTCGGGTGAGGGCTGGTGCAGACCGCGCTCGACCTGGCTGAGATAGCTGTCCGAGACCCCGGTCATCTGGGCGAGAGCGCGCAGGGACAGCCGCGCCATCTGCCGCTGCGCGCGCAGGAACGGCGCCAGCGACGCCCAGTCGTCCTTCTCCCCTGCCACGCGCCGCAGCCTAGTCCTCGAACCCGTTCCCAAATAATTCCTCATGGTAAATAGGCGGAACCTGGGATACGGTGCTCCCCATGAAGGCAGCGATTTTCGACACCATCGGCGGACCTGAGGTCCTGCGCTACGACGAGGTCCCCGACCCCACCGTCCGCCCGGGAGGCGTCCTCCTCGAGGTGCGGGCGATCGGCATCCAGGGCGGCGACCTGATCAACCGGCGCGAGGGCCGCGGCCTCGACCAGCCCCACGTCGTGGGCTACCAGGCCAGCGGCGTGGTCCGCGAGGTGGGCGAGGGCGTCACGTCCGTCGTCCCCGGCCAGCGGGCCGTGGCGATGATGATGAAGGGCTCCCACGCCGAGCTCGCCAGCGTCAGCGCCCGGAAGGTCTGGGCCCTCCCCGACACCGTGTCCTTCGAGGACGCAGCGGCCCTGCCGGTCGAGTTCGGCACGGCCAGCGACTGCCTGTTCGAGTTCGGCCACCTCTCCCCGGGCGAGACCGTCCTGGTCCAGGCCGGCAGCGGCGGGGTCGGGCTGGCCGCTGTCCAGCTCGCCAAGCAGGCCGGCGCGACCGTCCTCACCACCTCGGTCGCCGCCGAGGGACGGGAGGAGCGGCTCCTCGCGCTCGGGGCCGACCACGTCGTCGACTACACCCAGGTCGACGTCGTCGCGGAGGTGCTCCGCCTCACCGACGGCAAGGGTGCCGACCTGGTCGTGGACCCCATCGGCGGCCGCACCCTGGAGGGCAGCATCGCCGCACTCGCCTATCGCGGCCGGATCAGCTGGATCGGCAACGCGGGCCGCGACGTGGACCCGCCCCAGGTGTGGCCCCTGATGGAGAAGAACGGCGCCCTGACCGCGGTCTTCTTCGCCATGGAGCAGTCGCGCCAGCCCCAGCGCACCTACGACCTGATCGCCGACCTCATCGCTCGCGTCGGCACCGGCGAGCTGAAGGCCGTGCTCGACCGCAGCTTCGCGCTGTCCGACGCCGCCGAGGCGCACCGCTACGTCGAGACCGGGGTCGCGTTCGGGCGCGTCCTGATGATCCCCTGATGTCCGGCCCGTCCGAGCTCGCCGGCCGCACGGCCGTCGTGACCGGGGCCTCGTCCGGGCTGGGTGGCCGCTTCGCGGAGGTGCTCGCCGACGCCGGCGCGACGGTCTACGCCGCCGCGCGCCGCCTCGACCGCCTCGAGGCCCTCGCCGCCGCCCGACCGTCGATCCGACCGGTCGCGTGCGACGTCGCCGACCCCGCCGACTGCAAGGCCCTCGTCGCGCGCGTGCTCGCCGAGACCGGGCGCGTGGACGTGCTGGTCAACAACGCCGGCACCTCGGGACCGGCACGCGTGGAGGACGAGACCGAGGACGACCTCGAGCGGGTCCTGGGCATCAACCTGCGCGGACCGTTCCTGCTGGCCAAGCACGCCGGCGAGGCGATGTGCGCTGCCGGGTCGGGCTCGATCATCAACGTGGCCTCGATCCTGGCGCTGGTCTCCGCCGCCCCCGTGGGGGGTGTGGGCTATGCCGCGTCCAAGGGCGCCGTCGTCGCGATGACCCGCGAGCTGGCCGGTCAGTGGGGCAGGCACGGCGTCCGCGTCAACGCGCTGGTCCCCGGCTGGTTCCGCACCGAGATGAACGACGCGCTCTTCGCAGACGAGACGAGCGCTCGGTGGGTCGACCGCAACACTATGCTCCGACGTCCCGGACAGGTCGCCGAGCTCGACGGGGCGCTGCTCTTCCTCGGGTCGGACGCCTCGTCGTACATGACGGGCCAGACGCTCGTCATCGACGGTGGCTGGACCGCCCGCTAGGCACCCTGCTCACCTCACGAACGGAGCGCCCATGCTCATCGGAGTCCTCACCGAGGCCCGACCCGGCGAGACCCGCGTCGCGGCCACGCCCGCGACGGTCGCCCAGCTGCTCAAGCTCGGGTACGACGTCGTGGTCGAGCCCGGCGCCGGAGTCGCCGCGAGCTTCACCGACGAGGCCTACGTCGAGGCCGGCGCGAGCATCGGCTCGACGTCGGAGGCCGACATCGTCCTCGGGGTCAACGCACCGACCTCGGCCCAGCTCGACGCGGTGAAGCCGGGCGCGACGGTCATCGCGATCCTCTCGCCCGCGCTGAACCCCGACCTGGTGGAGGACCTGGCGCGGCGGCCGATCACGGCCTTCGCCATGGACGCGGTCCCGCGGATCTCGCGGGCGCAGTCGCTCGACGTGCTGTCGTCGATGGCCAACATCGCGGGCTACCGCGCGGTCATCGAGGCCGCGCACGCCTTCGGACGGTTCTTCACCGGCCAGGTCACCGCCGCGGGCAAGGTCCCGCCGGCCAAGGTGCTCGTGGTCGGAGCCGGCGTCGCCGGCCTCGCCGCGATCGGGGCGGCCGGCTCGCTCGGGGCGATCGTCCGCGCGACCGACCCGCGGCCCGAGGTCGCCGACCAGGTCAAGTCGCTCGGCGGGGAGTACCTCTCCATCGAGTCGCCCGAGGTCGAGGTCTCCGCGACCGGCTACGCCAAGGAGATGGGCGAGGACTACAAGGCCCGCGAGGCCGAGCTCTACGCCGACCAGGCCGCCGACGTCGACATCATCATCACGACCGCGCTGATCCCGGGCCGTCCGGCGCCGCGGATCATCACCGCCGAGATGGTCGCCTCGATGAGGCCGGGCAGCGTGATCGTCGACATGGCCGCCCAGAACGGCGGCAACGTCGAGGGCACGGTCAAGGACCAGGCCGTCGTGACCGACAACGGCGTGACGATCATCGGCTACACCGACCTCGCCGGACGCCTGCCCACGCAGGCCTCCCAGCTCTACGGCACCAACCTGGTCAACCTGCTCAAGCTGATGACGCCGGAGAAGGACGGTCAGCTCGTCCTGAACTTCGACGACGTCGTCCAGCGCGGCATCACCGTCGTCCGCGACGGCGAGAGCACCTGGCCCCCGCCACCGGTGCAGGTCTCCGCGGCGCCCGCCCCGGCAGCCCAGCCGGCCGCCCCCGCGCAGGAGTCGAAGCCCAGGACGAAGCTGACACCAGCAGGCCGCATGGCGACCGTGTTCGTCGCGGCCGCGGTGCTGTTCGGGCTGATCGCGATCAGCCCGGCTGCCCTGCAGGTCCACCTCACGGTCTTCGCGCTGGCGATCGTCATCGGCTACTACGTCATCGGCCACGTGCACCACGCACTGCACACGCCACTGATGTCGGTGACCAACGCGATCTCCGGGATCATCGTGGTCGGGGCGCTGCTGCAGATCGGCCAGGACGACGGCGTCATCACCGTCCTGTCGTTCGTGGCGATCCTGCTCGCGTCCATCAACGTCTTCGGCGGCTTCGCGGTGACCCGCCGCATGCTCGCCATGTTCTCCAGGTCCTGAGGAGCTGACTGTGTTCTCCGTCGAGACGGCCGCGTCCGCGGCATACATCGTCGCCGCGCTGCTCTTCATCCTGGCCCTGGCCGGGCTGTCGAAGCACGAGACCGCCAAGGTCGGCAACTACTTCGGCATCGCCGGCATGGGCGTCGCCCTCGTCGCGACGATCGCGCTCGCGATCGACCGCGACGTCGAGACCCTCGGCCTGGTGCTGCTGCTGGTGGCCACCGCGATCGGCGCCTCCATCGGCCTGTGGCGTGCCCGGGTGGTGGAGATGACCGGCATGCCCGAGCTCATCGCGCTGCTGCACTCGTTCGTGGGTCTGGCCGCCGTCCTGGTGGGCTGGAACGGCTACCTCCACGTCGAGCACCACCCCGGCGGCGAGGAGGCCAACCTGCTGGCCGTCCAGGACCTGCTGGGCATCCACTCCGCCGAGGTCTTCATCGGCGTCTTCATCGGCGCGGTCACCTTCACCGGCTCGATCGTGGCCAACCTCAAGCTGTCGGCGCGGATCAAGTCCAGCCCGCTCATGCTGCCGGGCAAGAACCTGCTCAACCTGGGCGCGCTCGCGGCCTTCGCCGTGCTGACCGTGTGGTTCGTCGCCGACCCGCAGCTGTGGCTGCTGGTCGTGGTCACGATCCTCGCGCTGGCCCTGGGGTGGCACCTGGTCGCCTCCATCGGCGGTGGCGACATGCCGGTGGTCGTGTCGATGCTCAACTCCTACTCCGGCTGGGCCGCAGCGGCGTCGGGCTTCCTGCTCGAGAACGACCTGCTGATCATCACCGGGGCCCTCGTCGGCTCCTCGGGTGCCTACCTGTCCTACATCATGTGCAAGGCGATGAACCGCTCGTTCATCT
>CAZKZQ010000005.1:0-10038 GCA_964557235.1 uncultured Nocardioidaceae bacterium
TACCACCTCTCGGGGTGCCCGCCTCCGGGCATCCGGCGCTGATGAGGCTGAGTGTGTCGGTGGGCGCGCGTGGACGTCAATGGTTCGACCTCACACCATTTCCTCGCGTCGGGAAGGATGCCGCCATGACGAACCAGCTCTCGCCCTGCCACGCCTTCGGTGACGACGCCCTCGCCGACCACGACGCCGTCGCCCTCGCGGGGCTGCTCCGCGCCCGCGAGGTCAGCGTCTCCGAGGTCGTCGAGGCGGCGATCGCGCGCGCCGAGGAGGTCCAGCCGACGCTGTGCCCGATCCAGCTCACGACGTACGACGAGGCGCGGCGCGAGGCCGCACGGCTCGACCGCGAGGGGCTGGGACCCGAGGCGTTCGCCGGTGTCCCGACCTTCATGAAGGACAACGTGGACGTCGACGGCCTGCCGACCAACTTCGGCAGCATCGCCTACGCCGCGAAGCCGGCGAAGCACGACGGACCGGTGATGAAGCAGTGGCGCGGGCTCGGCACCCTCACGCTCGGCAAGAGCCGGCTGCCGGAGTTCGGGCTCACCGCCTCGACGGAGTTCCTCACCGAGCCGCCGACGCGCAACCCGTGGCACCCGGGCCACTCGGCCGGAGCCTCGTCGGGCGGCGCGGCGGCGCTGGTGGCCGCGGGCGTCGTCCCGCTCGCGCACGCCAACGACGGCGGCGGGTCGATCCGCATCCCCGCTGCCGCGTGCGGGCTCGTCGGCCTCAAGCCGACCCGCGGACGCATGGCCGGCGAGCTCGCCGACCGCGTCCTCCCCGTGCAGGTCGTCGCCCAGGGGGCGGTCACCCGCACCGTGCGCGACGCGGCGCACTTCATCGCCTCGGCGGAGGCCGTCGGCCCGGCGGCCCGACGGCTGCGACCGATCGGGCTGGTCGAGGGGCCTGCTGCGCGGCGCCTGCGGATCGCGGTGATGCTGGACTCGATCACGGTGCCGACCGACGACGTCACCCGCGCCAACGCGCTCCGCACCGCCGAGGTGCTGGCGGCGGCCGGCCACGAGGTGGTCGAGGAGCCGATCCCGATCGACCCGTCGTTCGCCGACGACTTCGTCCTCTACTGGGCATTCCTCGGGTTCATGACGTCGCGGCTCGGCAAGGTGCTCTACTCCCGCGACTTCGACCAGGCGATGGTCGACCCGATCGTCAAGGGCCTCGCCGACCTGGTGCCGCCCCGGTGGCGCACGCTCCCCGGCGCGATCCGGCGGCTGCGCGGGGCGGGCACGCGCTACCACGACGTCTTCAAGCGCTACGACCTCGTGCTCACCCCGACCGTCGGCCACGTGATCCCCCCGATCGGCCACCTCGGCTCCGACGTCGACTTCGACCTCGTGCTCGAGCGGCTGCGCGCGTTCGTCGGGTTCACGCCCGCCGCCAACGTCTCCGGCGGCCCGGCCATCACGGTCCCGACCGGGCTGGCCGACGTCGAGGGTGGCAAGGTCCCCCTCGCGTCGATGTTGTCGGCCGACCACGGCCAGGAGCGCATGCTGCTCGAGGTCGCCTACGAGCTGGAGGCGGCCCAGCCGTTCCCCCGCATCACGGGGTGACGGCCCGCGCCGCTCAGGCGCGTGTGCCGGGCTCCAGCCGCCCGCCGGGGGCGACCTCGCCGGCGCAGACCGCGTCGCGGCCCACGAGCACGAGGTCCTCGTCGCGCGCCTTGCGCGCCGTGGGCAGCGCCCCGACGCGGGCTCCGCGCGCGATCACCGCCCGGTCGTCGACCAGGGAGGTGGTCACCCGTGCGCCCCGCTGCACGACGACGTCGGCGAAGAGCACGCTGTCCTCCACGTGGGCGCCCTTCTCCACCACGACGCCGGGACCGAGCACCGACCGCACGACCGTGCCGCCGACCTGGCAGCCCGGTGACAGCAGGCTGTCCACCACCTCCGCGCCACGGTCGACCCGCGTCGCGGTGCGGTCCTGCCACTTGCTGATGACGGGCCGGTCCTCGTGGGTGGACACGTCGACCCGGCCGGCGAGCAGGTCGCGGTGGCTCTCGAGATAGGTCTCCGGACGCCCCACGTCGCGCCAGTAGCCCGACATCGGCACCGCACGCACGTGTCCGCGGTCGACCAGCCGGGGCAGCAGGTGCTCACCGGCGTCGCCGATGCCGGAGTCGCCCTCGTCGGCGTCGCCGGACAGCTCGGCCCGCAGGGTGCGCAGGGTCTCCAGCAGCGGCCCCACGCGATAGAGGAAGATCTCGGTCGCCACCGTGCCCGACGACGGCCGCGAGACGTGGTCCTCGACCCCCGTCACGCGTCCGCCCCGGTCGCTCAGCACGACCGTGTTCTGCGCGGCCTCCTTGCGGCTGACGTCCGCGGTGAGGACGGTCGCGTCGGCGCCGGAGGCCACGTGGTCGGCGTACACCTGGCCGAGGTCCTCGGCGAAGACGTGGTCAGCACTGCACACCAGCAGGTGCTCGGCCCCGTGGCTCTCGATGTCGCGCGACATGCGCAGCAGCAGGTCGCCGTTGCCGAAGGCGAACTCGTCCTCGGTCGGCGCCCCGCTGCCGGTCTGCGGCACCACGCGCCGGAAGCCGCCGCGGTTGCTGTCGAGGTCCCAGGGGCGGCCGCCGGAGAGGTACTGGTCGATCGAGGCCACCTGGTACTCCACGCTGACCCACACGTCGTTGAAGCCGCCGTAGACCAGGCTCGACAGCGGGAAGTCGATCAGCCGGTGGACGCCGCCCCACGGGAGGGCCGGCTTGGCCCGCTCGCGGGTGAGCACGTCCATGCGGCTCCCCTGTCCCCCTGCCTGTACGACGGCCAGCACGTCACGTCGTCGCGCCACGTCGTCTCCCTCTCCTCGGACATCCGGTCACAGGGACCGTGCCCGAAGGGGGCGGTGCCCAACCTCAGCGGGCGACGGCCAGCACCTCGTCGAAGCCCTCGCGCAGGCACTCGACGAACAGGTCGAGGTCGGGGACGGCTCCGGTGTCGGCGTTGATCCCGATCGCGCACGTGTCGACGTAGGACATCAGCGTGACGTTGACGCCGGCTCCGATGGTGGGCCCGAAGGGGTACTGCATGGTGACCCTGGCCCCCCCGAGCCACAACGGCACCGGCACGCCCGGCACGTCGCTGACCAGCACGTCCACGTGCCGCAGCATCGCGGCGAGGTACCACCGCGGCAGCAGGTTGAGCGCGCCGGCGATCGCCTGGGTGTAGGGCAGGGACCGCTCGTTGCGGATCGGCTGGATCCGGCTGTGCACCGCGCGCATCCGCGTCTCCGCGCGCCGGATGCCCGCCGGGACGTCGAAGCGCATCAGCGTGATGCGGTTGCCACCCGGGGAGTCGGCGTCGGTGCGCAGGCTGACCGGCATCGTCACGTGCAGGTCGGCCACCTCGGTGCCGTGCCGCTGGTGGTAGACCCGCAGGCCGCCGGTCACCGCGGCGAGGAAGGCGTCGTTGAGCGAGACGTCGCAGGCGTGCGCGGCGTTCTTCAGGTCCGCCAGCGGCACGTCGATCACCGCCAGGTGGCGGACCAGGCGCCGCTCGGCCATGAGGGCGGAGCCGGTCTGGTTGATCGGGCGCACCGTCCGCATCACCGACGACGCCACCGCGGCCACGTCGCGGGCGGTGTCGACGGGGTGGAGGACGCCGGCGCGGAGCGCGCCGGGGGCGTTCCTGACGAGGCCGCCGGCGAGGCCGCGCAGCAGCGCCGCGTCGTACGCCGCCGAGGCGGTCCAGGGCGTGAGCGGCCCGGAGGTCCGCTGCGGCGGCACCGGGGACACCGGCTCGCGGGGCGTCGGGTCGGGGCCCAGGTCGAGGATCGCCAGCGCGAGCTGGACGCCGCCGATGCCGTCGGTCAGGGAGTGGTGCAGCTTGAGCAGCAGGGCGGCGCGACCCGGCTCACCGTCCAGGGTGAGGCCCTCGACGACCGTGGCCTCCCACAGCGGGCGGGCACGGTCGAAGTCGTCCATCTCGGCCCGCCGGGCGAGCTCGAGCAGGTCGTCGAGGCCGGGCTCGCCGTCGTCCTTCGCGGTCGCGGTCAGCCGCCGCACGTGGAAGTCGAGGTCGAAGTCGGGGTCGTCCTCCCAGCGCGGCGGAGCCGGCGGGGCGGAGTGGACCACCCGCCGCCTGAGCATCGGCACCACGACGGTGGCCCGCTCGAACCCCTCCCGCACCCGGGCCAGGTCGGGCGACCTGTCCAGCAGCAGGATGGTGACGACCGTGGAGCGGAGCGCTGCGTCGTGCTCCATCTCCCAGGCGAACGCGTCGCTGTGACGTAGGAAATCGTGTCGGGTCATGGTGACCGCCTCCCGACGTCAACGCTACGCCGATCAGGGCCCCCGGGAGCCTGCCCGCGATGTGGCCTTGGCGACAGCGCCGACCGGGGTCAGGACTCGGGGAGCTTGGCGGCAGCGACGACCCAGAAGCGCGAGCGCAGGATGTGGCGGGTCGGCTCGTCGAGGGCATAGATGCCGAGCCGGTTGGACAGGTCGACCAGCAGCGCCCGGTCGATCTCGCTGGGGATCGTCGGCTCCCCGCGGAGCAGCTCGGAGCGAGCGGTGTCGGACGCGCCGCGGGCCCACGACTCGAGCACGCTGGCGCACACCTCGTCGACGAGGTGCTCCTCCTCCGCCGGGTCCACCGACTCGAACCAGCCGCCCGAGGGACGGCCCGTCGTCGACTGGTAGGCCAGCACGGCGGCGGGCGGCACGGGCGCCGCCGGGGGCGGCGGGGCGATGAGCTTGCGGGGCATGAGGGCCGGGGTCGGCGGCTTGGGGCTCCCGTCGTCGACCACCTCCGGCGGGGCCGACACGGCGGCGGCTCCGTCGACCGGCGCCGCGGGCTTGGCGGCCGCGGCCGAGGCCGCCTCGTCGACCTCCGGGCGGGGCTCCACGGGGGCGTGGGGCACGATCGGCTGCTGGAACATCTCGCGCACGACCGTGGTGACCGCGCCGTCGATGGCCTTCTCGCTGATCAGCTCGAGCCGGTCGGCGGCCCGGAGCAGGTGCTTGCTGACCGCGTGCGGCTTGCCCCCGGCGCCGGGCACCGCGAGCAGCACCACCTCGATGCCGTGGGCCTGCGCCTCCTCGACCGCCTCGGTGAGGTCGTCGTCGCCGGAGAGCAGGAACATCACGTCGACCGCGCTGTTGCGCGCGTGGGTGACCAGGTCGAGGCCGATCTTGAGGTCGACGCCCTTCTGCTCACCGGAGTGGCTCAGGCGGCCCAGGCGCAGCTTGACCCGCGGCAGGAGACCGATCTGCTCCTGCTCACGGTCGGGGGTGCCCCCGCGACCGCCGCCGGAGTCGTACCAGTTGACCCGCAGCACGGGCAGCCCGCTGCTCTCCGCGGCCTGCTCCATGATCGCCTCGATGAGCGACCAGTGGTCGACCTCCACACCGCTGCGCAGGGACGTGCCGGTCACCCGCGTGGCCGAGCTGGCCAGCAGGTATCCGACGTCGACGTACACCGCGCTGTGGGAGCGCACCGGTCACCTCCGAGTCCGTTGTCCTGCCTGGTCCCTCAATCCTGCCTCACCCGGCGTCACCGTGCCGGTCAACGGGTCCGCTCGAGCACCTCCCTGACCAGGTCCAGGCTCGTGTCGGGGTGCAGGAACGCGAAGCGGCCCACGGTCTCGCCCTCCCACGCGCTCGGCGGGATGAAGGCGACCTCGTCCTGGTGCAGCCCGCGCGCCCAGGCGTAGTAGTCCTGCTCGCCCCAGCCGAGCCGGCGGAACAGCACGACCCCGAGGTCGGGCTCGCGGATCAGCTCGAGGTGCTCGGCCTCGCGCACCAGGTCGGCGGTCTGCGCGGCCAGGCGCACGGCGACCTCGATCGCGTCGCGATAGGCGCCGACCCCGTGCACGGCGAGCGAGAACCACAGCGGCAGGCCCCGGGCGCGCCGGGTGAGGTGGTAGGCGTAGTCGGTCGGGTTCCACTCGTCGCGGTCGTGGATCACGTCGAGGTACGACGCGTCCTGCGTGTGCGTGCGCCGCGCCTTGGCCGGCTCGCGGTAGAGCAGCGCGCAGCAGTCGAACGGCGTGAACATCCACTTGTGCGGGTCGAGGATGAACGAGTCCGCGCGCTCCAGGCCGGCGTACTTGTGCCGGATCGAGGGGGCGAAGATGCCGGCGCCGCCGTAGGCCCCGTCGACGTGGAACCACCAGCCGCGCTCCTGGGCGAGCGACCCGACGCCCTCGAGGTCGTCGATGATCCCCGCGTTGGTGGTGCCGGAGGTGCAGACGACCGCGGCGACGTCGGAGAGGTCTCCGTGAGCACCGTCGGCGAGCCCGGCCTCGACCGTCTCCCGGGTGAGCCGGTGGTCGGGCGTCTCGACGACGAGCGCGTCCATCTCGAGCAGGCGGAGCGTGTTGATGATCGAGGAGTGCGCGTCGGTGCCGACCACGACCCGCCAGCGGACCACCGACGGGTCGCGCCGTTTGGCCTCCTCACGCGCCACGGCGAGGGCGGACAGGTTGCCCGCCGAGCCGCCGGAGACGAAGGTGCCGCCGGCGGTCTCGGGCAGCCCGGCCTCCGCGGCGATCAGCGCGAGCACGGTGTTCTCCGCCGCGATCGCGCCGGACGCCTCGAGCCACGAGATGCCCTGGATCGATGCGCAGGAGACGAGCATGTCGAACAGCAGGCTGGCCTTGGTCGGTGCCGCCGGGATGAACCCGAGGAAGCGCGGGCTGTCGGCGGAGATGACGCTCGGCGCGATCACCGAGGAGTAGACGCCGAGCACCTCGTCGGGGGTGCGCGCCTGCTCGGTGATCAGCCCCTCGAGCCGCTCGTAGAGCTGGGCGTTGGTCAGCGTGCCCTGGTCGAGCGGGACGGGGTCCATGCGCAGGCGGTTCTCGGCATAGGCCAGGACGCTGCGCACCATCTGCTCGGTGGTCTGGTCGACGCGGTGCATGTCGCGCCCGGCCGGGCGCTCGTGTGGCTTCACCATCACCTGTCCAGGAGGGGTCGGGAGGGGTCCCACGTGGTGCCGTCGCGCTCGTCCTTGCGCTTGCGCGCGATCGCGGAGAGCGCCTCGAGCACGACGCGGTTGGCCAGCGCGGCCGTGATGTCGGCGTGGTCGTAGGGCGGGCTGACCTCGACGACGTCGACGCCGACGACGGGCAGCTCCAGGCAGATGCGGCGTACGGCGTCGAGCAGCTCGCGCGCGGTCAGGCCACCCGGCTCCGGCGTGCCCGTGCCCGGTGCGTGGCCCGGGTCGCAGACGTCGATGTCGACCGACAGGAAGACGCCGTCGCACTCGTCGGTCGCGATCGTGAACGCCTCGGTCAGGCAGTCGCCGAGCCCGCGGTGCACGATCTCGGTCATCTCGTAGGACCGCATCCTCTGCCCGGCCATCCAGTCCAGGGTCTCCGGCGGCGGCCAGTAGCCGCGCAGCCCGACCTGGAGGAACCGGTCGCCGCGCAGCGCACCGGACTCGATCAGGCGGCGCATCGGCTGGCCGTGGCCCCACAGCGAGCCGTACTCGATGTCGCCGGTGTCGGCGTGCGCGTCGAAGTGGATCATCGACACCCGCCCGTGGCCGAGCACGTTGGCCACGCCCTTGGCGTCGGGGAAGGCGACGGAGTGGTCGCCGCCGAGGACGACCGGGATCGCGCCGGCGCGGGCGACCCGCTCGACGGCCGCCTCGAGCGTGCCGAGGGCGCGCTCGATGTCGCCGGAGTACATCTCGACGTCGCCGGCGTCGACGACGCGCAGGTCCCTGAGCCCGTCGGTGCGCAGCGCCAGGCTGGGCCGCGACCCGTCGTGCGGGAGGTAGTCCTGCATCCGGATCGCCATCGGGCCGAAGCGCGCACCGGGCCGGTGGGAGGTGCCGCCGTCGAAGGGCGCCCCGAGGATCACCACGTCGGCGTCGGCGTAGGACGCCTCGTCGGCGAGGTCGCACATCGGCACCCCGAGGAAGGTGAAGTCGGGCCCGAACTGCTGCCCGTAGCGCCCCGGCGGGGCCCCGGGGTTCGCGCGCGGGGGGTGGCTGTGGCTCATGGTCCGGAGTCTGGCACGCCCCGGACAAGTGGTCTGAGCAGGTGCGCGAACCCGCCTCGAGGAACCCGTGCTCACCCCTATGATTCGGTCATGCCCGCCACGACCGACCCGATCCGGGTCGCCATCGTCAACGACTACGAGGTCGTCGTGCGGGGCCTCGCCGACATGCTCAGCGGCTACGCCGAACGCATCCGTGTGGTCGAGCTGCAGACCCGTGAGGGCGTCGCGAGCCCGGTCGACCTGGTTCTCTACGACACCTACTCCCGCCCGCGCGAGGACCCGCGCGGCGTCCAGGAGCTGACCGAGGACGAGCGCGTCGACGCCGTCGCGGTCTACACCTGGAACTTCGAGCCCGAGCTGATCGACGGCGCGCTCGCCGCCGGCGCGCGTGGCTACCTCGCCAAGACGCTGCCCGCCAAGGACCTGGTCGAGTCGCTGGAGCGCATCCACGGCGGCGAGGTCGTCGTCTCCCCCAACCCCGGGCACACCGCGGTCGTCAGCGGCGACTGGCCGGGCCGCTCCGAGGGGCTCTCGCTGCGCGAGTCGGAGATGATCGCGCTGATCACCCAGGGGCGCAGCAACCAGGAGATCTGCCGCCTGGCCTACCTCTCCCCCAACACGGTGAAGTCCTACATCCGCAGCGCCTATCGCAAGATCGGCATCACCAGCCGCTCGCAGGCGGTCCTGTGGGGCGTCGAGCACGGCATGCGCGCCTACCCCTACCGCGCGCACCGCACCGAGTAGCCGCCCGTCACAGAGCGCCGCTCCCCCAGCGCTCGACGACGTCGTCCCACACCCGCGCGTGCGGTCCGGTGCGTCCCCGCCGCGGCGGGGTGAGCGAGAACCACAGCCGCGCCAGCGGCGCCCCGGCGCGCAGCAACGGCCGCTTCCACCCGACGGCCTCGCGGGCCTCACGGAGCATCTCGGGCCACGAGTGGCGCTGGAAGTCCAGCAGCGCCTGCGCCTCGGAGGTGTCCATCCACGCGACGCAGAACCAGCCGTCCTCGTCGGCCGGGTCGCCCGGGAGCCCGGCCGGCAGCGCGCCGCGCAGCCCGACCGCGGCGGTCATCTCCTCGGTGAGCCGGCCCTGGGCGAGGCGGCACGAGTCGTCGCCGCCGATGAGCAGGGTCCGCCCCGAGCAGTCGACCTCGGGGTCGGCCGCAGCCGCGAGCGCCACCGCCACGTCGCGCCCGTCGACCACGTGCACGCGCCCGTCCAGGGGCAGGAGGGCCTCGAGATAGGCCGACTCCGGGTCCAGCGTCAGCAGGCTGTCCGGCACCACCACGGCACCGATCCTCAAGGTCACGTGGTCGGTCACCGTGCGGACCAGCGCCTCCGCCTCGACCTTGGTGCGGCCGTAGAGCTCGCGGGGCCGTGCGGGCACGGCGGCGTCCACCACGGGCTCCGTGGTGTGCGGGTTGCGCGAGCCCCAGACCGCCATGCTCGAGGCCAGCACCAGCCGGCACGGTCCGTCGAGCGCCGTGACGGCGTCGACGAGGTGGCCGGTCGCGGTCACGTTGACCGCCCGGGTCAGCTCGGGGTCGTGGTAGGCCGCGGGCGGGATGATCCCGGCCAGGTGCACGACCGCACGCGGTCGCGTCTGCGCCACCAGCCGGCGTACGGCGTCCGCGTCGCGCAGGTCGGCGACCACGATCCCGGGCCCGGGCCGCACGTCCGTGGCGACGACCGGGACCCCCCTCCCCTCGAGCTCGGCGAGCAGCAGCCCACCGAGGTTGCCGAGGGCGCCGGTGACGAGGACGGGGCGTGGATCGGGCACGCGCCGAGCCTAGAGACGCTCACAGGACGACCACAGCCGGGTGCCACGGCCGGCCCAGCGGCGGGCCGGACCGTGGGGGCATGGACAACGACACAGCACCCGTCCCACCCGTTCCCGACCAGCCCTCCGCGGCACCGGCCGCGCCCGCGCGCAGCCGCTGGCTCGAGGGCCGCTTCGGCCTCCCCGTCATCGTCGGCGCCGGCGGCGTCGTCGCCGGGGCCGTCCTGGCCTTCGGGGTCAGCGCCGCCAACAGCGACGACACCGTCGACGCGAGCCTCGCCTCCCAGAACGGCCAGGT
>CAZKZQ010000005.1:10138-30574 GCA_964557235.1 uncultured Nocardioidaceae bacterium
TGCGGCTCGAGCAGGAGGCCGAGGGCGTCTACGAGGCGCACATCGTGAACGACGGCCAGGTGCTGCAGGTGCACCTCGACGAGGACTACACGATCACCGACACCCAGCAGGGCGGTGGCCCGGGCATGAGCGGCCCGGACACCTCCACCACCTGAGTCACTCCGACAGCAGGGAGGCGAAGGACCTGCTCTGCCAGCCGGTCGCCGACCCGGCCGGCGGGGCGGGCAGGTTCCTGCCGCCGTACGTCGGGGTGGTCGGCGAGCCGTAGGTCAGCCACGTCTGCGCGGGACCCTGTCCGATGCCGGGCCTGCTGTAGTCGCAGACGCCGTCGGGGAACACCTTCTGCACGCGGGCGAAGTCGGCGTCGGACATCGGCACGAGCAGGAAGCCGAAGTCCGCGCGGGTGACCGGGCGCAGCCGGCAGGAGACGCGGTCGTTGGCGACGTCGTCACCGGCCTGCTCGCGCGGGGTCGACAGGTGCAGCTGGAGCGGCTTCTGCCGGCAGACCGGCTCGGCCGGCGTGCCGGCCAGCTCGACGCCGGGGACGTTCTGGCAGCGGTCGGTGACGTCGGCCGGACGGTCGAGCACGATCTTGCGCGCCAGCGGCAGGTCGCGGGTGTCCTTCTCGACCGCGGCGAGCCACGAGTCCATCTTGAGGAACGCCTCGCCGGCCCAGCGCGGGTCGCCGATCAGCGGGGTGCTGCCGAACCACATCACGCGGTTGTCGGTGTGGCCCTGGGCGCGCTGCAGGCGCTCCTCGGTCCAGAACGCGTGGGCGTAGTCGTGGGCGATGCCCGGGTCGGGCCCGCCGTGGTTGATCATCGCGACGCCCGACATGTGCGTGGCCTCGTTGACCAGGCCGGAGCGATAGACGTTCCTCAGCGCGGCCGGGTCGCCGGCGATGCGCTCGGTGGAGAAGTCGGCGTTGATGTCGAGCCCGCCGATCTTCTCGTTGAGGTCGAGGAACTGCGCCAGCGTGATGCGGCCGGCCTTGAGCGGCTCGTAGCCGTACATCACGCCCTTGTTGGCGAACGGGATGCCGGCGAAGCCGCGGCCCGCCGCCTTCTCCCACGGGGTCCACGCGCTGCTCGGACGCGGGCCGAGGGTGTTGACCATCATGTCGAGGATCGAGCAGCGGACGCCGCCCGGGTTGGTCTCGGAGTCGTAGCGCGTGGTGCGGTCGCCGGCGACGGTGTCCTTGCTGCCGGGGCACGCGGACTCCGGGTTGATCGCCTCCTTGAACAGGCCCTCGTCGGCCGCGACGGCGTTGACGTGGGTGATGTGGCCCTCGACGTCGGCCCACTGGGTCGGGCTCCACGGCACCGACCACTTCTGCGGGTTCTCGAAGTAGTTGCGCAGCAGGTGGTAGTCGGCGAACTGGGCGCCGGCGGTGAGCACGTCGGGGTAGGAGCAGGTGGTGACCAGGCCCTGGTAGATGCCGGGGTAGGCGTTGGCGATCGTGTGCTGCGCGATCGAGCCTCCGGAGCAGCCGGTGCCGATGGTGTAGCGGATCGGGCCGTAGGCCTCGACGACGCGCTCCTTGAGCATCATCATCGCCTCGGCCTCCTGCGGGAGGTTGCACTGGTGGCCGGTGTTGTTCAGCGCCGCGGACGCGACCGCGAAGCCCTTGCCCAGAGCCGTGACGTAGGTCTGCTCGGTGCCCGGGAAGTCGAACGGGATGGTGCCGGCGTAGTCCTCGAGCCGCACGGTGCCGGGGGTGTACGACGCCCCGCAGCCGCCGCCGTGGGTGACCAGCACCTTGTGGTTCCACTGCTTCTGCGCGGCCCACGGCTTCCAGCTCTTGCCGGGGGTGAACAGCGTCAGGACGGAGTAGCGGTCCCTGTCGGCCATGCCGTCCTCGCGGCGCACGACGAAGGGGACGGTCCGCCCCTGGTCGGTGGTCGTGGTGGCCACGTCGGACGGCGGGTTCTTCGGGTCGTAGGGCTGCAGGCCCTGCTTGGTCGGGTCACTGCTCTTGTAGAGGTAGGAGTACGTCGCGGGCGCGTTGCACTGCGCGTCCTTGGCCCCCTCCTGGCACTGGTAGGGGCCGAGCTGGGGTCCGGCGAAGATCGGGCCGCCCTGCGGGTGGTTGGTGATCGCGCGGGTGCCGGCGTAGCCGGGTGCCGTCGCGGTGACGGTGTTGGCGCCGTTGCGCAGGCCCGTGAGCAGGCCGGAGTAGGTCCCGTCCGCCCGGAGCGCGAACTGCGAGGTGACGTCCTTGCCGTTGAGGGAGAGCCGCAGGGCGCTGGGCCGCACGCCGCTGGGCACCGCGACCCGCAGCAGCGCGTCGCCGCCCGAGACCAGGTCGGCGCGGGCCGACAGCACGGAGATCGAGAGCGGCTTGGTGGCGGCGCTCGCGGGGCTCGTCAACGCGGGCACGGCGAGGACGGTGGCCAGCGCGGCGCTCAGGCTCAGGGACGCGGCGAGCAGGGGGCGGGACGTCATGCAGACCCCAACGAGCGAGGGTCCGTCCGGGCTACGTGGACCTGACGTTGCGTCATGTTCGACTGCACCCCGGCGGGCTCTCGACAGGCTCGACAAAGGAGACGTACGTTGCCCTCGCGTCCCCGACCTGGGGCGCTCCCACCACTGCTTCTCGCACACGAAGGCAGGATCGATGAAGATTCTTCGACAGCGGCGTCTCCTCGCCGCAGGGGCTGCACTGGCCACCACGGTCAGCCTCGGGCTCACCCTCGGCGCCACGGCGCCGGCGCTGGCCAGCCACAGCGACACTCCCCCGGCAGACTTCGGCAACGCCGGCGACGCCACCATCACGGTGCCGGTCAACGACAGCGCCGCGGGCGGGACCTACTACCAGCCCTTCGAGCGGGCCTACGCCGGCACGACGGCCGACGGCACGCCGGTCTACGTCTACGTCCCGGTCGGCGCCTTCGGCGGGGTGACCGGCGTGCACAGCCTCGACCCGGCCTTCGACCACGACCCGGCCGACGACTTCGTGCCGTGCGGCGAGGGTGCGGACGACTTCCGCATCACCCAGCAGCAGGTGAACTACCTCGGCGACCAGCTGAAGAACCAGATCCTGCGCGTCGACGAGGAGCACTACGGCGACCTGGGGGCCGCCGCCTCCGGCTCCGACGCGCTGGTCACGCTCGTCTACAACATCCAGGACGACGCGTACTACGACTGCGCGGAGGACACCTACACCGCGGGCTACTTCGCCCCGGAGTACCTCGCCGCGGACAGCCTCGGCATGAACGTGATGGTCATCGACGCGCTCGACTGGGCCAACCGCATCGGCGACCCCGCCACCGCCCCGTGGGGTGACGGCGACGCCTCCAACGACCGTCCCGAGCTCTACGAGGGCGTCATCGCCCACGAGCTCGAGCACATGCTGATGAACTACTCCGACCCCGGCGAGCTGTCCTGGGTCGACGAGGGCCTGGCCGACATGGCGGCCTTCCTCAACGGCTTCGACATGACCGGCAGCCACCTGACCTACCAGCAGGTCTTCCACCGCGAGACCTCGCTGACCCGGTGGGGCGGCGGCCTGGAGAACTACGGCGCCTCGTTCAGCTACTTCCTCTACCTCTGGGAGCAGGCGGGCGGCAACGGCGGCGGCAACCTCGCGCCCAACCTGACCTACCAGGGCGGCCAGACCGGCGACCGGCTGATCAAGCTGATCTTCGCCGAGCCGGCCGACGGCATGGAGGGCGTGCAGAACGCGATCAACACCTGGAACGCGGGTCCGGGCAAGGACCTGCCCTCGGCGGCGAACCTCTACAAGGACTGGGTGGTGACGATGTACCTCGACGACGAGGCCTCCAACCGCTGGGACCTGGAGAACATCGACCTCGGACCCGGTTCCGACGGCTGGACCGTCGACATCGCCAACGAGGCGTTCTGGGACGGCCGCGGCATCTACAAGGGCGCGCTGCCGGACTCCAAGTTCGCCCGGCTGAAGAACCGCCCGGCCGGCTCGGCCCTGCCGTTCGGCGTCTCCTACGAGCGCCTGCGCAACCCGGGCCCGAAGGTCTCGCTGGCCTTCTCGGGCGAGCCCTCCTCCCAGGTCGTGCCGCACTCCGGCCCGACGCACTGGTGGGGCGGCTACCAGAGCCAGAGCGACCACGTGCTCGGCCTCGACACCCCGGTCGCCCCGGGTGCCACGGTGAGCTTCTGGAACTGGCACTTCATCGAGGAGGGCTGGGACTACGGCTTCGTCGAGGCCCTGGTCAACGGCGAGTGGGAGACCGTCCCGGTCAGGAACGCCGCCGGCACGGTCGTGTCGACCGACGACGACCCCCACGGCGGCAACACCGAGGGCAACGGCATCACCGGCACCTCCGGCGGCGCCTACTTCGTCGACGACCCGACCTACCAGCAGTACTCCGTCACGGTGCCGGCCGGCGCCACGGACCTGCGCTGGCGCTACAGCACCGACGCGGCGTACCTCGACACCGGCTGGTTCATCGACGACGTGACGGTCAACGGGGCTCCGGCCACGGTGTCGTCGGTCGGCGACGAGTGGATCCAGACCGACGGCAAGCAGACCAACAACTGGGTCGTCCAGGTCATCAGCAAGTGCGACCTCACGCCCGGGGTCACCACCGCGGGTGAGCTGCACGACAACGCGAAGAACTGGGTCTACCGCTACGAGGGCGCCTCGATCCGCACCGCGACCCTCAACACCAAGTGCGCCAACGGCACGAAGAGCGACTTCACGGTCGCGGTGAGCAACCTGCCCACCGGCGACCTCGCGGTCCTCGACGCGACGTACGCCTGGCGGGTGATCAAGAGGGGCTGACCCGCCCTGCAGCACCGACCACGGGGGTGTCCGGCGAGAGCCGGGCACCCCCGTGGCACGTCGTCACTCAGGGAGTGTTCATGTTCGTCCGCCCCACCCCGGGGTAGGTATGGAGCATGAGCGAGCACGCACCCGGACCCACTGCGACCGAGCGCACCACGACCCCCGACCCGGCGACCACGACGACCCCGCCGACGACCCCCACGACGACCTCCGGCAAGGCCGACAACCCCCTGCGAGGGTCGCGCACCAGCGCCGTCTGGTCCGGCGTCGTCGGGCTCGGGATCCTGCTGGTGCTGCTCATCATCTTCATCGCGCAGAACACGCAGAAGGCCGACGTGACCTTCCTGGGGTGGACCGGCACGGCCCCGCAGGCGGTGCTGCTGCTGATCGCCACGGTGTCCGGCCTCGCCCTGGCCGTGACCGCGGCCTCCCTGCGCATCCTGCAGCTGCGCCGCCGCGTGCGGCGCGCCCGCTGACTCAGGAGCCGAGCGCCCGCCGACCCCAGCGCGCCTCGACGCCGCGCCACATCGGGGCATAGCGACCGGAGAACCCGCGCAGCGGCGAGCGCAGCACCATGAGCGCGCGGACCGTGGGGACGAAGGGCCAGCTGACGTAGCGGCGTACCCCCGCGTCGAGCGCGAGCGCCTTGCAGGTCTCGCGCCACGTGTGGCGCTGGAAGCCGAGCACGCGCTGGGCCTCCGTGGTGTCCATCCAGTCGGTGGCGAACCACGCCTCGTCGTCGTCGGGATCGCCCGGACGACCCGGCGGGAGCGCACCGGGCACGCCGGCCGCCCAGGCGATCGAGCGCATCAGGTCGCCCTGGAGCATGCGGTGGCTGTCGCCGCCCCCGATGAGCAGGGTGCGGCCCGAGCAGTCGGCGCCCACCGCGGTCGCCAGCGCGAAGGCGACGTCGCGCCCGTCGACGGTCTGCACGCGTCCGTCGACGGGCAGCATCGCCTGGAAGTAGAGCGAGTCGCGGTCGCCGCCCATCCGCATGTCGGGGAAGATCACCGCGCCCAGCCGCATGATCGTCCAGTCGACCCCGGAGCGGCGCACGACGGCCTCGGCCTCGGCCTTGGTCGCGCCGTAGACGTCGGAGGGGTGCACGGGGGTCTCAGCCGTGAGCACGCCGTTGGTGTGCGGGTTGCGGGCGCCGTGCACGGCGATCGACGAGCAGTGCACGAGCCGGCAGTTGCGCTCCTCGCGCCCCATCAGGGCCTCGATCGACGCGACGAGGTTGCGCGTGCCGTCGACGTTGACCCGGCGTGCCACCTCGGGGTGGAGGTACGACGACGGGGGGATCACCGCGGCCAGGTGCACGACCGCCAGTGGAGCGACCTCGTCGACCAGGGCCGCGACCTCGGCGGCGTCGGTCAGGTCCGCCCAGCGCAGCTCGACCCCGTCGGGCAGCGTGCGGGCGAGGGCCTCGTTGACCGGGGTGCGCAGGTCGGTGGCGACCACGCGCCGTCGGCGTCCGAGGAGGGCGCGCACCGTGTGACGACCGACGTTGCCCAGGGCGCCGGTGACGAGGACGGGAAGCCTCTCGTCAGGCATGCGGGACCCCGTGTCTCTTGATGTTCGTCAGGTGGAGCGCCACACCTTCTCCCATGACCCGTGCCCTGGACAAGTGGCCGGACGGCCGACCCGGGGATCGGCTCAGCGACCCAGTCGGGCGGCGTGACGGCCGAGGAACGCCACCACCTCGTCGGCCGGCTTGTCGGGCAGCCCCCAGATCGCGTCGGTGACGCCGAGCTCCTCCCAGGCCCCGAGCAGCTCGGGGGTGGGCTTGGTGGTGGCGAGCACGTGCAGCTGCGGCTCCCCCTCGCGGCCGGCGTCGGCCCACGCCTTGCGCAGCGCGACGACCTTGTCGGCGACGCCCTGCTCGCCGGGCGTGGTCATCCAGCCGTCGGCGTGCCGGGCGATCCAGGCGAACGTCTTGGGCCCGCCGCCCGCGCCGACGACCAGCGGCACGTGGGGCTGCACCGGCTTGGGATAGGCCCAGGAGGCACCGAAGGACACGAACTCCCCGTCGTAGGACGCCTCCTCCTGGGTCCACAGCGCCCGCATCGCCTCGACGTACTCGCGCAGGACGGTGCGCCGCCGGCCTGCCGGGACGTGGTGGTCGGCGAGCTCGTCGGTGTTCCACCCGAAGCCGGCGCCGATGGTGACGCGCCCGCCGGAGAGGTGGTCGAGCGTGGCGATGGACTTGGCCAGCGTGATCGGGTCGGACTCGACCGGGAGGCAGACCGCCGTCGCCAGGCGGATCCGCTCGGTCACCGCGGCGGCCGTGGCCAGCGAGACCCACGGGTCGAGGGTGCGCAGGTAGCGGTCGTCGGGCAGCGTCTCGTCGCCCGTGCCGGGGTGGGCGGCGTCGCGGCGGACCGGGATGTGGGTGTGCTCGGGCACGTAGAACGTGTCGAACCCGGTGTCCTCGGCGGCCTTCGCGGCCTGGGCCGGCGTGATGCCGCGGTCGCTGGTGAACAGGACGATGCCGTGCCGCATGGCACACCTCGACTTCTCATAGATGTTGCTATGACTCGGGGGTCAGAAGGGTGACAATAGGGCCCATGACCCTCAGCGCCAAGGGGACCCGGCTCAACCGCCGCGGCCTCGAGACCCGGGCACGGGTGCTCGACGTCGCGCTCGCCTGCCTCGCCGAGGGACCCGACGCGGCGAGCGCCAACCTCGTCGCCAGGCGCGCCGAGGTCACCTGGGGCACGCTGCAGCACCAGTTCGGCGACGTCGACGGGCTGTGGGCCGCGGTGCTCGAGCACGCGGCGCCGACCGGTCCCATGCTGGGCGACCGCTCGACCGCGACCGACGTCGCCACCCGGGTGAGCGAGGTGGTCGACGTGCTCTGGGCCGGGCTCGAGCGGCCGTGGATGCGCGCGATCCTCCACCTGCGGCTCGCCCTGCCCCCGGACCGCGAGGCGCTCGAGACGGCCTACCCCCGCACCGCCGCGGCCCTGCGGGAGTGGGACGAGCGGTGGGACGCCGAGGTGCGCGCCGCCTTCGCAGCCCACGACGTCGACCCGGTGCGCCTGCGCCGGGTGCGCTCGCTGCTGCCCGGAGCCGTGCGCGGCCTGCACCTGGAGCGCCGGCTCTCGACGTACGCCGACGCCGACGACGCGCGCCGCGGGCTCGCCGAGGCGCTGGGGGCCTACCTGTCCCCGGTGTAGAGCGTGACCGATGAGACATCCAGAAGGTGCCAGTCGGCCTCTCCCGGCACCGACGCGCACTCCTACAGTCGGAGTGGGTGGTCGCGACCACTCGGGCCGCGACTCCCTGTGACCGACAGGAGCTGTGCCATGACCGAGATCTACCCCGAGCTCATCACGTCGCTGAGCAGCGAGGAGTGCTGGTCGGAGCTTCGTCGTGAGGAGTTCGGCCGGATGGCCTACCTCCTCGGTGACGAGGTCGGGCTGGTGCCGGTGAACTACGCGGTCGACGACGGGCCCGACGGGCCGTCCCTGCTCTTCCGCACCGCCGAGGGCTCCAAGCTGCTCGGGGTGCTGATGCACCCGCAGGTCGTCTTCGAGATCGACCGCTACGACGAGCACGCGGCGACCAGCGTGCTGGTGCGGGGCCACGCGCGACGGCTGGAGGAGGACGAGGCGCACCGCGCCGAGCAGCTCCCCCTGCGTCCGTGGGTGCCCACGCTGAAGTACGACGTGGTCGAGATCGCCCCCGACGAGGTGTCGGGGCGCAGGTTCGTCCTCGACCGCCCGTGGCTGCACGCGCGGACCGACCTCTGAGCCTGCTGAGGCTCCGTCCTGCCCGCGGGACGACGAGCCCCCGGCACGGGGACCGTGCCGGGGGCTCACTCCCGGGGCGGTGGGGGGTGTGGCCGCCGGGAGTCGGGGGGTGGTGACATCTCGGGAGACGCACCCACCACCCCGCCATGACGTCGTTCTTGGTCGATTGACCAAGAAAGTGCCCGGCGTCACATCCCGGTCTAGCCCGTGTTGCGCATGCCCGCGGCGATGCCGTTGACGGTCAGCAGGAGCGCCCGGGCGAGCAGCGGGTCCTCCTCGCCGGCGTCGCCGGCCCGGCGCCGCGCCAGCAGCTGCACCTGCAGGTGGTGCAGCGGGTCGAGGTAGAGGTCGCGGATCTCCAGGGTCGTCCGGAGGATCGGGTTGTCCCCGAGCAGCGTCTCCTCCCCCGTGACCGCGAGGACCTGCTCGACGGTGCGGGCGTACTCGTCCTTGATGTCGTCGAACAGCTCGTGCAGCTCGGCCGGCACCAGCGCGCTGACGTAGGACGCCGCGATGTCGAGGTCGGCCTTGGCCAGCGTCATCGACACGTTGTCGAGGAAGGTGCGGAAGAACGGCCACTCGGCGTACATCTCGCGCAGGCCCTCGGCGTCCTGCTCGCTGACCGCCGCCAGGCCCGACCCGACGCCGTACCAACCGGGGATGATCTGGCGCGACTGGGTCCAGCCGAACACCCACGGGATCGCCCGCAGGCCCTCGATGCCGCCGTCGGCGTCGGGGCGCCGCGAGGGTCGCGAGCCGATGTGCAGCTCGGCGAGCAGGTCGACCGGCGTGCTCGCGAGGAAGTAGTCCGGCAGGCCGGGGTGGTCGACCAGCGAGCGGTAGCGGTCGTGGGCGGCGTCGGCGACGGCGTCCATCGTCGCGTCCCACCGGCGCGCCTGGTCCTCGGTGCGCCGGCCCTTCTGGTGCAGCACGCTGGCCTCGAGGGTGGCGGCCAGCGACAGCTCGAGGTTCTGGCGGGCGAGGATCGGCAGGGCGTACTTGTCGCTGATCACCTCGCCCTGCTCGGTGATCTTCACCTCGCCGTCGACGGTGCCGTAGGGCAGCGCCATGATCGCCTGGTAGGTCGGACCGCCGCCGCGGCCGACCGACCCGCCGCGGCCGTGGAAGAACCGCAGGCGCACGCCGAACTCCGCGGCGACGTCACGAGCCGCCCGCTGGGCGCGCTGGATCTGCCACTGCGACGCCGCGATGCCGCCGGACTTGTTGGAGTCGGAGTAGCCGAGCATGACCTCCTGCAGGTCGCCGCGCAGCCGCAGCACCTCGCGGTAGGACGCGTCGGCGAACAGCGCGCGCAGGATCTCCTCGGCCCGCTGGAGCTCCTCGACGGTCTCGAGCAGCGGCACGAAGCCGATGCGCGCGACCCCGCCGGGGAGGTCGACCAGCCCGGCCTCGCGGGCGAGCACGACGGCGGCGAGCACGTCGTCGGCGCCGCGGGTCATCGAGATGATGTAGCTCTCGATCGTGCGCGGCCCGAGGGTGTCGAGCGCCTCGCGGACCGCGTCGAACGTCGCCGCCGTCGTGGCCTCGTCCTCCTCCAGCGGCAGCGGTCGCAGCGCGAGCGGACGCCGGCCCGCGAGCTCCTTGCCGAGCACCTCCAGGCGCTGGCCGGCGTCGAGGTCGGCGTACGGCGTGGAGAGGTCGCCGGTGCGGTCGAGCAGGGTCGCGAGCACCGCGTGGTGCTTGTCGGCGTGCTCGCGGACGTCGAGGGTCGCCAGCGTCAGGCCGGTCGCGGCGACCGTGCGGATGAGCCGCTCGACCTCCCCGGAGGCGAGCAGCTCGCCCTGGTGGTCCGCGATCGAGTCGCGCAGCAGGCGCAGGTCGGAGAGCAGCTCGTCGTCGTCGGCGTAGTCGCGACCGGGGACGTGCGGGGTCCTCCCGGAGATGCGCTCCTCGGTCAGGCGCAGACGGACGTGCACGCAGGTGAGGAAGAGCCGGTAGGGCTCCTCGGCGTTGAGGCGGAGGTAGCGCTTCTCCACCTCGGGCAGGTGCGCCAGCAGCTCCTCGAGCCGGTCGCGGACCTCCTGCGAGACCTCGGAGAGCTTCTCGCTCACCGACAGGTCGCGGCGCAGCCGGTCGACCGCGGCGCGGAGCATGCGGACGCCGTGGACGGCCTGGAGGTCGAGCACCTCGCGCGTGGTCGCCGGCGTGACGTTGGGGTTGCCGTCGCGGTCGCCGCCGATCCAGCTGCCGAAGCGCAGCGGGCGCGCGTCGTCGGGCAGCTCGACGCCGAGCTCGCCGAGCTGGTCGCGCAGCTCCTCGAGCACGTCGGGCAGTGCGGCGGCGGCCAGGCCCTCGAGGTAGTAGACGCCGTTGCGGGCCTCGTCGACGGGCTCCGGCGGCTCGACCCGGATCTCGTCGGTCAGCCAGAGCAGGTCGATCGCCTCGCGCAGCCGGCGGTCCCTGCGCGGCGACGGCGGCTGGTCGAGCAGCGCCGCGACGTGGCGCATCTTGTCCAGCGTCGAGCGGCGCTGCACCTCGGTCGGGTGGGCGGTGAAGACCGGCCGCACCCCGACCTGGTCGAGCACGTCGACCAGGCGCTTGGTGCCGTCCTCGCTGTCGGAGATCTTGCGCAGCGTGCGCTCGAGCCAGCCGCCCTCGGCCTGCTGGGCGCGCACGAGCGCGCGGCCGCGGTGGACCTGCTCGGTGACGTTGGCGAGGTGGAAGTACGCCGTGAACGCGTGCGCCAGCCGGGCGCTGGTCGCCAGGTCGGTCTCGGGGAGGTCGTCGAGGGTGTCGCTCTTGGCGTGGGCACGCACGCGCTCGACGAGGTCGAGCAGGTCCTGGCCCTCGGAGCGCTGGAGCGCCTCGCCGAGCATCGAGCTGACCAGGCGGACGTCGGCGCGCAGCGCGTCGTCGGGTGCGGCGACGTCGTCGGTGTCGTCGGGCAGGCTGGTTAGATCGTTCATATTCCCATCTTCGCGCACTTTCAGGTGCCGGCGCCGTGGCGTCCTTCTCCTGAACGGAACCGCTCGAGACCGGCCACGACGTCCACCAGCGAGTCCTGGCCGAAGGCGAGCTCGCGGGCCAGTGCCTCGTCCTCGGGGAGGCCCTCCTGCTCCAGCAGGCTCGAGCGGTCGTTGCGCAGGCAGCGCTGGGGGTTCGACGCGATCTGTCGTGCCAACGCCTGCGCCTCCGCCCTCGCGCTCCCGGGCGCGACGACCCGGTTGACCAGGCCGATGCGCTCGGCCTCCTCCGCGCCGACCGCCCGTCCGGTCAGGACCAGGTCCATCGCACGGCTCGTGCCGATCAGCCGCGGGAGCCGCACGGTGCCGCCGTCGATCAGCGGCACGCCCCACCGCCGGCAGAACACCCCGAGCACCGCGTCGCTCGCGGCCACCCGGAGGTCGCACCAGATCGCCAGCTCGAGACCGCCTGCGACGGCGTGGCCCTCGATCGCGGCGACCACCGGCTTGGACAGCCGCATCCGCGTCGGCCCCATCGGGCCGTCGGTGTCGTGACCGGGGCCCATCGGCTCGACCCGGTTGCCCGTCGGTCCGCCGACCGCGGTCAGGTCGGCCCCCGCGCAGAACGTGCCGTGGTCGCCGTACAGCACCGCGACGGAGGCACCCTCGTCGGCGTCGAACTCCCGGAACGCCGCGGCGAGCGCGCTCGCGGTCGGCCCGTCCACCGCGTTGCGCCGGTCGGGCCGGTCGATCACGACCGTCGTCACCGGCCCGTCGCGCTCCACGCGCACGCTCATCTCAGGCTCCTGTCCGTCGCACGACCTGGAGGACCACCAGCACGATCATCCAGGCGAAGGCCGCGCCGCCCAGGGCCAGCGGGCCGAGGACGGTGAGGGCGACCCGTCCGACGATCGCGGCCACCTGTGGCGCCTTGGTCACGCGGACCGTGTCGCCGGGTCCGTCGCCGAGCCTGCTGCACTCGACGACCACGGTGACGCTCGCGGGCACCTCGTCCGTCCCCGTCGCCGCGTCGGCAGGGTCGAAGGTGAGCAGCGACTCCCAGCTGCCCCTGTCGTTGCTGAACGAGAAGCTGCCGCCGCTCTCGCGGGTCGAGAGCGCGCGACCCTCGTCGTCGGTCACGCGGCAGCGCCACTCCAGCCGGTCGACACCCTCGGGGACCATGAGCATCGCCCGGTCGGCGGTCGGCACGCTCACCGCGTGCGGCTCGCCGTCGGGGCGGAACTCGTCGTAGGTGCCGCCGACCTCGTGCAGCGTCGAGAGGAAGCCGCCGACCCCCACCGCGATCGCGGCGACCGTCAGGATCGCCGGACCGAGGAACCACCACCAGCTCGGCGGCGGCTTGCGCGGCCGTTGCGGCGGCGCGGCGTACGGAGCCATGCGCCCCAGCATCCCTGACGTGGCGCGCAGCCGGTGGCAGGATCGCCGCATGACCCCCTCGGCCACCGACGCCACCCGCAGCATCCAGGAGCGGCTCTACCCGGAGCTCGCCTGCTTCGGGTGCGGCCACGCCAACCCCAAGGGCCTGCACCTGCGCAGCTACGAGTCCGAGACGGTCGACGGGACCGGCCTGGTCGTCGGCACCTTCCACCCGTGGCCCGAGCACGACAACGGCCTGGGCTACCTCAACGGCGGCATCATCTCGACCCTGCTGGACTGCCACGGCGCCGCGGCCGTCGTGCTCCAGGCCGACCGCAAGGGCTGGGAGCCCCCGCCGGGCGCCCTGCTCCCCTACGTCACCGCCGGTCTCGACGTCGCCTTCCGCCGCCCCACGCCGCTGGACGAGGACCTCGCCCTCGAGGCCGAGCTGCTGGACTCCTCGGAGTCGGAGATGACCGTCCTCTCGCGCATCGTGCACGACGGCAAGGTGCGCGCCGAGGGCCGCGCGCTCTGGAAGCGCTGGCGCGCCCGCTGACGGTGGAGCTCACCACGCGCATCAGGTCCGGTCAGGGTGACTTCGTGCTCTTCGCGATCACCCCGCCGAGGCTGTCGACGCCGGCCGAGCGGCTGCCCGAGATCGCCCGCGCCACCGTCGAGAGGCTGGACCACCTCGAGCTCGACGGACTGGTCCTCTACGACATCGACGACGAGGGGTCCCGCACCTCGCTCGAGCGGCCGTTCCCCTTCAGCCCGACCGTCGACCCGTCCGACTACCGCGCCGACCACCTCCGGACCTGGCCGACGCCTGCCGTCGTCTATCGCGCGGTCGGGAAGTACCAGCCCGACGAGCTGCGGACCTGGCTCGCGGCGCAGGACCCTCGCCGGACGTTGACCGTGCTCGTCGGCGCCGCCTCCAGCAGCGCGACCCCGGCGGTGTCCCTGGCGCAGGCCCAGGCACTGCGCAGGGAGGTCAACCCGGAGCTGCTCCTCGGAGGGGTGGCGATCCCGGAGCGGCACCGCCGCCGCGAGGACGAGCACCTGCGCCTGATCGCCAAGCAGGAGGCGGGCTGCCGGTTCTTCGTCACCCAGGTGGTCTACGACCTCAACGCCGCCAAGGACCTCGTGTCGGACTACCGCTACGAGTGCGAGTCCCGTGGCCTGGAGCCGGTGCCGGTCGTGTTCACCTTCTCGCTCTGCGGTTCGATGAAGACGCTGGAGTTCCTGCGCTGGCTCGGCGTCGACGTCCCCCGGTGGATCGAGAACGACCTGCGCCACTCCACCGACACCCTGGCGGCGTCCCTGGAGCAGGCGCACGCGACGGCCGTCGAGCTCGTCGAGTTCTGCCGCCGGCTCGGGGTGCCCTGCGGCCTCAACGTGGAGAGCGTCTCCATCCGGCGCGAGGAGATCGAGGCCTCCGTGGACCTCGCGGACCGGCTGACCAGCCACCTGCGGGACGGCTCACGATGACCGCGCGCGGCGCGCACGCTCCTTGATCGCGACGACGACCTCGGTCTTGGCGTCGGCATAGGCGTTCATGTCCGGCCAGTCCTGCTCGACCAGCGCGCGCTTGGTGCGCTCGTAGAGCTCGCGGTCGGACGGGTCCGACCGCAGGCGGTCGCGGAAGATCAGGTAGTCCTCGGCGGCCTCCGCGCCGGCCTCCAGGACGTGGACGTGGACGTCCAGCGCCGGGGTCCGGACCAGGCGGTGGCCGGGCTCGCGCACCCGGAGCACGTAGCCCGCGTCGAGCAGCCGGTCGAGGTGGTCCTCCTCGGCGGTGAGGTCCTCGACGGTGACCAGGACGTCGATGATCGGCTTGGCGGCGAGGCCCGGCACCGACGTCGAGCCGATGTGCTCGACCTGGACGGCGGCAGCGCCGAGGGCGGCGCGGATGCGCCGCTCGTGCTCGGCGTAGGCCGCGGCCCAGGCGGGGTCGTGCTCGACGAGGAACAGCTCGCGCTTGTCCGTGCCGCCGAAGATCTCGACCGTCGTCACGTCCGGCCGACGGGGTCCACGTGGTGCAGGCATCGCGGCCAGTGTTCCAGACGTGCCGCGTGACCCGAGTGACTCGTAGGCTGCGCTCATGCCGATGACCACCCTCGTCCTGACCGTGCTCGGCGACGACCGCGCGGGCCTCGTCTCCGCGGTGTCCGCGCCGCTCAAGCAGCACGGTGCCGGCTGGGAGCGCAGCCAGATGGCGCGCCTGGCGGGCAAGTTCGCCGGCATCGTCGAGGTGAGCGTCGACAGCAGCCGGGTCGACGCGCTCTCGCTCGACCTCCGGGCCCTGTCGGGCCAGGGCCTGAGCGTGCACGTGGAGCGCACCGACGGTGCGCCCGAGCCGGGCGAGGGCGCCCGGCTGACGCTCGACCTGATCGGCGCGGACCGGCCGGGCATCGTCGCCGACATCTCCGCCCTGCTCGCGCAGGCCGGGGTCAGCATCGAGGAGCTGACCACCCAGGTGCGCGAGGCGCCGATGGCGGGCGGGCTGCTCTTCGAGGCGCACGCGACGCTGGCGGCTCCCGCGGGGGCGGACGGCGCGGGCCTGCGCAACGCCCTCGAGCAGCTCGCCGACGAGCTGATGGTCGACCTCACCCTCGCCGCGGACGAGGGCTGAGGAAGCCGGTCACCTCGGGCACCACCTGGTCCCAGGTCGCCCGCGGCGGCACCTCGTGCCCCATCCCGGGTACGACGACCAGGCGGGCCCCGGCGATCTCGCGCGCCAGCGCCTCGCCGTGCGGCAGCGGGAACATCGGGTCGTCGCTGCCGTGCACGACCAGCGTGGGGACGGCGACGTCGGCCATCGTGCGGGCGGGCCCGTCGGAGTCGGGTTCGGAGCCGAGGAGCGCCCAGTGGTTGGTCAGGCTCGCGCGCACGTCGTTCGTGCGCGCCACCACCTGGCGGGCGGTCGCGAGGGCGGCGGCCTCGTCGAGGCCGAGCGAGCCGGCGCAGGGCCGCAGCCCCTCCACCAGGTGGGCCGCGACGGCCTCCGCGGACGTCCAGTCGGGATCCTCGGGTCCGTCGAACAGGCCGGCCTCCGGACCGGGGAGCGGCTCGGACCCGGCGCGGGCGAAGGCGCAGCTCGTCGCGACCAGCACCAGCGACCGGACCCGCGTGGGCGAGGTGACGGCGAGGTCCTGCGCTATGCCACCACCCATCGACACCCCGAGGAGGTGCGCGGAGGGGATGCCGAGCACGTCGAGCAGGCGCACGACGTCGCGCGAGAGGTCGTCGGCGGCATAGCCCGGCGATCCGGCCGGCCACGAGGTGGACTCACCGGTGTCGCGGTGGTCGTAGCGCAGGACGTGCAGCCCGGCGTCGGCGAGGCGCGAGCACCAGTCCGGCTCCCACCAGTCCATCGACGCGGTCGCACCGCCGATCAGGAGCAGGGTCGGGTCGTCCGGGTCGCCGAAGGACTCCCCGCACAGCTCGACACCGTCGGCGACCTGGACGTGGAAGCGCGCGCTCATGCAGGGACCGACCCGGCCGGCCGTCAGGACTCATCGGCGTCGAGCTCGGCGAGCGCCTCGGTCCACCGCTGCGTGCGGGCCCGGGCGGACTGCTCCCACCACGGGTCACCCCGTTCGCCCAGCCCGACCTTGGCGAGCTGCACGACGTGCCGAGCGGCCGCGACCGCGTCGTCGTCGCCGGCACGCTTCGCCGTCCGCACGCCCGAGCGGCCACGACCCAGGTGGTGCTTGAGCCGCGCCTCGACGTCCTCCGGCAGCGAGGGGTCCGAGCGGCGCCAGCGTCGGCCGTCGACGACGAGGTAGCGCTCAGCCGTCGAGTCGTCGGGGTCGTCGGGGTCGTCGGGGTCCATGACCCGAGTCTCCCCACGGTGTCCCGTCGTGAACGACACGAGGGCCCCCGGGCGAACCCGGGAGCCCTCGTGGCACTGAGCGGTCAGTTGGCGAAGACCGCCCTGTAGGCGTCAGCGACGCCGTACCCGTCGACCGGCGAGAAGCCGTTGCCGAGCGTGTTCCCGACACGCCCGGTGACCGTCTTGCCGTTCGCCAGGACTGCGACGAACTTCATCCCCTCCGCCACCGCGCGGTTCTGGGGGATGAACACTCCGCCGCCGATCTCGTCGGCACCGTTGCCCTCGACCGGCGAGGTCGCCAGGCCGGGGACCCGCAGGTCACGGTCGATGCCGAACATGGCGATCTGACCGCGGCCCAGGCCCGGACCGAAGCTGACCTTCAGCTGCCGGTAGAACGGCGTGCTGTCGACCCGCGACTGCACCGCACCGGTCACCTTGTTCCGGGCCACGCCGGACGTGGTGTAGCCCAGGGTGAACGGGAAGCCACCGTCACGGAAGGACTCGGGCTCGGCCAGCGGACGCGGGTCGAACACGAGGCCGGCCGACTTGCCCGCGGGCAGGCCCAGGGCGGTCGGGCTGGCGTAGCCGCCGTAGAAGGTGATCGACTTGATCGGCGAGGCGTTGCCGTTGCGGACCCGGAAGAAGTTCGGGTCGTCCATCGACGCCGGCGTCGCGTCGCGCTCGTCACCGGGCGCGCCCTTCGCCGAGACGCGGATGCTGCCCGAGGTCCCCGTCGCGAAGAACGGGTCGAGGTCGTGCTTGAAGGCGGTCGCCTTCAGCGTGGACTTCACCTCGTCCGGGGTGAGCGACCCGGGGCCGCCCGCCTGGTCGAGCATCAGCGCCGCGATGGCCGCTGCGTGCGGGGCAGCCGCGCTCGTGCCACCGAAGTTCGGGAACGTGTCGTCGTCGCGGAGGTCGTCGGCGACGAAGAACGTGGTGTTCCCACGGTCGGTGGAGGCGATGTCCGGCTTCATGCGCGTCTGCGGGTTCTTCAGGCGCTGGCCGTTGCGGTTGAAGTAGAACTTCAGCGCACCGCCCGGCGAGGTGTAGTACTCGCTGACGTAGGGCCGGAACGGGTCGTAGGCTGCGACGCCGTTGGCACCGGCCGCGGTCGGGTGACCGTAGGTGGCCGGAGCGGTCGGGTCGAAGTACTCCTTGGTGTAGATGTCGCCGTTGTTGATGTAGGCGATCTCCGTGACCGGGGTCGGGTCGGGCGTCGCCTTGGCGAGCACCATCTGGACCTCGGGGAAGAAGTCCGGCGGGCCGGGGAGGCCGAAGACCTCGTTGGGCTGACCGGTCAGGGTGTTGTCGTCGCCGACCGCACCGAGGTAGTTGCCGTCCATGTCGAAGAGCAGGACGTTGAAGTCCGTCGTCGTGGTCGACGGGGCGACGATCTCGCTGACCTCGACCGTGAAGTCACCGGTCGCGCCGCCGAAGCCGGCCACGTTGATCGTGTAGTCGCCGGCCTCCTCGACCGTGTAGGGCAGGAACTCCGGCGAGCCGCCGGTGTCGATCGGGCCCAGCTCCTCGCCACTCGGCGTGGTCACGTCGAGGATGAGGTCGACCGTGCCGGTCGGGTCACCGTCGGCGGTGAACAGCAGGGTCTTGCCGACCTCGTCCGGGGTGGCGGTGAAGGTGAAGTCCACGCCGTCCTCGGTGTTGTCGGCGTCGAGCGTGCCGGAGTCCTCGAAGATCGGGTCGCTGAGGTCCGGGCCGTTGACGTCCTGCGGGTCGTTCCACTGCACGTCGATGAGGCCGCCGGCCGCACCGAACGCCAGGGTCTGGCCGAGGTCGGTGTCGGGACCGGGGTCCATGTCCTGCACGCCACCGGCGTAGAGGGCGGGGTCGACGTCGGAGAAGTCCAGACCGGAGTCGAACCCGACCCGGTCGACGTCCGCGGCCGGGGTCAGCTTGACCGCGGAGCGCCAGGCGTTCTGGTCACCGGAGTTGCCCGCGGAGGAGAAGTAGGAGACGCCCGCGGCCTTCACGTCGTCGACGGCGGCGCTGACGACGCCGTCGGAGAAGAAGGGCTCGTTGAAGTAGCCCACGTCGTCGACGATGACGTCGGCCTTGCACGGGCCGTCGCGGTCGGCGAGCGCGCGGATGTTGTTGGCGAAGCCGACGTCACCGCTGAACGCGGTGGCGAAGCAGAGCTTGGCCTTGGGGGCCACGTCGTGGACGATCTGCAGCATCGCGCGGCCCTCGTCCGTCGCGTCGTCGGACACGTAGTCCTCGATCACGACGATCGGCTGCGTGTTGCCGTCGGGGTTGCCGGGGCCCGGCAGGTCGCCGGACTCGATGTCGTCCTCGGCGTGCGTGGCGATCGGACCGCCGGTCACGGCCTCGCTGGCGCCGTCGTAGGAGTCCGACAGCACGCCGACGGTGATGCCCTCGCCGTCGACGCCGCGCTCGAGCACGTCGTCGACGCGCTGGAACTCCACGCCCTGGGAGGTCGTGTCACCGGAGTACGTCGTGGGCTTGAGGGTCTGCCCGATCGTGCCGAGGCCCTCGATGCCGGAGAGCGCGTTGACCTTGCCCAGCGGCGCGAAGCCCTCGATCGTGCCGGTCTTGGCGTCGGTCGCGGTGAGGCGGAAGCCCTGCGCGGCGGCGGCCTTGCGGAAGGCGGTGCGGTCGACGCCCTTGGCGGGCGTCAGGTGGATCATGACGCGACCGTTGCCGTCGCGGATCGCGAGGCGGCTCTGGTCGACCTTGAGTCGACCCCGCGCACCGCGCTGGTTGTCGCCCTGCGCCTCGGCGACGAGACGGCCGAGGCCGTTGCCGAGACGAGGGTTGACCTTCGGCCCACTCGCCTTGGAGGAGGACGGGGGTGCACCGCTGGCGGCGTCCATCCCGGTGACTACCTGGGACATCGCTGCGGTGACGACGACGGTCGCCCCGATGGCGACTAGTCGGCGTGGTGTTCGCATGAGCACGCTCCTGACATGAGCCCGAGCCTCAAGCCCGGACATCGCTGGGTGAGACGAGCGACGGCCCGAGACCACCGCCCAGGGAAACCTAGGTCGCATTGGTCACATTCGTCACCCCCGCGCGCCGCGATGACCCCCGAAACGTGACCTCCCGGCGAGCCGCTCAACCTGCGGGGGGCGTCCTGCGTTGAGGTGGGTGACGAAGGGAGATCACGTGGAGCAGGACGACTTCGCGGAGTTCGCACGGGCCACCTGGCCGAGACTGCGGCACGCGGCCTGGCTGCTGACCGGGCACCAGCAGGACGCCGAGGACCTCGCGTCGCTCGCGCTGTCCAGGACGTACGCCGTGTGGCGGCGCATCCGCCGCGACGACCCCTACGCCTACGCCCGCCGCTGCCTGGTGAACGCCCAGATCGACCGGGTGCGCCGGCACCGCCACCGCGAGGTGCTCACCGACGCCCCACCCGAGCGGGTGAGCAGCCCGGACCTCGACGCCGCCGCCCAGCGCCGCGAGCTCGCCGCCCTGCTCGCGTTGCTCAGCGAGCGGGAGCGCCGCGTCGTGGTGCTGCGCTACTACCTCGACGCCTCCGAGGCCCAGGTCGCCGCCGAGCTCGGGGTCTCCGTCGGCACCGTCAAGAGCACCGCCTCCCGTGCGCTCGCCAAGCTGCGCGCCGCCTCCCCCGTCTCCCCGACCGCCCTCACCGAAGGGATCCGCCGATGAACGTCGACGAGCTCACCGAGTCCCTGCACGCCACGAGCGTCATCACCCCCCTCGACCTCGACCGGGTCACCCGCGACGGCCGCCGGATCCGCGCCCGCCGCCGCGCCGTCCTGGCCGGCGGTCTCGCCGCCG
>CAZKZQ010000005.1:30674-38780 GCA_964557235.1 uncultured Nocardioidaceae bacterium
CCGAGGTAGATCGCGGCGTAGTGGTTGTTGTACTGCGTGCCGGTGCCGGTCAGCCTCTGCCAGACCGTGCGGCCGGTGCGCACGTCGATCGCGGTGAAGTACCACGGGTCGGTCGGGTCGCCGCCGGGCTTGCCGTAGACGTAGAGCAGCCCGGACCTCAGCGACACCTTGGGCACCGACGTCGGCGCGACGACCTTCGAGGTCCACTTCACACCGCAGTTGCCCCGCCCCACCCCGACGCGGGCGACGCCCGGGGTCGTGGTGCGGCCGAGCATCGTGGAGGACGGGTCCTCGTAGCCGTAGTTGTTCTCCGCCAGGACCGTGCGGCCCGCCGCGACCAGGCTGTTCTCGGTCGCGGACGCGCCCTTGGCGAACACCGCGGCCGAGCACACCTTGCGCGGGCCGGAGACCCCGCGGCGCCGGTCGTAGGACACGACGTGCATCCGCGGGTCGGCGTTGTCGGTGATCACGACCAGGTCCTCGCCGATCAGGGTCGGCGTGGTGCCCGAGCCCTGGGAGAGCTGGCCGGGCTTCTGCACCGAGCCGCGGTCGTAGCGCTGGCGCCAGGTCACCTTCGGCGCCCCCGCCGCGGTCGCGTCGAAGCGGTAGAGCGCGTGGTCGCTGACGATGTAGACGCCGCCGGTCTCGTCGGTGGCGAAGGAGTTCACGATCTTCTCCCCCGGGAGGCGCAGCGAGCGGACCCTGCCGGTCGAGCGGTCGATCGTGCCGACGCCGCCGGCCTTGGTGACGAACCAGATCCGGCCGTCCCAGTCGGGCATGAGCGCGATCAGGCAGTCGCCGTCGGGGATCGCGGCGTTGGCGTCGTAGGTCCGCTTCTGCGTGAAGCCGTCCTCGGTCACCTGCACGACGAGCACGGTGCCGTCGACGGTCTCGACGATCGCGCGGTCGCGGTGGTCGAGGTAGAAGTACGCCCCTCCGCACAGGTCGCTGAGCGGGTTGTTGCCCGAGGTCAGGTCGCGCTGCGAGGTCTGCATCGTGGCCTTCGCCTCGAGCGTGTCGGGGTCGATGAGCATGAGCTGGAACCCGTCGAGCCCGCCGCAGAGTCCGACCAGCCGGCCACGGCTGTCGAAGGTCACGGTCGCGCACTCGACGACGCCGTACGTCGCGCTGGTGACCTGGAGGTCACGCCCGAGCGGGCCGCCGCCCTGGTAGGCGTCGGTGGCGTAGGCGTCGTTGTGCATCGAGTTGAAGCCGGTGCGCGCCATGAACGGGTGCCGCGGCACGTCGAAGGCGTCGATCGGCCTGTCCGTCGCCGGCCGGCCGATGAACGACGGCGCGAGCGCGTCGGCCGGGCCGGGCGGGATGGGCACGACGGCGGCGCCCGTCGCCGCCCCCGCGGCCCCCACGAGGGAGGTCAGCGCGAGGGCGGCGGCGGCGAGGCGTGAGCGACGGCGGAGAAGCATGCCGGGACAACGACCCGGGTCGGTCCCGGGTCACGCCCAATGTCGTGTGCTTCAGTGCACAATCACGTCACGAGTCAGCGCGCACCGTCGACGACGAAGGTGCCGACGACCCCGGCGTGGTCGGAGGCCCACCAGGTCTCGCCCGGCAGGTCGACCGGTCGGTCGCCGATGCGGTACGACGACAGCGCGCGGATCCCCGCGGTGCCCAGCAGCAGGTCGATGCGGCTGTCGAGCGGGTTGGTCGGGTCGTCGAGCAGCCCGCCGAAGCAGCAGGTGTCGGAGCCCGGCCCGGCGACGCCGCCGTGGCTGTCGAGCCAGAGGTCGGACAGCCGCGACCGCAGGGTCTGGTAGCCGCCGCCGGAGGGCGCCGGTGAGTTGTAGTCGCCGACGTAGACCGTCGGCAGCGCGCCGGTCTGCGCGGTGATCGCGTCCTGCGCGGCGAAGAGCTCGAGCACCTCGCCGATGCGCAGCTCCTCGGGGCCCCACGCCTCGGTGTGGGAGTTCACGAAGCGGAAGACGGCGTGGGCCTTGCGCAGGTCGACCGAGCCCCAGCCGCGGTCGGCGCGGACCGGAGCGAGCGGGGGCGCCAGCACGGTCCGGAAGTTGCCGTGGTGGGCGTTGGAGGTCCTGACCCCGTCGCGCACCAGGATCACGTCGCGGTCGACCAGCTTGACCGCCTGGGTCGGGAAGGGCTGGTCCACGACGATCGGGATCGGGGTCGAGGTGAAGTTGGTCGAGGTGGCCCCGGGCACCTCGCGGTAGGACACCCCGCGTGCGGCCAGCGCGTCGAGGAGCAGGTCGAGGAAGTCGTAGCGCACGGTCGGGCCGGACACGACCTGCTGGGTCTGCGGGTCGAAGGCGAAGGTCGACCACTCGCTGACCTCCTGGAGCCCGACGGCCAGCGGCTTGGCCCGGACGATCTCGTCGGCGATGGCGCCCATGCGCTCGGCCGGGTCGGAGGCCTGGACGGTCTGCCAGGTCGTGGTCGCCGCAGTGACGACGGCACCCGGGTCGCCCGAGGTCAGCGCCGCGATGATGCCGTCGAGCGAGGACCCCAGGTAGAGGTTGCGGGTCATCACGGTCGCGGTGCGCGCCGGGTCGGCTGGTCCGCCCGGCTTGGCCTCGGCCGGAGCGACCTGGGTGAGCGGGACGAGGAGCGGGAGGACGAGCAGCGCGCGGATCACGCGCGGGACTCGGGTCAGGCGGGGGATGGTCATCTCCGCACCCTCGCCCTCGGCAGCATCTCGGTCAAGTGACCAAGGTCGTGAGTCCCGCCTAGACTCGGGCCATGCCCCGAGGTCCCCGCCTCCTCGCCTGTGCCACCGCCCTGCTGCTGGCCGGCTTGCTCGCCGCGTGCGGGCCCGAGGGCGAGGCACGCTCGGCACGCAGCGTGACCACCTCGACGCCTTCGTCCACGCCGGCCCCCGGCACCGAGCCCGACGGGCACGGTGGGCAGGTCGTCTCGGCCCCCGACAAGCCGCTGCGCACGGGCGAGCGCCGCCTCGACCTGGAGATGCCGGAGGCCTACACGCCGGCGCCCCCGACGCCGGGCGGCACCGACGACTACCGCTGCTTCCTGCTCGACCCCGGGCTCGACGCGGACACGTTCATCACCGGCGTCGACGTCCGCCCCGGCAACGCCGACGTCGTGCACCACGTGATCCTCTACGAGGTCCCGCCCGACCACGTCCGCCAGGCGGAGGACCAGGACGCCGCGACCAGCGGACAGGGCTGGACCTGCTTCGGCGGGCCCGGCATGGGCGGCGGGGCCAGCGGCCTCGACGACGCGCCGTGGCTCGGCGCCTGGGCGCCCGGCGGCCTCGAGTCGACGATGCGTCCGGGCTTCGGCACGCGCCTGGCGGCCGGCTCGCGGATCGTCATGCAGGTCCACTACAACCTGCTCGTGGGCGACGGTCCCGACGTCTCCGCGGCACGGCTGCGGGTCGCCGACGAGGCACCCGACGGCTCGGCGATCACCCCGGTCTCGACGATGCTGCTGCCCGCCCCGGTCGAGCTGCCCTGCCGGCCCGCGCACGCCGGCAACGAGCTGTGCGACCGGGACGAGGCGGTCGCCGACGTGCAGGAGCGGTTCGGCGCTGCCGGGTCCGCGGCGAACCTGCTGCACCTGCTCTGCGGCACCGAGATCAAGGCGTCGCCGACCACCTCGTGCACGCGACGGATCAACCACGAGCAGACGATCATGGGCGCGGCCGGCCACATGCACCTGCTCGGGCGCAGCATCAGGATCGAGGTCAACCCGGGTCGGGCCGACGCCCGCACGCTGCTGGACATCGGCGTCTGGGACTTCGACAACCAGCAGGCCCGACCGGTCCGGCCGATGAAGGTCGGCCCGGGCGACGAGGTGCGCGTGACCTGCCGGCACGACCAGTCGATCCGCGACGAGCTGCCCGCCTTCGACGGCCAGGAGGAGCGCTACGTCGTCTGGGGCGAGGGCAGCACCGACGAGATGTGCCTGGGCATCCTGCAGGTCACCGACTCGTGAGGCCCGTCCTCGGTCTCGACACCTTCGGCGACGTCACCGACGGCGCCACCCAGGCCCAGGTGCTGCGCGACGTCGTCGAGCAGGCCGTCCTGGCCGACGAGGTCGGCGTCGACGCGATCGGGCTCGGCGAGCACCACCGCGACGACTTCGCGATCTCGGCCCCCGACGTCGTCCTCGCGACCATCGCCGGCCGCACGTCGCGCATCCTGCTCGGGACGGCCGTGACCGTGCTCAGCACCGAGGACCCGGTGCGGGTCTTCGAGCGCTTCGCCACCCTCGACGCGCTCTCCGAGGGCCGCGCCGAGGTGACGGTGGGCCGCGGCTCGTTCACCGAGTCGTTCCCGCTGTTCGGCTTCGACCTCGCGGACTACGAACGCCTCTTCGAGGAGAAGCTCGCGCTGTTCACCGAGCTCCGCCGCGAGGGCCCGGTCACCTGGGAGGGCACCGTGCGCCCGCCGCTGACCGGGCAGCGCGCCCATCCCCGGACCGAGCGCGGCAGCCTGCCCACCTGGGTCGGCGTCGGCGGGTCACCGGAGTCCGTCGTGCGCGCCGCCCGCCACGGCCTGCCGATGATGCTGGCCGTCATCGGCGGCGCCCCGGCCCGCTTCGCGCCGTACGCCGACCTGCACCGGCGCGCCCTCGCCGAGCTCGGCCACCCGCCGCAGCCGATCGGGGTGCACGCGCCCGGTTTCGTCGCCGAGGACGACGCGACCGCCCGCGACCTGCTGTTCGGCCCGTTCAAGGCCAACCGCGACCGCATCGGGGCCGAGCGCGGCTGGCCGCCCACCACGCGCGAGCAGTTCGAGGCCGAGGCCGACCGGGGCGCGGTGTTCGTCGGATCGCCCGACACCGTCGCGCGGCGGATCGCCGAGACGCTGCGGGTCCTGGGGGCCGTGCGCTTCGACCTCAAGTACGCCAACGGCCCGCTCCCCCACGAGCACCTGCTCGAGGCGATCCGCCTCTACGGCACCGAGGTCGCACCGCGGGTGCGCCGCCTGCTCGCCGATGAGACACACCCCGCCTGACCTGGTCGGATGATGACTAGGGGACCTTGGTCCCTGCTTGTGGTCCGGTTGGGACTCGCCGCCCTCCCAGCCCACCTACGCTCACGGCATGCTCCGTGACCTGCGCCGTGCCTGGCCGACGGTCACGGTGCTCGTCGCCGGCCTGGTCACCACCGCCGCCCTGGGCGTGTTCACCCAGTCCGAGCTGAGGGCCTCCGCCGACGAGCGGCTCGACCGCCGGGCGTCCCTGGTGACCCAGGTCGTGCAGAGCGAGGTCGACCGCTACGAGGACGCCCTGACCCTGGTCGCGTCCGCGGCCGGCTCGACCCGGCGGTTCACCCAGGCGCAGTTCGACGCCGCCACCGCTCCCCTGCACACCATGGGCCTGGCCGGGGCGACCAGCATCGCCTTCCTCGCGCCGCCGGTGCGCGACGACGGCATCGAGGCGCTCCAGCGTCGCTGGCGTCGCCTGGGTGCGAGCGGGCTGACCCTGACCGCGGCCCCCGACGTCGACGAGCACGTCTTCTCGATCATGAGCGAGCCGCTGGACGGTGCCACCCAGACGCGGACCGGGCTCGACATCGCGGCCGCGCCCGCGCCGTACGCCGCGATGATGGAGGCAGCGCAGGAGGACCGCACCTCCATCACGCCGCCCTACACCCTGCTCATCGACGCCGAGCTGCCGCCGGAGGAGCGGCAGTCGTCGTTCTCCATCACCGTGCCGGTGTGGCACGCCGGCGAGCTGCGCGGGTGGGTGCTCATGGGCATCCGCGGGCAGGACTTCGCCGGCGGCGTGATGGCCCGGACGGCGCAGGGCGTGATCGGGGCCCGGCTGACCGCCGACGACCCGACCGGCAGGCCCGTGCAGGTCGCCGAGGTCGACGCGGACTACCCCGACGAGCCGGACCTGAGCACCACGAGCACCGTCGCGGTCGCCCAACGGGTCTGGACCGTGACCTCGACGGCCGCCTCGCACCGGGTCGCCCCGCTGATGCGCTGGTCGCCCTGGCCGCTCGTCGCGGTGGGGCTGCTGCTCACGATGCTGATGGCCGTCGTCGTGCACGTGCTCACGTTGCGCCGCAGCGACGCCGAGCGTCGCGCCCGCGAGGCCGACGAGCAGCTGCGCGGCGTGACCACGTGCCTCGAGGACTTCATCTGGACCGCGGAGGTCCGTCTCGACGGGACCCTGCCGCTGGTCTTCGTCAACGGCAGCGAGCCCGGTGTCCCCGGGCTGGAGACCCTGCGCGCCGGCGACGACCTCGCACGACAGCTGCGCGAGCGGACGGTCGAGGACGACCTGCCGCGGCTCGAGGCCTTCCTCGATGCGCTCTCCTGGGGCGACGCCGCCGAGGTGGAGGTGCGGATCCGCCTCGAGGACGACCGCGTCCGCTGGGTCTGGACCCGCGCGTTCCCGCGCAGGGACGGAGCCCGCGTGTACGTCGACGGGATCACCTCCGACGTCCACCGACGCAAGGTGCTGGACCAGCAGCGCAGCCAGTTCCTCGCCATCGCCGGCCACGAGATGAGGACGCCGTTGACGATCATCCGCGGCTACGCCGAGCACCTCATGGACGAGAACCTCCCGGTCGAGGTGCGCCTTCGTGGGCTCGACGCGATCAGCCGCCGGAGCCGCCAGATGGAGCTGCTGCTGTCGGACTTCTTCGACCTGAGCCGCCTGGAGAGCGGGGCGGTCGGGCTGGAGCGTCGGCCGGTCGACCTCGACGAGGTGGTCACCACCGCCTGCGCCGACTTCTTCACGCAGGCCCGCGAGAGCGGCCTCGCGATCGAGCTGTCGTCCCGCTCGGTCGTGGTGGACGCCGACCCCGTCCGGCTGCGTCAGGTCATCGACAACCTGCTCGACAACGCGCTGAAGTACTCCCACCGCGGGGGCGTGGTCCGGGTCCTCGCAGGCCCGGACACGGGTGATGCGAGCAGGGCCCGACTCGTCGTCGCCGACGACGGCATCGGTGTGCCGCACGACGAGGTCGGCCAGATCTTCGACCGCTTCTACCGCGCGAGCAACGCCGAGGGGCACGTCGCCAACGGCACGGGTCTCGGCCTCGCCGTCGTCGCCGCGATCGTCGAGGGGCACGGGGGCACGATCGAGGCCTCGTCACCACCCGGCGAGGGCCTCACCGTGACGGTCACGCTGCCCGTGGCGTTCGACCTCGGCGGCCCGGGCGGGGGCTCGTCCTCGACCGTCATGATGGGTGCGTGAGCCCGACGCCTTCCGACCCCGTCGACCCGGCCGTCCCCACCGGCCCGACCGCCGACTCCCCCGCGATCCTCGTGGTCAGCGCTGAGCACCTCGACGTGCTGGCCGGGCAGCTCGGCCGCTATGCCCGCGAGTACTCCCTCCACACCGCGAGCTCCGCCGAGGAGGCCCTCGAGGTGGCGCGCGAGCTGCGCTCCTCCGGGGTCCAGGTCGCCCTCGTCGTCACCGACAGCGACCTGCCCGGCCGAGCCCCGCTGGAGGCGATGCACGAGCTGCGGCAGGTGCTGCCGACGAGCCGCCGCATCGTCGCGGCGCACTGGTCGCGCTTCGCGGCCGACGCCGACGAGCTGCGCCACGGCCTGGTCAAGGGCAAGTTCGACGCCTACCTCCTCATGCCCCGCGGCGTCCGCGACGAGGAGTTCCACACCGCCGTCACCGAGCTGCTCAACGACTGGGGCTCGACCGTCGCGCAGCCGCTGGTCGAGAGCGTGCGGATCGTGTCGCCCGTGCGCGACGGGGTGACGCTGCAGGTGCGCGACTACCTCGACCGCATCGGCGCCCCCAACGGCGTGCACGACCCCGACTCCGAGGTGGGGCAGGAGATTCTCGCGCGGGTGTCGGGACCGGTCAGCTTCCCGGTCGTCGAGACCTTCAACCGGCAGCCGGCGGTCGCGTCGTCGGTCCGCGACGTGGCCATGCAGCTCTACGGTCGCCCCGACGACGTCGAGGTCGACACCGTCGCGGACCTCGTCGTGGTCGGCGCCGGACCGGCCGGCCTCGCTGCCGCGGTGTACGGCGCGAGCGAGGGACTGTCGACCGTCGTGCTCGAGTCCGAGGCGATCGGCGGGCAGGCCGGCACGAGCTCGATGATCCGCAACTACCTCGGCTTCCCGCGCGGCATCTCGGGCATGCGGCTGGCCCAGCGCGCCCGCAACCAGGCGATCCGGTTCGGCACGCAGT
>CAZKZQ010000006.1:0-36242 GCA_964557235.1 uncultured Nocardioidaceae bacterium
TCTCGATGGTGGCGACCGCGGCCGCACAGGCCAGCGGGTGGCCGGAGTAGGTCAGCCCGCCCGGATAGACGCGCTGGGCGAAGGTGTCGTAGATCCTCTCGCCGACCACGACCCCGCCGAGGGGGACGTAACCGGAGTTCACGCCCTTGGCGAAGGTGATCAGGTCGGGCGTCACGTCGTAGCGGTCGAGCGCGAACCACGTGCCGGCCCGGCCGAAGCCGGCCATCACCTCGTCGAGGACCATCACGATGCCGTGCTCGTCGCAGAGCTCGCGCACACCGGCGAGATAGCCGGGCGGGGGCGGCATGATGCCCGCGGTGCCAGGAATTGTCTCCAGGACAATTGCTGCGATGGTGGCCGGCCCCTCGAGCTCGACCGTGCGACGGAGGTGGCGCAGCGCGCGCTCGCACTCCTCCTCCTCGGTGGTCGCGTCGAACTCCGAGCGATAGAGGAACGGCCCGAAGAAGTGGACCGTCCCGGCGGAGCCGTAGTCGCTGGCCCACCGGCGCGGGTCGCCGGTCACGTTGACCGCGACGTTGGTGCCGCCGTGATAGCTGCGGTAGCGCGAGAGCACCTTGATCCGGCCGGTGTGAAGCCGCGCCATGCGGACGGCGTGCTCGATCGCCTCGGCGCCGCCGTTGGTGAAGAACACGTGCTCGAGGCCCTCGGGCGCCAGCCCGGCGATCAGGTGCGCGGCCTCGGAACGGGCGTCGTTGGCGTGCTGCGGCGCGATCGTGCACAGCTTCGCCGCCTGGTCCTGGATCGCCTTGACCACGCGGGGGTGCTGGTGGCCGATGTTGGTGAACACCAGCTGGGAGGAGAAGTCGAGGTAGGACTGCCCCTGGTCGTCCCAGACCCGGGAGCCCTCGGCGCGCTCGACCACCATCGGGTCGAGCGTCGCCTGGGCGGACCAGGAGTGGAAGACGTGGGCGCGGTCGAGGTCGTAGGCGCGGCTCATGGGTTCCTACTTGTTCTGCGGGAAGGCGAGCTCGAGCCCGCCGACGGGACGGACGGCCGGGTCGTCCCACCGGGAGGTCACGACCTTGCCGCGGGTGAAGAAGTGGACGCCCTCGACGCCGTGCGCGTGGGTGTCACCGAACAGCGAGCTCTTCCAGCCGCCGAAGGAGTAGTAGGCCATCGGCACCGGGATCGGCACGTTGATGCCGATCATGCCGACCTCGACGTCGAGCTCGAACTTGCGTGCCGCACCCCCGGAGGAGGTGAAGATCGCGACGCCGTTGCCGTACTTGTTGGCGTTGACCAGCGCGACCGCCTCGTCGTAGGTCTCCACCCGCACGACCGACAGCACGGGGCCGAAGATCTCCTCGGTGTAGATCGACATCTCCGGGGTCACCTGGTCGAACAGGGTGGGGCCGAGCCAGAAGCCGTCACCGGAGGCGTCGGCCACCACGTCGCGGCCGTCGACGACGACCTTGGCGCCGGCACTCTCGCCCTCCTCGACGTACGACGCGACCTTGTCGCGGTGCGCCCGCGTCACCAGCGGGCCCATGTCGCTGCCTCGGGTGCCGTCGCCCGTGCGGAGGCCGCGGGTGCGGTCGGCGATCTTGGCGACCAGGTCGTCGGCGACCGGGCCGACCGCGACGAGCACGGAGATGGCCATGCAGCGCTCGCCGGCCGAGCCGAACCCGGCGCTGACCGCCTGGTCGGCGGCGAGGTCGAGGTCGGCGTCGGGCAGCACGACCATGTGGTTCTTGGCACCGCCGAGGGCCTGGACGCGCTTGCCGTGGGCGGTCGCGGTCTCGTAGACGTAGCGCGCGATCGGGGTCGAGCCGACGAAGCTGATCGCCTTGACGTCGGGGTGCTCCAGGAGCGCGTCGACGGCCTCCTTGTCGCCCTGGAGGACGTTGAAGACGCCGTCGGGCAGGCCGGCCTCGCGCCACAGCTCGGCCATCCAGATCGAGGCCGACGGGTCCTTCTCGCTGGGCTTGAGCACGACCGTGTTGCCCGCGGCGATGGCCAGCGGGAAGAACCACATCGGCACCATGGCCGGGAAGTTGAACGGGCTGATGATGCCCACGACCCCGAGCGGCTGGCGCTTGGAGTGCACGTCGACCCCGGTCGAGACCTGCTCGCTGTAGCCGCCCTTGAGCAGGTGCGGGATGCCGCAGGCGAACTCGACCACCTCGAGACCCCGGGCGACCTCGCCCGCGGCGTCGGCGAGCACCTTGCCGTGCTCGGCGGTGATGATCGCGGCGAGCTCCTCCTTGCGCGCGCTGAGCAGCTCGCGGAAGCGGAAGACGACCTGGGTCCGGGCGGTCACCGACGTCGCGGCCCACCCGGCGGCCGCAGCGCTCGCCGCGGCGATCACCCGGTCGGCGTCGGCGCGGGAGGCGAAGGCCACCCGACCGGTGACCTCACCGGTCGCGGGGTTGGTGACGTCGCCGGAGCGGGTGGAGCCGCCGGCGAAGGGGGCGTTGTCGAGCCAGTGCGGGATCAGATCGTGCATGCGCACATGCTGCCTCGGATCCGTCGCGGAATCCAGTCCGCCCCATGGATTCCGTGGCGAGGTTGAGGAGAAACTGACGAAATCATCCTCCAGCGTCCCGCGAGGCCTCGAAAGCAGCCACCGCGGTGGGCAGCGTCGGGAAGATCCGCTCCTCCCCCACCCGCTCGAGGAAGCCGGTCGCGGCGAGCTCGTCGCGCAGCTCCTGCTTGAGCCTGGCGACCGCGAAGACCACCCCGTCCTCGACCAGCTCGGCCCGCAGCGACTCCAGCGCGTCGGCCGCCGTCACGTCGATCTCGATGTTGGCCTCGGCGTTGAGCACGAACCAGCGCACCGGGTCGGCCTGCTCGCGCACCGAGCGCAGCGCCCGGTCGCGGAAGTCCTCGGCGTTGGCGAAGAACAGCGGGGAGTCGTAGCGGTAGACCATCAGCCCCGGGATCGTCGTCGCCTCGGGGTAGTCGTCGACGTCGTGCATGCCGGCCAGGTCGGGCACGAACCCGAGCACGGCGTCGTGCGGGCGTGCCACGCGGCGCAGGAGGTCCAGGGTCGACAGGACGACGGCCACGAGGATGCCGTCGAGGACCCCGAGCACGAGCACGCCGAGGCCGGTCACCACCGCGAGCAGGAACTCGCTGTGGCGGAACGACAGGAAGCGCCGGAACTCCGCGACGTCGACGAGCCGCGTGGCGGCGTACACGACGACGGCGCCGAGCGCGGCGGTCGGGAAGGCCGCGAGCAGCGGGCGCAGGGTGACCAGGGCGGCGACGACCGCGACCACGGTCGCCAGCGCGGCTCCCTGGCTCTTGGCCCCGACGGCGGAGGCGATCGCAGTGCGGCTGCCGCTGGAGGAGACCGGGAAGCCGGCGAGGACCCCGGAGCCGAGGTTGGCCGCACCGAGCGCGAGCAGCTCGCGCCTCGCGTCGACGTCCTCGCCCTTCCGGGCGAAGGCGCGTGCGGTGAGGATGTTGTCGGAGTAGGCCACGAACGCCACCCCCAGCGCTGGGAGCACCAGCGCCGACAGCGAGCTCACGCTGAGCGCCGGCAGCGTCGGCCGCGGGAAGTCGGACGGGATGGTCCCGATCGTGAGCAGGTCCTGGTCGGCCAGCGGCGTCCACGCGACCAGCGCGGTCGCGATCAGCATCCCACCGAGGGCCACCGGGGCCGTCGGGCGCAGCCGGTTGACCACCACCATCGCGAGCGCGAGCCCGAGGCCGAGCGCGACCGTCGGGACGTGGACCTCGCCCAGCTGCTCCAGCAGGCTGCGGGTCTCGGGGAGGAAGCCGTCGCCCTCGATCTCCAGACGGGTGAGCTTGGAGTACTGGCTGGAGACCATGACGAGCGCGATGCCCGCCATGTAGCCCACCATGACCGGACGGCTGAGCAGGTCGGAGAGCCGGTCGAGCCCGACCGCCCAGCCGAGCAGGCAGATCAGGGCCACCCCGAGGCACAGCGCCACCGCGAAGGACGCACGGTCCGCGCCCGCACCCGCGACCGCGCCGATCGCCGCGGCGGTCATCAGCGCCGAGGTCGACTCGGGCCCGACGCTGAGCACGCGGCTCGACCCGATCAGGGCATAGGCCAACAGGGCGCCGGCCAGGGCCCACAGCCCGCTGACCGGGCTGAGCCCGGCGACCTCGGCGTAGGCCATCACCTGGGGGATCGCGTACGCCGCCACGGTCACGCCCGCGAGCAGGTCACCACGCAGCCAGGAGCGCTGGTAGCCCGGGAGCCAGCCGAGCACGAGGCGGGTGTGCATGGCTCAGGGTACGAACGCCAGGAAGAGGAAGGCAGCGAAGACGCTCAGGTGGATCGTCCCCTGGAGCACCGTGACCCTCCCCCGCTGCACCGTCATGCCGGAGACGAAGACCGCCAGGATCAGCATCACGATCTCGGGCGCGGTCAGCCCCAGCTCGAGCGGCACGTCGAGGATCAGCGAGGCCACGGCGATCGTCGGGATGGTGAGCCCGATGCTCGCCAGCCCCGAGCCCAGGGCGAGGTTCATGCTGGTCTGGAGCCGGTTGGCGGCCGCCGCGCGGACCGCGGCGAGGGTCTCGGGGGCCAGGATCAGGACCGCGATCACGACACCGACGGTCGAGGCGGGCGCTCCCACCGTCGAGACCAGGTCCTTCAGCGTCGGCGACAGGGTCTTGGCCAGCCCGACCACGGAGACCAGGCACACGACGAGGAGACCGAGGCTGACACGGGTCGTGCCGAGGGTCGGCCGCGGCACCTCGACCAGGTCGTCGTCGTCCTCCGGGGCGTCCGGCAGGAAGTAGCTGCGGTGCCGCGAGGTCTGCACGAACACGAAGACGGCATAGAGCACCAGGGCGATCGCGGACATCACCAGCAGCTGGGCGGTGGTGTAGGTCCCTCCGTCCGTGCTGCGCGTGAAGCGCGGCAGCACCAGCGTGAGCACCACGAGCACGGTGAGCGCGGAGACCGCCCCCGAGGCGCCGGACGCCTTGAAGTCCTGGGCGTGGTGCTTGATCGTCCCCACGAGCAGGCAGGCGCCGACCACGCCGGTGAGGATCACCATCACCGCGGCGTACGCCGTGTCGCGCGCGAGGGTCTCGGCGTCCTCGGCCTCGGTCAGCATCAGGGTGAGGATGAGCGCGACCTCGATGACCGTGACCGCCACCGCGAGGGTCAGCGTGCCGAACGGCTCCCCCACCCGTGCCGCGACGATCTCGGCGTGGTGGACGGCGGCGAGCACCGCCGCCACGAGGACGGCACCGACCAGGGCCGCCACGACGCTCGGGAGGTCGCGTCCCCAGGTGACTCCCAGGGTCACCAGCCCCACCGCTGGGACGGCGAGGGACCAGGACGGGTTCGTAGGGGTGGCCACACCCCCACCCTAGGGAGGAGCCGTCAGGCCTTGGGGGTCATGACCATCGGCGCGACCGGGATGCGGATGCCCTCGTGGTCGAAGCGCGCCTTGATCCGCTCGCGGGCCTCGCGCGCCACGCCCCACTGCTCCAGCGGGGCGGTCTTGATCGCGAGCCGCACGATGATGCGGTCGGCGTCGAGGGCCTGGACGCCCCAGACCTCCGGCTTCTCGACGATCAGGCCGCGGAACTCCTCGTCCTGCCACATGCCGTCGGCGATCTCCTCGAGGACCCGCTTGACGGTCGGGATGTCGGACTCGTAGCCAACGGCGACGTCGATGACCGAGCGCGCCCAGTTCTGGCTGGAGTTGCCGACGCGGATGATCTCGCCGTTGCGGACGTACCAGACGGTCCCGTCCACGTCGCGCAGCCGCGTGATCCGCAGGCCCACGGCCTCGACGGTGCCGCTGGCCTCGCCGAGGTCGACCACGTCGCCGACGCCGTACTGGTCCTCGACCAGCATGAAGATGCCGGAGAGGAAGTCCTTGACCAGCGCCTGGGCACCGAAGCCCAGCGCCAGGCCGACGACACCGGCGGAGGCGAGGATCGGCGCGACGTTCACCCGCACCTCGGCCAGGCACATGATGAAGACGACGCCGAAGATCAGCCCGCTGGCGATGCTCTTGAGCAGGGAGCCGAGGCTCTTGGCCCGCTGGGCGCGACGCGAGGTCTGGTGGACGTCGGCGTCGACGCTGCTGCGGCCGAAGCTGCCGAGCTTGGAGGGCAGGACGCCCTCCTGGGCGCGCGCCACGACGCGGTCGATGCTGCGGTGGGCGACCCAGCGGAGGATCGCGCCCCCGACGACCAGCAGGACGATCGTGACGGTCGGCATCAGCGCGTGCTCGACGAACCAGCCCGACGCAAGAGCCACGTCGGCGTTGCCCGTCCAGGACAGCACCGAGCGGCACGGGTCGAGGGCTCCGTCACCGCAGGTCGGGTCTGCTGCGGAGGCGGACGACAGGGACGTTGCTGTGGTGTGGAGCATGATGCCTCCAGGCTAGGGAAGCCCCCCGGACGGCCCCAAACTCCCACGCGGTGAGTTGCCGCACGTCGTCCGTAGACTCACCAGGTGCACGACGGCCCCCTCATCGTCCAGTCGGACAAGACACTCCTGCTCGAGGTCGAGCACGAGCGTGCTGCCGAGTGCCGCCGCGCCATCGCGCCCTTCGCGGAGCTGGAGCGCTCCCCCGAGCACGTCCACACCTATCGACTCACCCCGTTGGGTCTGTGGAACGCCCGCGCGGCCGGCCACGACGCCGAGCAGGTGGTCGACACCCTCCTGACCTACAGCAGGTACGCCGTCCCGCACGCGCTCCTCGTCGACGTCGCGGAGACGATGGACCGCTACGGCCGCCTCCGTCTCGAGAAGCACCCCGTGCACGGTCTGGTCCTGGTCTCGACCGACCGCGCGGTGTTCGAGGAGGTCGTGCGCGCCAAGAAGGTCGCCGGCATGCTCGGCGACCGGGTCGAGGACCTCACGGTCGTCGTCCACCCCTCCGAGCGCGGCAACCTCAAGCAGGCCCTGCTCAAGCTCGGCTGGCCCGCCGAGGACTACGCCGGCTACGTCGACGGCGAGGCGCACGCGATCGACCTGCACGAGGACGGCTGGGGGATGCGCGCCTACCAGTCCGAGGCGGTCGAGTCGTTCTGGCACGGCGGCTCCGGCGTCGTCGTGCTCCCCTGCGGCGCGGGCAAGACGATCGTCGGCGCGGCCGCGATGGCCCAGGCCAAGGCGACCACGTTGATTCTTGTCACCAACACAGTTTCTGCGCGGCAGTGGCGCGACGAGCTGATCAAGCGCACGTCGTTGACCGACGAGGAGATCGGGGAGTACTCCGGCGCCAAGAAGGAGATCCGCCCGGTCACCATCGCGACCTACCAGGTGATGACCACGCGCCGGAAGGGCGTCTACTCCCACCTCGAGCTGCTCGACGCCCGCGACTGGGGCCTCATCGTCTATGACGAGGTGCACCTGCTCCCCGCGCCGATCTTCCGGATGACCGCGGACCTCCAGGCCCGCCGCCGCATCGGCCTCACCGCGACGCTGGTCCGCGAGGACGGCCGCGAGGGCGACGTGTTCTCCCTCATCGGCCCCAAGCGCTACGACGCTCCCTGGAAGGACATCGAGTCCCAGGGCTACATCGCCCCGGCCGAGTGCATCGAGGTCCGCGTCTCCCTCCCCGAGGGGGAGCGCATGGTCTATGCGACGGCCGAGCCCGAGGACCGCTACCGCCTGGCCGCGTGCACGCGCGGCAAGACCCGGCTCACCAAGCGCCTCGTCGAGCGCCACCCCGACGAGCCGACGCTCGTGATCGGGCAGTACCTCGACCAGCTCGACGAGATCGGCGCCGAGCTCGACGCCCCGGTGATCAAGGGCGAGACGCCGGTCAAGGAGCGTGAGCGGCTCTTCCAGGCCTTCCGCACCGGCGAGGAGAGGCTGCTCGTGGTCTCCAAGGTCGCCAACTTCTCCGTCGACCTGCCCAGTGCCACCGTCGCGATCCAGGTGTCGGGCTCCTTCGGCTCACGGCAGGAGGAGGCCCAGCGTCTCGGGCGGCTGCTGCGCCCCAAGGACGACGGCCGCTCGGCCCGCTTCTACACCCTCGTCACCCGCGACACCGTCGACGCGGAGTTCGCCCAGCACCGGCAGCGGTTCCTGGCCGAGCAGGGCTACGCCTACTCCATCGTCGACGAGCACGACGTCTGAGTCGACGAGGGCCTCAGCGCAGGCGCAGGGAACCCGAGACGTCAGGCTCCCACGGCAGCGCACTGTCCACAGCGACCCGCTCGTCGAGCGCCTTGGCCACGTCCTCCGGCCAGGGCGCGGTGCGGCGCGTCTCCATGGAGACGTGGAGGAAGATCTCCTCCATCACGAAGCTCAGCCGCTCGTGGGACTCGTCGAGCAGGTAGACCAGCGCGTGCGCAGCGCGCTCGGACCGCCCGAGGAGACGCACCCGCGCGGACAGGCGGTCGCCGGTGCGCAGCTCCGCGACGTAGGTCAGGTGGTGCTCCGCGGAGAAGATCGCGTGGCCCTGCGCCGGCCACATCGTCGGGATGCCCTGAGCGACCAGCGACTCGTCGAGCCCCTCGCTGGCGATGCCGACGTAGTGGCGGACGTTGAGGTGGCCGTTGGCGTCCTCGAACGCCTGGGGGACGGGTTGCTCGACACAGGCGGGCATGCTCGCCAGCTGCTCGTAGGTCGGGTGCGGGGTGGTCATGGGCGCGACGATACGCGGAGGTCCCTACCTCAGTGCGCCCGCCAGGTCGCCACGACGGCGAGGTCGAGCAGCACGATCTCCGCGAGGGCGATGTCCGTAGCGGCGCCCACGCGGGCACGTCGAGGGCGGCGTACGTCGAATGGGCCGACACCGCAGCCAGGGAGCCGGTCACCGCGACCACAGTGACCGCCACCGCGACCGCCCCTGAGGCCGGGACCTCGACAGCCACACCCCGCAGGTGCACAGTGAGCCCATGGCCGACACCGACCCGCAGGACCACACGCTGGTCCTGATGCGCCACGGCAAGTCCGACTGGTCGGTCGACGCCTGTGACGCCGACCGGCCGCTCAACCGTCGCGGCAAGCGCCAGGCCGCCGAGACGGGTCGCTACCTGGCCCGGCACCACCCGATCGACCTCGTGCTCGTCTCCACCGCCAAGCGCGCCCAGCAGACGTGGCGCGTGGCCTGCGAGGAGATGCCGCACACGGCTCCGTGCCGGGAGACCTCGATGCTCTACACCCACGACGGGTCGGACGTGCTGCGCGTCGTGCGCTCGCTGCCCGCCGGAGCGCGGACCGTGGTCCTCGTCGGCCACAACCCGGCGCTCGAGGAGGCCGTCGACCGGCTCACCGGGGCCTGGGTCGAGCTGCCCACGTCGGCCATCGCCGTCGTGAGCCTCGGGGCGTGGACCGACGCCGGGACGACTCCGGGCAAGCTCGAGGGCTACGGGCGCCCGTCGGCCTGACGCCGGCGCGGCCTCAGTGCCGGGACCACCAGCGCTGCCAGGCCGCCTTGCGGGCACCCTGGAGCGAGGCCTGCACGTGGGCCCAGCGGCCCCAGACCGGGCGACGCCAGTCGATCGCGGCCGAGGACGTCCTGCGGCCCGGGGTCAGCAGCGACGACGAGTCACCGGAACGGACGAGGATCGTCCCGGCGTCGTTGAGGCCGACCGGATATCCGCTCACGCCGAGCAGCCGCACGCGGCCGTCGGACCAGAGCACGACCTGGCCGGCGTACTCGCCGGCGATCTGGCCGCGGCCGTTGATCTCGCCCGGCAGCGCGCCACCGTCGGACGTGGGCTGCGGCAGCGTCGTGGGCACACCGTCGGGGCCCCACAGGACCGCGGAGTAGGCCCCACCGCCCTCCGGCAGCTCGTCGAGCTCGGCTCCGACGACGAAGCCTGCGTCGTTGACGCTCTGCGCCCCGCTCACGATGACCTGGTCGGGCCGGAGCGGCTGGAGCGCCGGAGTCGGGCGGCCGAGCGCCGACCACTGGACAGCGCGTCGGCCCGACTCGCCGATGCCGACCGCGACGCCGCTGTTGTTGAGGTCGGTGGTGTTGGCGTCGGAGGAGGTGAGGAGGTAGCCGCGGGCGCGGGACGAGGTCGACGTCTGGTCCGCGGGCCAGCTGATCGCACGCCAGCCGAGCGGCTCGCGATAGACCGAGCCGACGACGTCGCCCCGGTCGTTGACCGCGGTGACCTGGGAGTCGACCGGGTCGCCCTCGAGCAGCGGCGGCGGCTCGGGCAGCAGCGTGGGCCTGCCGCCCTCCCAGATCACGGCGTGGCCGCGGCCGTCGATGATCGCGGTGCCGCCGACGAGACCGGAGTCGTTGAGGTCGCTCGCGACCGCGCTGGTCGCGCCTGCGGGCAGCCGGAGCACGCGGAGCCTGCCCTTGGCCCACGTGGCGGCGCGCGAGACGCCGTCCCGCGTGACGTTGCCGGCGACCACCCCCGTCTCGTTGAGGGCCACGGCCTGCAGCGGCACGGTCGTCACGGCATAGCGCGCCGGAGCCGCGTTCGCGGCGCCCGGCGCCACGAACGTCATCGCGATGGTGGCGCCCACGACGAGGGCCGTCGCGGCCCTGGTGCGACGTCGGACAGGATTGGTGCGAGTCATTCTCAACTCCCCCGAGAGTTCGTCACTCCCGCTTGGTAGCGAGGGTCCGCCTGCACTCTTACCCGCGGCCCTCACAGAGTCAACGCCGCCATGGCCTCGACGTTAGGGTCGAGTCGTGAGCAGTTCCTCGGAGGACGCTGTGATGGTCGCGCGCGCACTGGTGCTGCGCGACCTGGAGGCGACCGGTGTCGCCGACGCCCACGTCGTGTCACTCCTGGAGGACGCGCTCGAGACGCGCCGCTGGTGGGTCCAGCAGTGGCCCGAGGGCAGGGCCTACGCCGCCGGGCTGGTCGCCCAGGACGTGCAGGACGCGCTGCTCGACGAGACCGGGCGCTGGCCGCTGTGCCGCGCCTGCGACGACGAGGACCCGCACGCGCTCTACGTCCAGCCCGAGATCGGCGGCCCGGACCCGGTCTGGGTGTGCGAGCGCAGCGGCGTCACGATCGCTCCGCTGGGCTCGCTCCCTCGCTGACGCTGCGGTCGCGCAGCACCGTGAACCAGGTGCCGAGCACGCCCTCGATCGACTCCTCCAGCGCCTGCGCGAGACCGCTCGTCACGGTGGTCATCGCCAGGACCCGCATCCGCTCCAGCACGGGCACGAGGGCGGCGAGCTCCTCGTCGGTGGGGTTGAACTCCTCGCGCTGGCGGTCGGTGAGCACGTCGACCGCGACGCCGACGAGCTCGTCGGCGATCTGGTCCAGGCGCGGGCGCACCGACGCATAGAGCTGCAGCGACTGGTCGACACCGACGCCCATCGTCGTCAGCTCGCCGATCGCGCTGAGCAGGCGCGGCCGCTCCACGCGCACGCGGTCCTTGCCCTCGCGTCGCAGGATCCCGAGCTCCTCGGCGCGTGCGACGGCCTTGGACCCGCCGAGCGTCTGGCGCACCTCGCGGAGGGGGAGGTACGCCGGCACGTCGTCGGTGAAGGGGGTCACCAGCACCCGCTCGATGCCCAGCACGTCGGACAGGTCACGTCCGCTCTCCCAGGCGCCGATGAGCTCGGCGATGTGGGCCGCGCCGTAGCCGCGCTGCAGCAGCGACCCGATCAGCCGCAGCCGGACCAGGTGCACGTCGGAGTAGAACGCGACCCGGCCCTCGCGGCGCGGCGGGGGCAGGAGGCCCTGGCTCTGGTAGGCGCGGATGTTGCGCGTCGTCATGCCCGCCGCGGAGGCGAGCTCGTCGATGCGGTAGTCGGGCACGTCGCCTTCCCTGCGTGGGTCGCGGTCGGAGGATCCCGACGCTACACGCAGCAGCAGGTGCGCGAGCCCGCGCGGCAGGGTCATGCCGACTCGACCAGGGGCCTCTCCTCCTCGGTCACCGTCCTCGCCACGGCTGTGTAGGCGCGGTCCGGGAAGGTCGCCATCTGGCGGAGGTACTGCGTGGCGAAGCCGGGGTACATCGTGCCGTTGAAGCCGTCCGCGGTGAGGTACCACGACGCGCAGCCCGAGTTCCACGTCGTGCGCCGCAGCCGGCGCTGGATGCGCCGGTTGTAGCGCTCCTGCACCTCGGCCCGGACGTCGAGCACCCCGAGGTCGTCCTCGAGGATCCGGCGGATGCCCTGCGTCAGGTAGGCCAGCTGACCCTCGAGGTAGACCAGCGCCGAGTTGTGGCCGGGCCCGGAGTTGGGCCCGAAGGTGAGGAAGAGGTTGGGGTAGCCGGCCACGCTGACGCTGCGATAGGCCGAGACACCGTCGGCCCAGTCGTCGGCCAGGCTCCGCCCGCCCGTCCCGGTCACGGGCACCGGCGTGCCGGTGGTCGACACGTCGAACCCGGTGGCGAAGACCACGCAGTCGAACCGCCGCTCGATGCCGTCGGCGGTGCGGATGCCGCCCGGGCTCATCCGGGCGATCGGCCAGGTGACGAGCTTGGCGTTGTCGCGCTGGAGCGCGGGGTACCAGTCGTTGCTGACCAGCATCCGCTTGCACCCGGCGCGGAAGTCGGGCGTGAGCTGGCGCCGCAGCCAGGGGTCGCGCACCTGGCTCTGCAGGTGCCGCCGCGCGATCAGCTCGATGGCGGTCGTCACCGGCGTCGACCAGACCATGCCGGTCGCCATCGTCTCGTGGATCGCGTACGCCGCGTAGCGCGTCCCCGTCTGGGTCGCCGGCAGCCCGCGGAACACCGCGCGGAGCGGTCCGGGCAGGGCGAGGTCGAGCCGCGGGATCACCCAGCCGGGGGTCCGCTGGAAGACGGTCAGGTGCTCCACCCGGTCGACGATCTCCGGCACGATCTGCACCGCGCTCGCGCCCGTGCCGATCACAGCGACCCGCTTGCCGGTCAGGTCGTAGTCGTGGTCCCAGCGGGCCGAGTGGATGGTGTGCCCCTCGAAGGACGTCCGCCCCGGGATGTCGGGCAGGCCGGGCGTCGACAGCGGGCCCGCGGCCAGGACGACCGCCCTCGCGACATAGGTGCCGCGGTCGGTGTCGACCGACCACGTGCCCGACTGCTCGTCGAACTCGAGCCCCCTGACCGTCGTACCGAAGCGGATGCGGGGGCGCAGCGCGAAGCGGTCGGCGAGGTGGCAGAGATAGGCCTGGATCTCGTCGCCGCCGGAGTAGACCCGGCTCCAGTCGGGGTTGGGCGCGAAGGAGTAGGAGTAGAGCACCGACGGGATGTCGCACGCGGCACCCGGGTAGGTGTTGTCGCGCCAGGTGCCCCCGACCTCGTCGGCCCGCTCGAGCACGACGACGTCGTCGACCCCGGCCTCGGTGAGCTTGATCGCGGCGCCCAGGCCGGAGAAGCCTGCCCCGACCACGACGACGTCGTGGTGACGGTCGCTCATGCCGCCTCACGTCCTGCGACGGGCTCGTGGGTGAGCTCCTTGAACCAGGTCGGGATCGGCTTGAGCAGGAAGCGCGGGTAGCGCCGGCTCAGCCACACCATCGGGTCGCCGACGAGGCGGTGGTAGGGGTGCGCGCGGTCGATGACCATGTCGGCGTGGATCTTGAGGAACTGGTAGATCGGCAGGCGCACGGCGGCCGTGCGGTCGCCGTTCTTCGCGAAGCGCTTCATCGCGGTGTAGAGGCGCTGCTCGTCCAGACCCATCGCGACGATGTTGTCGCGCATGCGTGAGAGCAGCGGGATGTAGACCAGCAGACCGACGAGCACGCGCGGGCTGACCGTCGAGCCGACGCTGTCGATCACCATGCGCCGCACCTTGGCGTGCCCGAGGATGTCGAGGACCGCGAAGTCGACGGCGAGGTGGCGCGACTCGTCGGCGTTGATCTTCTCGAACACCTGGTGGCAGACCGGGTCGTGCACCTCCTCGAGGAGGAACTTCAGCAGCGCCCCGTCGAGGGCCACCTCGAGCATCGGGATCACGGTGCCGAGCACCGACAGCGGCATGCGGTCGGCGTGGGTGTCGAGCCACTCGATCGCGAGCCGGATGTTGACGTTGGGCTCGGGCAGGTCGTCGCCCTCGAGCATCCCCCACCGCTTCATCAGCGCGAGCTCGGCGTTGGCGTGACGCTGCTCCTCGGCGTGGAAGTAGGTGTAGATCTGCTTGAGCGTGGGGTCGTCGGTCTGCTTGGCCATCGCGGCGAACCCGCGGGCGCCGACGTTCTCGATCCACACCAGGTCGGCCATGAACTCCTTGAGCGAGGGCCACTGCTCGGCGGTGATCTGCTCGGCGCCGGGCGCCTCCCAGTCGATGTCGGCCAGTGCCCACTGGCGGTCCTTGATCTTGGTCAGCATCTCGGTGAGCTCGACAGGCATGGTCAGTCCTTCCCGGCGGTGGATGAGGTGGGATCGGCACCCACGCTGGTTGAGGTGCGAACGGAGTGAGCCTCGAAACCACCCCCGGGCGCCAACCGCCCGAGCAGCCCAGCACCCTTGGCGTAGAGCCCGGGGGCGAGCCGCTTGGCGGTCCAGATCAGCCGCGCGTCGAGCTGCGGGACGACGTAGAGCCGTCCGCGGTCGTGGCCGTCCAGGGTCATCCGGGCGACGCGCTCGGCGGAGAACCCGGTGAGCTTCATCAGCAGGTCGGCCGCGCGCGAGACCTCGGCGGGGATCCGGCCGTCGGCGACGATGTTGGTCTTCACGAAGGTCGGGCAGAGCACGGTCACCCGCACCCCGGTCCCGGACAGCTCCGCGGCGAGCGTCTCCGAGAGCGACACGACGCCGGCCTTGCCGACGTTGTACGCCGCCATCTGCGGCGCGGCCGCGAAGCCGGCGGCCGAGGCGACGTTGATGATCCCGCCGTGCCCGGCCTCGCGGAGCATCGGGGCGAAGACCCGGCACCCGTGCACGGGACCCCACAGGTTGATCCCGAGGGCCCACTCCCAGTCCTCGAGCCGGTCGCCCCCGACGGGCGTGCCGCCGATGCCGACGCCGGCGTTGTTGACCACGAGCGTCGGTGCCCGGCCGAACCACAGCTCGGAGATGGAGGCGAGCTCGCGCACCTGGGCCTCGTCGGAGACGTCGCACCGCACGGCCAGGGCCTCTCCTCCAGCAGCCTCGATCTCGGCGACGACGGCTTGCGCGCGCTCCTCGGAGATGTCGGAGACCACGACGCGGCCACCACGCCGGGCGAGCTCGAGCGCGAACCCGCGCCCGATGCCGGACCCGGCTCCGGTGACGACCGCGCGGGAGTTGTGGCTGCGCCGCTTGCCGGCCAGCAGCACGGGGATGCCCGGCAAGGAGGTCGGGACGACGTCGGGGATCCTCATGCGATCGCCTCCTCGGCGTACGACGCGGCGTCGACCGCGTCGCGCAGGAACCCAGCGGCTCGCCGCAGCGCCGGGCCGGCCTCGGGCGAGAGCCTCGGCAGGGCCTGGAAGACGTGGACCTGGTCGGCCCACAGCTCGAGCTCGCCGGCCGCACCGGCCGCGAGCAGGTCCGACACGAGCGCCTCTGCGTCGGCGGAGAGCATCTCCGCGCTCCCGGCCTGCACGAGCGTCGGCGGCAGGGTGGGGCCCGAGCGGACGTCGAGCCGGAGCCGGGGATGGTCGGGGTCGAGGTGGCCGCAGTAGCGACCGACCAGCCGGGCGGCGCGAGCCGCGGAGATCAGGGGGTCGCGACGCACCTTCTCGCGCTCGGCCGCGAGACCCAGGCTGACGTCGTACAGCGGGGAGAAGAAGGCCATCGCCGCCGGCCCGCGGCGTCCGGAGCGCGCGAGGTCCAGCGCCAGGTCGACGCCGAGGTGGCCACCGGCAGAGTCACCCGCGAGGACCAGCCGGTCGGGGTCGTGGCCCGCGTCGAGCAGCCAGTCCCACGCGGTGCGAGCGTCGTCCGCCGCGGCCGGGAAGGGGTGGCGCGGAGCGAGGCGGTAGTCGACCACGAACACGGGCAGCCCGGTGTGGCGCGACAGCCGCGAGGCGAGACCGCGGTGGGTGGCGGCGGAGCACATGACGTAGCCGCTGCCGTGCAGGTAGAGCACGGCTCCCGGGGCGTCGGCGGGCACGCCGGCGGCGCGCACCCACTCCCCGACCAGCCGGCGACCGTCACCGAGACGCTCGTCGACCTTCTCGACACGGGTGCCGCGCGGCGTCGGGCCGAACGCGGCCATGCTCCGGGCGACGATCTGACGTGACAGCCACACGCCCCACGCACGTTCCACGTCGATCACCTCGGTGACCGGGCGGAGCGTCAGCGACGCCGCGACCGCGGCGCCCCGGGACATGAGCGAACCTCGTTCTGCATGCACAGCAGGAGTCCTCTCGGGAGAGGCCCGGAGGCACCCCGGGCCGAGGACGTCAGTCCACTCCCGATCGTGACACTTGTCAATGACACAGTCGCGAGTGTCACGAAACTCCGACCGAGGCGATCAATCCACCCGAACGAGCGGGCACGGTCGCGGAGAAGTCCACGCCACACATGCCTGACGTCGAAGAACGCCCAGCTGAGGCCCGCCGAGCCCTTGGGCGGTCTGGGCAGTCCCCGCCGCCCGCTGAACGGTGACGGGAGCCACGGAGCGGACCCCTCGCGTCTGCCACGGGGTGACGAGCAGTGACCGTGACCCGTCGCGAACGATCATTGCGCCCTTGTCGTTCAGGTCCACCGGGTAGCCGGCGATCCCGGTCCGCACGACCCGCGAGCCCGCCCAGTACGCCACCTCGGAGGCGCCGTCGTTCGGAGAGGTGTACGTGCCGACGATGAGCCCATGGTTGTTGATCCAAGCGGCCGAGGCGGACCCGCCGTCAGTGGGCTGGGGAATCTCGGTCGGAACTCCGGACGCGTCCCAGATGATCGACTTGACGACGAACTCGTTCCACCCGCCGGGGACCGGGTACTCGGCATTCTCGATGCCCAGGACCTGTCCGGCATTGTTGATGTCCCAGGCGAAGCTCCACGCCTCGCCGTCCGGGTTGAGCGGCCTCAACCAGGTGGTCGGGGTGTCGAACATCGCCCACCGCGCCGCGTGCATCCCTGTACCGTCCGTGCCGACCACCAGTCCGTGGTCGTTGAACGCCCTCGGATTGGACTTGCCACCGCCGCCCGCGGCCCACGGACGTCCGGAGTCGACGCCGCGCCACGCCGTCACGAACCACCCGAGGCCGAAGTCAACGGCACCGAGTGCGACGTCGCGGTCGTTGACGGCCTGCACGTAGGACTCCGACGGAGGGCCGTCGTCCCACGGCTCGGCTTCAGGAAGAAGGCGGGGCCGGCCATTCGCCCAGACGACGGCGTGGCGACCAGTGCCGGGGATCTGTACGTAGCCGCCCACGATCCCGTGATCGTTGACGGACGTGGCCACAGACTCCGTCGCGCCCGCCGGCAGCGGCAGTACCCGCAGATGGCCGTTGCGCCAGGTGGCAGCCCGCGGGCTGGACTCGGGGCCGACGTTTCCCACAGCCATGCCGTTGTCGTTGAGCGCGATCGCCGGGAACGGCAACTCGACGATTCGGTAGCCGCCCGCCTTGCGAGGGGCTGCGTCAGCAGCGGGAGCCTGCAGTCCTGCCAGCGCCGTCGCAAGGAGCACGAGACCGGCAGCCAACTGACGACGTGACACGAAACCACCCATATCCACCTCTGAGACGACGCCCCCACCCTGGGTCAGGACACGGCCCGTCTCAAGGGCATTGGTCCTGTCCTTGCGGCTGGACTCGCCGGGCCGATCGGCCTCAGCCGGTGCGCTCCCCCACCCACTCCACCAGCGGGCGTCCAGCCCGCCAGTCCGCACGCACCCGGTCGAGCAGCGCGGGGGTGTGGATCACCTCGTCGAACCCGTAGTCCTTGGAGAAGGTCAGCGACTTGTGCCGCAGCAGGTCGATCCGCGGATGGTCGGCGTCGAAGCCGCGCGGCGTCGTCTTCAGCGTCTCGCCGCCCTGCTCCCAGCCGCCCTTGCGCAGCTTGTTCACGATGCGCAGCAGCTGCGCGCCGGTGAGGTCGTCGTCGATGCCGGCCCGGATCGCGGCCAACGGGTCCTTCTCCGCGTGGTAGTAGCCGACGCTCACCCGCACGCCGGTGGCGGCGACCTGGACGTACCAGCCCGTCGCCGGCCCCGCCTGCACGAAGCCGCCCTGGTGCGTCTTGTAGGGCGTCTTGTCCTTGGCGAAGCGCACGTCGCGGTAGGGGCGGAACACCTTGGCCTCGCCGAACTCCGGCTCGAGCGCGGCGCAGAGCGCAGCCATCGGCGCCCGCACCGCCTCGTCGTACGTCGCCTTGTGGGCCTCCCAGAACGACTTGGTGTTGTCCACCTCGAGGTCGTCGTAGAAGTCCAACGCGGCAACGGGGAACCCGGCGAAGTCAGCCATGCCCACGAGCCTAGGCACAGACGTCCGACCGGCCCTGCCGTGGGCGGAGGGCCCTTCCTAGGCTCGAGACATGACCAGGTTCCCGATCCGCTTCACGGGCCTCAACAAGGCCCTCCACCTGCTGGGCATGACCCGCGGCTCGTCGTACGTCGAGGTGGACGCCGGGCACGTCGAGGTGCGGATGGGCCCGTGGTTCCGCACGCGCTTCGAGCTCGGCCAGGTCGTCTCCGCAGACGAGACGCCCCACCCGCTGCTGCTCGGGTGGGGCGTGCACGGCTGGGGTGGCCGCTGGCTCGTCAACGGGTCGTCGTCGGGCATCGTGCGCCTGCGCCTCGCGCCGGAGGCTCGGGCACGCGTGATCGGCGTGCCCGTGCGGCTGCGCGAGCTCATGGTGGCCGTGGAGGACCCGGCCGGCCTGCTCGAGACCCTCGCGGCCCGCGGCTGACGGCTCAGCGGCGGCGGCCCCAGAGCCACCGCAGCACGATGAGCAGGCCGATCCCCGCCAGGATCTGCTTGCCGTACATCCGCGCGATCACCGGGAGGACCGTCGCCCCCAGGTCGAGGGCGTCGTCCGTCGGCGGAGCGGGCGGCGGCGCCTGGGCGCGCGGCGGCGGCGCCGCTGCGGCCCCCGCGACGGGCTCGGGGGTCGCCGGCGTCGCCTCCGGGGCCTCGGCCCCCACGGCCTCGGCCTCCGGAGACGGCGTCCCCACCCGGGTCTGGAGGCAGTCGACGAACTGCCCGAGCAGCTTGTCGGAGACCTCCTGCATCATCCGGCCGCCGAACTGGGCGGCCTTGCCGGTGATCGCCAGGTCGGTGGTCACGTCGACCGTCGACTCGCTGCCCCCCGCCGAGCTGAAGGCCATGGACACGGTCGCGCCGGCGGTGCCGTTGCCCCGCTTGTCCGTGCCCTTGGCCTCGAGCCTCATGGTGTGCGCGGCGTCGTCGCGCTCGAGGATCTGCCCGTGGCCGGCGTACTGCAGGGCCACCGGGCCGAGCTTGATCTTCGCCGTGCCCTTGAAGGTGTCGCCGTCGGACTCGGTGACCGTCGCGCCGGGGAAGCACTCGGCCACCGACGCGAGGTCACCGAACGCCGCCCAGGTGTCCGCCAGGGACGCGGGGACGTTGAAGCTGTGCTTCAGCTCCACGCGTTCACGCCCCCGCTGCCGCGAGCACGGCCCGGCGCGTGAGCACCGGCACGATCTGCTTGCGGTAGTCGGCGTCGCCGTTGAGGTCGCTCGGCGGCGAGGTGCCGTCGGCCGCCGAGGCGCACGCGGCACGCACGGCCTCGTCGGTCGCCGAGGCGCCCGCGAGCGCCGACTCGACCGACGCGGCCCGCAGGGGCCGGTCACCCATGTTGGTGAACGCCACCCGCGCCTCGCTGATCGTGCCGCCGTCGGCCTTGACGGCGGCGGCGACCGCGACGATCGCCCACTGGTGGGCGACGCGGACGAACTTCTCGTAGTGCGCGCCCCATCCGGTGTGCTTGGGGAACTTCAGCGCCACGAGCAGCTCGCCCTCCTCCACGGCGGTCTCGAAGAGACCCTTGAAGAAGTCGCCGGCCGGGACCTCGCGCTCCCCACCCGAGCCGGCGATCACCATCGTCGCCTCGAGCGCCAGGGTCGCCGCGCCCACGTCGCCGGCGGGGTCGGCGTGGGCGACCGAGCCGCCCAGCGTGCCGCGGTGACGGATCTGCGGGTCGGCGATGGTCTCGACGACCTTGTGCAGCAGCAGGAGGTGCTCGGTGACCGACGCATCGTCGAGGACGGCCTGGTAGGTCGTCATCGCGCCGATCCGGATCGAGTCGCCCTCGTCGCTGATGCCGCGCAGCGCCTCGACCCTGCCGAGGTCGATGAGCACCTCGGGGGCGTTCATCCGCATCCTCATGACCGGCAGCAGGCTCTGCCCGCCCGCGATGACCTTGCCGTCGTCGCCGGCCTCGGCGATCGCCGAGAGGGCCTCCTCGAGCGTGGTCGGGGCCTTGTAGTCGAACGCCGCGGGGATCACTGGCCGCTCCCGTCACTCGTGCCGGCGGCGGGATCGGCGTTGCCCGACCCCTCCTCGAAGTGCGGCTGCGCCGCGCCTGCGGAGGGCTCGTGCGCGCCGGCACCTCCCTGGATCGCCCGGAACACCCGCTCAGGGGTGCAGGGCATGCGGATGTCGTTGACGCCCATGGGCCGCAGCGCGTCGACGATCGCGTTGACCACGGCGGGCGTCGAGGCGATGCAGCCGGCCTCGCCGACCCCCTTGGTGCCCAGCGAGGTGTACGTCGACGGGGACACCGTGTGCCCGGTCTTGAACGAGATCGTGTCGGCCGCGGTGGGCAGCGTGTAGTCGACGAACGACCCGCTCACGAGCGTGCCGGACTCGTCGTACACCGCCTCCTCCCAGAGCGCCTGCGCGATGCCCTGGACGAGACCGCCGTGCACCTGGCCCGCGACGATCAGCGGGTTGACGATCGTGCCGATGTCGTCGACGCAGACGTAGGAGCGCATGTTGGTCGCCCCGGTCTCGGTGTCGACCTCCATGGCGCACAGGTGGGTGCCGTGCGGGAACGAGAAGTTCTCCGGGTCGAACGCCGCCGCGGCGTCGAGCGTGGGCTCGAGCCCCTCGGGCAGGTCGTGCGCGGTGAACGCCGCGGTCGCCAGCTCGGTGATCGCCACGCCCTTGTCGGTGCCCTTGACCGAGAAGGAGCCGCCGGAGAACTCGAGGTCGTCCTCGTTGGCCTCCAGCACGTGGGCCGCGATCTTCTTGGCCTTGTCGATCACCTTGTCGGCGGCACGCACGAGCGCCTCGCCACCGACCACCAGCGACCGGGAGCCGTAGGAGTCGAGGCCGCGCACCGACACCTGGGTGTCGCCGTGCAGCACCTCGATGTCGTCGAACGGCACGCCCAGCTTGTCGGCCACGATCTGCGACCACGCGGTCTCGTGGCCCTGGCCGTGCGGGGAGGTGCCGGTGATGACCTCGACCTTGCCGGTCGCGAGCATCCGGATCTCGGCGTTCTCCCAGCCGCCCGCTCCGTAGTTGAGCTGGCCGAGGATCCGCGAGGGAGCCAGGCCGCACATCTCGGTGAAGGTCGAGATGCCGATGCCCAGCTGGACGGGGTCGTTGCTGGCCCGGCGCTGCTCCTGCTCGGCCCGCAGCGCGTCGTAGCCGAACATCTCCTTGGCCTTGGCGGTGGCCTCCTCGTAGTTGCCCGAGTCGTAGGTCATGCCCGCGACCGTGGTGAACGGGAACTCCTCGTGCTTGATCCAGTTCATCTCGCGGACCTCGAGCGGGTCCTTGCCCAGCTCGGCCGAGAGCTCGTCCATGAGCCGCTCGATGGCGTACGTCGCCTCGGGGCGACCGGCGCCGCGGTAGGCGTCGACGTAGGTCTTGTTGGTGTAGACGTTGGTCGTGGTGAAGCGGTAGGCGTCGAACTTGTAGATCGAGTTGAACATCCATGCCCCGAGCACGGGCACACCGCCACCGACGAGGGCGGCGTAGGCGCCGAGGTCGGCGAGCAGGTCGACCTTGAGGCCGGTGACCCGGCCCTCCTTGGTCGCCGCGAGCGTGAGGCGCTGGATCTGGTCGCGGCCGTGGTGCCCGGAGACCAGCGACTCGCTGCGGGTCTCGGTCCACTTGACCGGCTTGCCGAGCCTGCGGGCGGCCAGCCAGACCAGCCACTCCTCCGCGGCGACGGCGAGCTTGCCGCCGAAACCACCGCCGACGTCGGGTGCGATCACGCGGATCTTGGACTCCGGCACGCCGGTCGTGGCGGCCAGCGCGAACCGCAGGATGTGCGGCACCTGGGTGGCCGACCACATGGTGATCTGCTCCCCGGTCGGGTCGACCACGCACGAGCGCGGCTCCATGAAGGCCGGGATCAGGCGCTGGTTGACGTACTCCCGCTCGATCACGATGCCCTCGCTGCGGGCCTTCTCGATCGCCTCGTCGACGTCGCTGCCCGAGCCCTGCGCGGCCGAGTCGAGCGTCCACACGGCCGAGATGTTGGTGCCGAGGTCGTCGTGCACGAGGGCCTCGTCGGCGGCAGCGGCCCGCAGGTCGATCACGGGCGTGCGCTCGTCGTACTCCACCTCGACGAGGTCGGCGGCGTCGCGCGCCTCGGCCGCGGACCGTGCGATGACCATCGCGACGATCTCGCCGGCGAAGTTCACCCGGCTGACCGCCATCGGGTCGTGCTGGGGCGACTTCTGCTCGTCGCTCAGCGGCCAGGCCGTGATGAGCACGCCCTGCTCTCCGGCGACGTCGGCCCCGGTGAGGACGGCGACCACGTTGGGCGCCGCCTTGGCGGCCGCGGTGTCGATCGAGGTGATCGAGGCGGCTGCGAAGGGGCTGCGCACCATCGCGACGTGGAGCATGCCGGTCAGCTGGATGTTGTCGGTCCACTTGGTGCGACCGGTGATCAGGCGCTGGTCCTCCTTGCGGCGTCGGGCCAGCCCGACCTCGCCACTGGGACGCTCGGCGGTGGCGGTCATGCCGCACCCCCCTCGAACACGGGGACGTCGTCGACCTGCTGGCCGGAGCACGTCTGCACGGCGCGCACGATGTGCTGGTAGCCGGTGCAGCGGCACAGGTTGCCCTCGAGGCCCTCGCGGATCTCCTGCTCGCTCGGCTTGGGGTTCTCGTTGAGCAGGTCGATCGACTGCATGATCATGCCGGGCGTGCAGTAGCCGCACTGGAGGGCGTGGCACTCGCGGAACGCCGCCTGCATCGGGTGCAGCTCGCCGTCCTGGGCGAGGCCCTCGATCGTGGTCACCTCGTGGCCGTCGGCCTGGACCGCGAGCATGTTGCAGGACTTCACGCTGCGACCGTCGAGGTGCACGGTGCACGCGCCGCAGTTGCTGGTGTCGCAGCCGACCACGGTGCCGGTCTTGCCGAGCTGCTCCCGGAGGTAGTGGACGAGCAACGTGCGTGGTTCTACGTCGTCGGTGTACTTCGCACCATCCACGGTGACGCTGATCCGCATCAGACCTCCAAGATCGAGTGACGTGTCATTGGAGGTCATTCCTACCCGGCTGTGACCCGCCTCACAAGGGCAGTGTCACGCCGTCGTCACAGATGCGACGTCGTGGCTGGCGTGGTGGATGCGTCCGTCGAGCGATCCGAGGCGCTCACCCTTGCCTCCCCACTTGAGCGCGATGATCTCCGCGGCGATCGACACTGCGGTCTCCTCGGGCGTCCTGGCGCCGAGATCCAGCCCGATCGGGGAGGACAGGCGGGCCAGCTCCTCGTCGGTGACCCCCGCCTCGCGGAGCCGCTCCAGACGGTCGTCGTGGGTCTTCCGCGACCCCATGGCACCGATGTAGGCGACCTCGGGCAGCCGCAGCGCCACCTCGAGCAGGGGCACGTCGAACTTCGGGTCGTGGGTGAGCACGGCCAGCACCGTGCGACCGTCGATGCGGCCGGCGTCGGCCTCGGCCCGGAGGTACTTGTGCGGCCAGCTGACGACCACCTCGTCGGCGTCGGGGAAGCGCGTCGCGGTCGCGAAGACGGGCCGCGCGTCGCACACGGTCACGTGGTAGCCGAGGAACTCCCCGACCGAGGCGACCGCGGCGGCGAAGTCGATCGCCCCGAACACGATCATCCGCGGGGCCGGGGCGAACGCCCACACGAAGACCCGCATGCCCTCACCGCGCCGCTCGCCGTCGGGGCCGTAGCCGAGGGTCGCGCTGTGCCCGCTCGCCAGCAGCCCGAGCGCGTCGTCGCGGACGGCGTCGTCGATGCGCGCCGAGCCGAGCGAGGTGCTCAGCGACTCGTCGGGGCGCACGACCGCCCGCCTCCCGACGTACGCCGGGTCGGGGTGCTCGACCACCGTCGCCACCGCGACGGGCCGGCCGGCGGCCACGTCGGCCGCGACCTCGCCGAGCTCGGGGAAGGTCTCGCGGTCGACCTTCTCGACGTAGACGTCGAGGATGCCGCCGCAGGTCAGGCCGGCCTCGTAGGCGACCTCGTCGGAGACGCCGTAGCGCTTGAGGACGGGGTCGCCCGCCTCGACCACGGTCTGGGCGAGGTCGTAGACCGCGCCCTCGACGCACCCGCCGGACACCGACCCGACGGCCGAGCCGTCGGGCCCGACGAGCATCGACGCGCCCGCCGGACGTGGCGCGGAGCGGAAGGTCGCGACGACCGTGCCCATGCCGACCGTCTCGCCCGACTCCCACCACGGGAGCAGCTGCTCGAGCACCTCACGCATGGGCCACCACCTCCAGCACCTTCTCGAACGCGGCCAGCGAGTGACCGGCCACGAAGTCGTCAACGTACGGCAGCGCCGCAGCCATCCCGGCCTGCACCGGTTGGTAGCCCGCCGCGCCCTTGTGCGGGTTGACCCAGACCACGCGGTGCGCGAGCAGGTGCAGCCGCTGCATCTGCGACGCCAGCAGGGACGCGTCGCCGCGCTCCCAGCCGTCGCTGAAGACCACGACCACCGCACCGCGCACCATGCCGCGCTGGCCCCACCGCTGCAAGAACACCTGGAGCCCCTCCCCGAGCCGGGTCCCGCCGGACCAGTCGGGCACGACGTCCCCCGCCGCGGCGAGCGCCTTGTCGGCGTCGCGCAGCCGCATCGGCCGGGTCAGCCGGGTGACCCGCGTGCCGACGCTGAAGGTCTCGGTCGGCATCGCCCGGGTCATCCGGTGCGCGAGGCGCAGCAGCGCGTCGGCGTAGGGCCCCATCGAGCCGGAGACGTCGACCAGCAGGACCACCCGGCGCTCCCGGCGCGACCGGTCGCGGTGGCGCAGCTCCAGCGGCTCGCCCATCTGCGCGAGCATGCGGCGCAGCGTCGCGTCGGTGTCGAGCGTGCCGCGGCGCGAGGGCCGACGACGGTACGACGTGCGCATGGGCGGCCGGGGCGTGAGCCGCGCGAACATCCGCGCCAGCCGGGCCCGCTCCCCCTCGCCCATCGAGGCGATGTCGCGGTGGCGCAGGACCTCGACGTCGCTCGCCGCGACGCGCACGACCAGGTCGTCGCCCTGACCGGCCTCGCCGGCGTCGACGTCGTCCTCGCCCAGCGGCGCCTGCTTCTGCGGGGGCATCGGGGTCATCGACCGCTGGCCGGTCACCGTCGAGCCGTCGTCGGCGAACCACGCCCAGAAGACCTTGTCGAAGACGGGCAGGTCCTCCGGGCACGAGCAGAGCGTCGCCCGGCCGGCCCAGTAGACCTGCTGCGGGTCGGCCAGCCCCACCCGGGAGACCGCGGACAGGAAGACCTGGGAGCGGTCCTGGGTGACCGCGACGCCGGCGGAGCGCAGCGCCCGGGCGAAGCCCAGGAGCGGCACCTCGACGTCGGTGGTCACGCGAGGCTCACAGCGCCAGCATCCGGTCGAGGGCGGCCCGGACCCGGTCGGCGTCCTCGCGGTACTTCACCGCGACCCCGAGCGTGCGCGCGGCCGACTCGACGTCGAGCGTCCGCGTGCCGAGGCGGTCCAGGGCGCGGGCCCAGTCGAGCGTCTCGGCGACGCCGGGGGGCTTGACCAGGTCGGCCTCGCGCACCCGGTGGACGAGGGTGGCGACCTGGCGGGCGAGCTCGGCGGACACCTCGGGGGCACGTGAGCGCACGATCGCGATCTCGCGCTCGAGCGAGGGGTGGTCGATCCAGTGGTAGAGGCAGCGCCGCTTGAGCGCGTCGTGCACCTCACGCGTGCGGTTGGAGGTGAGCACCGCCAGCGGCGGCACCGGCGCCGACACGGTCCCGAGCTCGGGGATCGTCACCTGCCAGGTCGAGAGCACCTCGAGGAGGAACGCCTCGAACTCGTCGTCGGCCCGGTCGACCTCGTCGATGAGCAGCACCACCGGGCTCTCGCGCAGCGCCCGCAGGATCGGCCGCGCGACCAGGAAGCGCTCGGCGAACAGGCCACCCTCGACCTCGGCCAGGTCCAGGGTGCCGGCCGCGGCGGCCTCCACCGCGCGCAGGTGCAGGATCTGCCGCGGGAAGTCCCAGTCGTAGAGCGCCTGCGAGGCGTCGATGCCCTCGTAGCACTGCAGCCGCACCAGCGGCAGCCCCAGCCCCTCGGCCAGGGCCTCGGCCATCGCGGTCTTGCCCGTGCCGGGCTCGCCCTCGAGCAGCAGCGGGCGGCCCAGCTCGATGCCGAGGAAGCCGACGGTGGCCAGGGCGTCGTCGCTGAGGTATCCGGTCTTCTCCAGCCGCGCGGCGAGGTCCTCGGGCGACTCGACGAGACGCTGCTGCTCGCTGCGCTCGCTCACGAGTCCATCTCCGCGGGGGTGTCGACGTCGCGTCCGGTCGCCAGGTCAGTGCAGTCCACCTCGACGACGTTACGCGGCGGTCCCTGGTCGTCGGGGAGGTCGAAGTAGCGCTGCGCCCCCACGTCCCCGCGGACGACCTCCTTGAGCCGGCGCCAGTGCGCCGCCCCGATCAGGACCGGGTGACCCGGCCTCCCGTCGTACGTCGCCCGCAGGAGCGCCTGGTCGCGCTCGCCGCCGGCCTCCCACCGCTCCAGCACCCGCTCCACGACGCGCGCGTCGAGATCGGGCAGGTCGACGAGCGTGACGAGGACGGCGTCGCCGGGCGGGTCGATGCACGGACCGCGGGGCTCGCCCTTCGCGGCGCGGACCAGGGTGTCCAGGCCGGTGCGCAGCGACTCCCCCATGCCCTCCTCCCAGCGCGGGGCGTGCACGTCGCACAGCCGCGGGTGGTCGGGCAGCCTCTCGACGACCTCCTCGTGCGCGGCGCCGGTGACCACCAGGACCCCCGAGCAGCCGCCCTCGAGCAGGACCCGGCAGGAGCGGACCACCCAGGCCTCGCCGTCGGTGGTCAGCAGCGCCTTGGGCACGCCCATGCGGCGGCCCTGACCGGCGGCGAGCACGAGACCGGTGACCCGGGGGGACGAGGCATCGCCGAGAAGCTCCACAGGCGGAGCCTAGGCCCAGCCGACGTCAGTCGCGCGGGCTCCGCACCATCGGCACCCAGAGGGTGAACTTGTCGGCGCGATAGGTGCTGCGCGAGACCGACACGGGCGTGCGGTCGGCGAAGGCGCGCCGGGCCACCCGGAGCACCGGGGCTCCGACGGTCAGGTCGAGCAGTCGGGCCTCGGCGGCCGCGGAGACGCCGGCGTCGACCGAGTCCTCGCCCCACGTGGGCTCGAGGCCTCGCTCCTTGAGGTCGGCGTAGAGCGACTCGGGCAGGCGCTCGAGCAGGCCCGGCACCAGCGTCGCGGGGAGGTAGGCGTCCTCGATGCACATCGGGGCGCCGTCGGCGGTGCGCACGCGCTGCCAGTGGATGATCGGGTCGCCCTCGCCGATCTCGAGCGCGCGGGCGACGCCAGGTCCGGCCGCCTCCATGCGCGCCACGACGGTGCGGGAGCCGGCGGTGTGGCCGCGTCGCGCCATGTCCTCGGTGAACGACGTCAGCCGCGCGACCTCGGCGGCCCGGCGCTGCGCTACGAAGGTTCCGCGCCCGGGGATGCGCTCGAGCAGACCCTCGCTGACCAGGGCGTCGAGCGCCTGGCGGACGGTCATGCGGGCTACGCCGAACTGGTGGACCAGCTCGCGCTCGGACGGGGCAGGGTGCCCGGGTGGAGCTCCGGCGAGGAGCTCGCGGACGTACTCACGCACCTGCACGTGCTTGTGCACGGCAGCGCGTTCTGCGGGGTGGACGGTGGCACGAGGCACCGACACGGCAGCATGGGCCATCGCGGTATCCGATCCGTCAGCCAAGTGGTGTGGTAGCGGCAACACTAGGCGTCTTTGCCGTGTCGCACACGGGACTCACGGCCCTCCCGAGGGCCCGCTCGGGTCCGCATTTGTGGGCAAAGGGTCCCGAACCTTCCGGCCCGTCCAGCCCACCCCCGGCCGGTCACTCGGTCGTGATCGCGTCCAGGACGTCGAGCCGGGCCGCCCTCCGGGCGGGGAGGACGGCGGCCAGGACGCCGATCACGACGGCCGCCACCCCGAAGGCGAGGAGGTTGGCGTAGGGCACCGACAGGTCGGTGATCCCCTCGTCCCGCAGCGACTTGACCAGGCCCACGCCGAAGGCGACGCCCATGGTCACCCCGAGCAGCGCGCCGAAGACGGCGATGACGATCGACTCCAGCCGGATCATCGTGCGGAGCTGGCGGCGGCTCATGCCGATCGCGCGCAGCAGCCCGACCTCGCGGGTCCGCTCGATCACCGACAGCGCGAGGGTGTTGACCACCCCGAGGATCGCGATCAGCACCGACAGCGCGAGCAGCGCGTTGACGAACATCAGGAACTGGTCGGTCTGCTTGCGCTGCTCGTCGGCGAACCCCTGGAGGCTCTGCAGCTTCACCGTCGGCAGCTCCTTGGTGATGGCCTCGACCTGCTCGGTGATCTCCGCGGTGTCGGCACCGGGCTCCTTCACCAGGAACACCATCGAGTCCAGCGGCTTGACCCCGCCCTTCGCGAGGGTGTCCTGGCTGACCACCCAGCTCGACGGGATGCCGCCGGCCTGGTCGAAGACTCCCGCGACCTCGAGGCTCTGCTTGCCGCCCTGGAAGGTCACCTCGACGTCGTCGCCGACCCCCACGCCCAGCTTGTCTGCCTGCTTCTGCCCGATCAGGACCCGGCCCGGCCCGAGGTCGGTCAGCGCCCCCGCGAGGAACGGCACGCCGCGCACCACCGCGGCGTAGTCGGCCGGGTCGACGCCGATGAGGAACTCCCCGCCGGCCCCCTTCACCTTGGCCTGTGCGTAGCGCACGGAGGCGACCGTCTGGACGCCCGGGATCTCACGCGCCTGCTTCGCGACCGCCGGCGAGAACGGCGTGCCGACCGCGTTGCTGATGATCAGCTGCGAGCGGTAGGCCTCCTTGAGCGTCGAGTCCGTGCTCGCCGAGGCCGAGGCGCCGAAGATCGACATCATCGCCATGAGCGCCAGCCCGACCATGAGCGCGCTGGCCGTGGCCGCCGTACGCCTGGGGTTGCGGCGGGAGTTCTCCGCCGCCAGACGACCGACCGTCCCGAACGGGCGGAACGCGACGTCGAACAGCGAGATCACCGGACGGGCGAACAGCGGCGACAGCAGCGCGACGCCGACCAGCACCGCGAGCATGCCTCCGGCGATCTCGACGAGGACGTCGCCGCCGAGGTCGAGCAGCCCGGCCGCCATCGACGCGACCCCCACGATCGCCAGCAGGACGCCGAGCACGATGCGCCGCCGCATGGTGCTCTCGGGCAGCGCGACGTCGTCGCGCAGGGCCGCCACGGGCGGGATGCGCGAGGCCCTGCGGGCCGGGCCGTACGCCGCGAAGGCGGTCACCAGGATCCCGACGAGGTACGCCGCGATGGCGGCCGACCAGGTCAGGTTGAACTCCGCGGTGGAGAAGTCGGCGCCGAAGAGCCCGATCAGCCAGGAGAGGCCTCGCGCCAGCAGCCAGCCGCCGAGGAGTCCCAGGGTCGACCCGATGAGGCCCACCCCGACGGACTCGGCCAGCACCGAGCGGTTGACCTGGCGGCGGCTCGCGCCGAGGGCCCGCAGCAGCGCCAGCTCGCGGCTGCGCTGGGCGACCAGGATCGAGAACGTGTTGATGATGAGGAAGGTGCCGACGACCAGGGAGACGCCTGCGAAGACCAGCAGGAACGTGTTGAGGAAGCCGAGGATCTCGTCGAGCGCCTCGCGGTTCTTCTCGACCACCTCGTTGCCCGGCCGCGCGACCACTCCCTCCGGGAGGACCTTCTGGATCGCGTCGGCGGCCTCGCGCTGCGTGACGCCGTCGGCGATCTCGACCGAGATCTGCTGATAGACGTCGCGCCCGCCGGCGAGGAGCTCCTGGAGGTAGGGCGCGGTGAAGACCGAGAGCGTCGCGCCGTTGAGGCCGCCCTCGCCGAAGGCGAAGACGCCGGTGAGCGTCGCCTTCACGGTCGGCGGGTCGGTCGGGGTCACCAGGGTGACCTCGTCGCCGACCTTCAGCTTGCCGCGCTCGGCCGTCGTCTCGTCGACGGCCACCTGTCCCGGCCCCGTGGGGAAGTCGCCCTTCTGCAGGCGGAAGATCCTGTCGCCGCTCATCGAGGTGACGTCGCTGGCGACGACGGCCAGGCCCGGGGGCCCGTTGCCGCCGACGACCTTGCCGTTGCTGCCGATGACGAACATCGCCGTGCTGGTCAGCCCGGGATAGGCCTTGTCGACCTCGGGGAGGTCCTCGACCGCCTTCACGACCTCGGGCCCGAACGTCCGGCTGTCCTCGGCGGAGTCGAAGTCGCCGGCGCCCTTGAACGCCACCTCCACGTCAGCCGTGGAGTCCTCGATGATCCCGTCGAACACCGCTCCGATCGCGTGGGTGAACACCATCGACCCGGAGACGAACGAGACGCCCAGCACGATCGCGAACGCGCTCAGCAGCAGGCGCAGCTTGCGGGCGACCAGGTTGCGCCAGATGACGCGGAGCACGACTCAGCCCTCCGCGGCCGCCGCGAAGGCCGACATGCGCTCGAGCACCCGCTCCGCGGTGGGCTCGCGCATCTCGTCGACCACCCGCCCGTCGGCGAGGAAGACGACGCGGTCGGTGTAGCCGGCCGCGACGGGGTCGTGGGTGACCATGACGACGGTCTGGCCGAACTCGCGGACCGACCGCTGCAGGAGGGTCAGCACCTCGCTGCCCGAGCGTGAGTCGAGGTTGCCGGTCGGCTCGTCGGCGAACACGATGCTCGGCCTCGCCGCGAGCGCCCGGGCGACGGCCACGCGCTGCTGCTGGCCGCCGGACATCTCGTTGGGCCGGTGCCGGAGCCGGTCGCCGAGCCCGACGGTGGCGATCACGCTGGAGTACCACTCCTGGTCCGGCTTGCGGCCGGCGATCGACAGCGGCAGCAGGATGTTCTCCTCCGCCGTCAGGGTGGGCACGAGGTTGAAGGACTGGAAGACGAAGCCGATCGCGTCGCGCCGCAGCCGCGTGAGCGCCTTGTCGTCGAGGTTCCCGAGGTCGGTGTCGCCGATCCTGACCGAGCCGGACGTCGGCTCGTCGAGCGCCGCACAGCAGTGCATGAGCGTCGACTTGCCCGAGCCCGAGGGCCCCATCACGGCGGTGAACTCACCGGCGTAGAGGTCGAGGTCGACCCCGTCCAGCGCGCGCACCTCGGCCGCCCCCTCGCCGTACACCTTGCTGAGGCCGCGCACCTGTGCCGCGGCCGTGCGTCCCTTGCTGCCCTCGTCCATGACCCCTCCTCTGACCTCACGCTAGCCGGGGCCCGCGGAGGCACGCGATCCGGTTTCCCCCGGATCGGACCCTGATGCGCGATAACGTGCGCGCCGTGCCCCGACCTCGGACGAGAACCGCCCGCACCTCGGCCCTGCTGCTCATCGCGGCGATCGCCACGGCAGCCTGCACCGAGGACGCGAAGCCCGAGCGGTCGGCCACCACCCCCGAGTCGTCCCCGACCTCGTTCGAGGCGCTGCCGGGGGTCCCGCAGTTCGATCCCGAGACCCAGCGCGTCACGCACACGGACCCGGCGTTCTCGGTGACCAGCGGGACCGAGAGCTCGCAGGCGTGCCTCGACGAACGCTCCGCGGACCTCGCGACCTACGACTACGGCTGGGCCTCCGAGGCCGAGGTGACCGTGACCGGGATCGAGCTCGTCGACGCGAAGGGCGTGGAGCTGGTCGGCGAACCGCTGACCGTGCCGCCGGTCAACCTCGGCGGCACCGTGGCCGCGGGCGGGGAGATCACGTGGGCGGAGCACGCGCGGCACCTGTCGCGCCTGCGCTTCGTCTCCTGGTCCCAGCGTGAGGACGCCGAGCTCAAGACCTACAGCCCGGGCGAGACCGGCGTCTTCGTGCTCCACCTGCGCTACCAGCCGGGCCGCGGCTCGTCGCACGGGCTGCGCGTCACCTACACGGTGCGTGACCTCGGCCAGGACCTCGGGCCCTACACCGCCGAGGTGCGCAACGACCTGCAGTGGCAGGTCGTCCTCCCCGGTCAGCGCTGCACGCTCTGACCCGGGGTCAGAACGCCGCGGTGTAGATCTGCTCGAGGTCCTTCGACCACGGGCCGGAGAACCCGCACACCATCACGGTGTCGTCGTTGGCCGCCACGAGGTAGCGGCTGCCCTCCTGGAAGTCGAAGTAGCCCGCGAGCGTGCTCGGCACCCTGGCCAGGTCGAGCCGCACCTGCGCGGCGTCGTCGCCGCCGGCGTACCACTCCCGGACCGCGAGCGTCACCGCGTCGTCCTCGACGGTGAGCACCTCGCCGTCGAAGGCGGTCTCGGCGTTGCTCAGCGTCTGCGCCTCGACGGGCATGCACCGGGGGTTGTCCTGCGTCGGCAGGCTCAGGTCGACGGCGGAGGCCTCCTCGTTGGCCGACTTGTCCGTGCCGGAGTACATCTCGTCGTCGCGCACGAGCCACGACCCGAAGGCGATCGCGAGCACGAGCACGAGGGTCACGGCGGCGGCGATCATGGGGGTCCGGCTGGACCTCTCCGGCTGGGGCTCGGTGCTCATCGCTCGCTCTCACGTCGTGGTCGGACTCCGATCGTCTCACCCGGGAGATGTCGAACATCTGTTCGACCTCGGGCTAGGGTGGGCACATGCTGAGCCTGCAGGGATCGCTCTTCGACGCCGTCGACGCGCCCGCTGCCGTCTGGCGTCCGCTGGCCGCGGCCCGCCGCACCACGCTGAGCGCGGGGGCCTGGGTCGACCACCTGCCCAACTGGTTGGCCGGTGGCAGCGAGGGCGCCGACGGTCTGTTCGAGCGCCTCACCACCGAGGTCCCCTGGCGTGCCGAGCGCCGCCAGATGTACGACCGGGAGGTCGACGTCCCGCGCCTCCTCGCGTTCTACGGCGAGGACGCCCCTCTCCCCGACCCGCTCGTCGCCGAGGCGCGCGAGCGGCTGAGCGCGCACTACCGCCCCGAGCTCGGCGAGGGGTTCCGCACCGCCGGGCTCTGCCTCTATCGCGACGGCTCCGACAGCGTCGCGTGGCACGGTGACCGCATCGGCCGCGGCCGCAGCGCCGACACCATGGTCGCGATCCTGTCGCTCGGCGAGACCCGGCGCCTGATGCTGCGGCCCGAGAGCGGGATCCCGGGCTCCACCCAGGCGTTCGCCCTGGGCCACGGCGACCTCGTCGTCATGGGCGGCTCGTGCCAACGCACCTGGCTGCACGCGGTGCCCAAGTCGACGACGCCGTGCGGCCCTCGGATCAGCGTGCAGCTCCGTCCGCGCGGGGTGCTCTGACCCCGCTCGTCGCACTCAGGCGCTGCCCGGTGAGCCAGGCGCCGTTCTTCTCGGTGGCGAGCCAGCGGAAGACCGCGCGCAGCATCGGGTCCCGCAACGCCCTCCCGACCGGGCCCGGGGTCTTGGCGCTCGTCGCGCGGGCGCCCTCGGCCACCACCTTCTCGACCCGGGAGCGGCGAGCGGCCTCGAACGCCGCCCAGCCCTCGCCGGCGGCCATGGTCCGAGCGAGCACCACCGCGTCCTCGACCGCCAGCGACGCGCCCTGCCCGGACGTCGGCGACGGGGCGTGGGCCGCGTCCCCGACCAGTCCCGTGACCCCGCAGTGCCAGGTCGACACCCTCGCCACGTCGAACGTGCCGTGCGCGGTCAGCTCGAGCTCCCCGGCGCGGACCAGCTCGGCCCCGGGTCCGGCGTCGTCCTCGAGCACCGCGGCCAGTCGCGGGAGCCAGTCGCCCTCGGACACCTCGCGGTCCGGACGAGCCGCCGGCAGGTTGACGAACCACAGCACGTCGTCGCCCGACCGGTGCGCCCCGAAGAACGCCTGCTTGCCGAAGGTCATCTGCCAACGCCGGTCCGGGAGGCTGCTCCCGGCCGCCGCCCCGCGGGTCACACCGCCGAAGTTGAGCAGCCCGAGGTAGCGCGGCTCCTTCGCGCCCGGGTCCAGCGCCCGTCGTACGCCGGACCAGACGCCGTCGGCGCCCACGACGAGATCCGCGTCGAGCACGTCGCCGGACGTGGTCGTGACGCGACCGCGATCGACGTCGACGTCCGTGACCGAGGCCCCCAGCCGGAGGTCCGCTCCCCGGCGCGCAGCGAGGTCGGCGAGCTCCACCGCGAGGCGCGAACGCTTGAGGGTGGCGCCGCGCGAGCCGTCGGCCAGCGGCACGCCGAGGCTGACCTGACCGAGCAGCCGCCCGCGCGCGTCGAGCAGGTCGTGGCCGTCGGTCGGCGTCCCGTGCGCCGTCACCGCCTCGCGCAGGCTCGTGCCCCCGAGCGCCTCGAGCGCGTCCATCCCGTTGGGCGCGACCGTCACGACCGAGCCCTCCTCGGGGTCGAGCCGGTCCCGCCCCTCGAGGACCGTGACCTCGACACCCGCCCCGGCGAGCGCCGCGGCCGTCGCGCTCCCGGCCACTCCCCCGCCTACGATCGTCACACGCACGACCTGAACCTCCTCGTTCGATATACAAACTGTTTGATTATCGAAAGAATGACGCGCATGCCGCCCTCCCGTCAACTCGCCATCGCCGGCGCCGGTGATGCGCTCCAGCGCTACCAGCGCTCCGTCCAGGCCTTCGACGACGCCGTCGGCCGCCGCCTGGGGCTCGGTCCGTCGGACCTGCGGTGTCTCGACTGGCTGTCGAGCGGACCCCTGACGGCTGGGGAGCTGAGCCGCGCGGTCGGCCTCCGCCCGGCCGCCACGACGGCGCTCGTCGACCGGCTCGAGCGGGACGGGTGGGTCCGGCGGGTGCGCTCCGAGGGCGACCGTCGTCGCGTGCTCGTGGAGCTCACCGAGGACGCGTCGGCCAAGGTGGGCGCGATCTACGGCCCCCTGGCGGCCGAGGGGCCGGAGACCTTCCGCGGCTGGACGGTCGCCGAGATCCAGCGGCTCGTCGCCCTGCTCGAGTCCATGACGGCCGTGACGGACGCGCACCGCGAACGCCTCTAGCCACGGGGTCGATCGCCGTCACCTGGTGACGGAGAGCGACCCCGGAGCGCTCGGTCGGCTCAGCCGCGGTCGCCGGACAGGACCGGCTGCGCCTCCGCGACCTCGAGACCTCGACTGGGGCCGGGGATCGTCACCGTCCCGTCGACCGCCTGCCACGCTCCCCCGCCGACCCGGAACCGCGCGCCGTAGACCACGGAGACCGCGGGTCGCACGGTGACGCCGGCGTCGGTGTAGCGGTGCACGACGTCCTTGCGCGGGTACGCCGCCCCAGGGCTCCGCGTGGTGAGGCCCGTGCCGTCCCCGAAGGACCAGACGTACGTCGTCGGCGTCGCCTCGACCTCCACGGCCTGGCCGAGGATGGTCAGGTCCACGTCGACCGGCCGCGGTCGGGTGAAGAAGATCGTGTCCAGGTTGACCAGCGTCTTGCCCTCCGGCTGCATCGACACCGCCAGCGCCGGCAGGCCCACCCGTCGCAGCTCGCTCAGCACCATCGCCGGCGTCACGGTCGGAGGCACGAACGCCGACGGCCTCGCCCCGAAGCACTGGGAACGGATGAGTAGCCAGCCCTGCTGAGGAATCCGGCCCCAGAGGTCCCATCGCCGGTCGGTCGGAACTGGGCATAGAAGTGCCGCTCCGCAGTCCTGCAAAGGATCCGCTCCAGGAGCCGCATTGGTGCATGGCCAGCGCCACTCGTACTGCACGTATGGCGATTCGCCATCGGAGACGATCGCCGGATCCGCGGACCCAGGATTGGTAGAGCCATTCGACTCACACTGTGTTACGACCCCAAAGTCCACGTCGTCGGGAGATACGCCGGTTCCGCAGTTGCTAGCTGCGGCCGTGGGGAGCATGAGGCTCGTGCTCCCGAGGACAACCGAGATCGCGATGCAAACGAGGTACCTCATTCGACAATCCCCTGTAGGTCAACGACCTTCGGCGACGCCGATCGGTGCTCCACACGGAAGACGTAAGCCGTCGTTCTCGCCGGATGCGTCGTGTCGCCCTTCGGCTTGAGCTGGACGATCCGCTCCTTGCCGATTCGAACGGTGGCTTCAAATACGTAGGCGGTCTCAGCCGAATCGATTCGCCTTAGCCCCTTGATCGACCACCGCCCACCCTCGTACCGACCCTCTCGCTCATTCAACGTGTCGAGCGCTCTGGCAAACGCGGCACAGAGTCGGCATGCTCCCGTCGAGGCGCGCAGCAGCGGCGCGGAGTCGAGCGTCTCGAGCCCGTAGTTGATCAGGTCCACGTAGTACCGGACGAACGCCTCGGCGGCCTCGGGCGA
>CAZKZQ010000007.1:0-32437 GCA_964557235.1 uncultured Nocardioidaceae bacterium
CCTTGGCCTGGCGCACGATCTCGACCGACCCGGCGGTGGAGACGTGGCAGACGTGCAGACGGGAGCCGACGTGGGCGGTGAGCAGGCAGTCGCGGGCGATGATCGCCTCCTCGGCGACCGCCGGCCAGCCCTGGAGGCCGAGGCGGCCGGAGAGCTCGCCCTCGTTCATCTGGGCGCCCTCGGTGAGGCGGGGCTCCTGGGCGTGCTGGGCGATGACGCCGTCGAAGGCCTTGACGTACTCCAGCGCCCGGCGCATCAGCAGCGCGTCGCTGACGCACTTGCCGTCGTCGGAGAACACCCGCACGCGGGCGGCGGAGTCGGCCATGGCGCCGAGCTCGGCGAGCCGCTCCCCCGCCAGGCCGACGGTGACCGCCCCGACCGGGAAGACGTCGGCGTAGCCCGCCTCGCGGCCCAGCCGCCAGACCTGCTCGACCACGCCGGCGGTGTCCGCGACCGGCTCGGTGTTGGCCATCGCGTGGACCGCGGTGAAGCCGCCGAGGGCGGCGGCCTGCGTGCCCGAGGCGACGGTCTCGGCGTCCTCGCGACCCGGCTCGCGCAGGTGGGTGTGCAGGTCGACCAGGCCCGGCAGGGCGACGAGCCCGTCGGCGTCGACGACCTCGGCGCCCTGGGCCGTCACGGAGCCGGCGTCGCCGATCTCGGCGATCACGCCGTCGCGCAGCAGGAGGTCCTGGGCGGGCCCGCCGAGCACAGCGGCACCGCGGATCAGGAAGTCGGTCACAGGTTCTCCTCGGCAGGGGTCTCGACGGGCTCGACCACCGACGGGTCGGAGCCGCTCAGCAGCAGGTAGAGGACGGCCATGCGGACGGCGACGCCGTTGGTCACCTGCTCGACGATCACCGACCGCTGGGAGTCGGCGACGTCGGCGGTGATCTCCATGCCGCGCACCATCGGGCCGGGGTGCATGACGATCGTGTGGTCCTGGAGCGTGGCCATGCGGCGCCCGTCGAGGCCGTAGCGGCGGGAGTACTCCCGCGCGGTGGGGAAGAACGCGGCGTTCATGCGCTCGCGCTGCACCCGCAGCATCATCACCGCGTCGGCCTTGGGCAGCACCCCGTCGAGGTCGTACGACGTCTCGACGCCCCACGTGTCGATGCCGACCGGCAGCAGGGTCGGCGGGGCGACGAGGGTGACCTCGGCCCCGAGCGTCTTGAGCAGCAGCACGTTGGACCGCGCCACGCGGGAGTGGAGGACGTCGCCCACGATCGCGACGCGGCGACCGTCGAGGCCGGTGGTCGGCGAGGCGAGGTGGCGCCACATGGTGAAGGCGTCGAGCAGCGCCTGGGTGGGGTGCTCGTGCGTGCCGTCGCCGGCGTTGACCACCGAGGAGCGGACCCACCCGGAGTTGGCCAGGCGGTGGGGCGCGCCGGAGGCGCCGTGGCGGATGACGACGGCGTCGGCGCCCATCGCCTCCAGGGTCAGCGCGGTGTCCTTGAGCGACTCGCCCTTGGAGACCGAGGAGCCCTTGGCGGCGAAGTTGATCACGTCGGCCGACAGCCGCTTGGCCGCCGCCTCGAAGGAGATGCGCGTGCGGGTCGAGTCCTCGAAGAACAGGTTGACGACCGTGCGGCCGCGCAGCGCGGGGAGCTTCTTGATCGGTCGGTCGGCCAGGGACCGCAGCTCGGCGGCGGTCGAGAGGACCAGCTCGGCCTCGTCGCGGCTCAGGTCGCCGGCGCTCAGCAGGTGTCGCATCAGGCGCTCGCCTCCTCGATCGTGACCGAGTCCGTGCCGTCGATCTCGGCGACCCGCACCCGCACCCGCTCGGCCTGGGAGGTGGGGAGGTTCTTGCCGACGAAGTCCGCGCGGATCGGCAGCTCGCGGTGGCCGCGGTCGACCAGCACCGCGAGGCGGACGGCCTGGGGACGGCCCAGGTCGCCGAGCGCGTCGAGCGCCGCGCGGATGGTGCGCCCGGAGAAGAGCACGTCGTCGACGAGCACGACGACCTTGCCGTCGATGCCGTCGGAGGGGATCTCGGTGGGCAGCAGCGCCCGGGCCGGCTTCATCCGCAGGTCGTCGCGGTACATCGTGACGTCGAGGGAGCCGGTGGGGACCTGCTGGCCCTCGACCGAGGCGATCCGCTCGGCGATGCGCCTGGCCAGCGGGACGCCGCGCGAGGGGATGCCGAGCAGCACCAGGTCCTCGGGACCCTTGTTGCGCTCGAGGATCTCGTGGCTGATCCGGGTCAGGGCCCGCTGCACGTCGCGCGGGTCGAGGACCGTGCGGCCTGCGGAGGGGGCGTCGCCGGCGGGGTCGTTCACCGCGGCTGACGCGAAGGGTGATGTGGGCGCGCTCATCAGAGGCGGACCTCCTTCTCCGCCTCACGGGACGGCTCGTTAAAGGATGTCGTGCGCCCTCACCCTAACAAGCCGGGCCGGGCCGGGGGCTTCCGCCCACGCCGGGAGGGATGCCACGGTGTCGGGCAGCGGCAGGCACCCCCCACGGTGGCGCAGGCCACGTCCCGGACCCCTCCCCCGGGACGCCGGTGCTGTGGCACCGTGGAGGCCGAACAGGAAACGAGGGTTGTCACATGAGCTCCCAGCAGGACCTCACCGGTCTCCGCGTCGCCGTCACCGGGGGCGCCCAGGGCATCGGCCGCTGCATCGCCGAGCAGCTCGTCGCGGGCGGAGCGGCCGTCGTGATCGGCGACGTGCAGAAGGACGTCGCGGAGCGCACGGCCGAGGAGGTCGGGTGCACCGCGGTGCCGCTGGACGTCACCGACGACGCCGCCTTCGCGAGCTTCCTCGACCAGGCCGCCGCCACGCTCGGCGGCCTCGACGCACTGGTCAACAACGCCGGCATCATGCCGATCGGGCCCTTCCTGGACGAGGACGACCGCACCACGCTCCGCTGCGTCGAGATCGACCTGCTCGGCGTGCTCACCGGCACCAAGCTCGCCGGCCGCCGCTTCCACGACCAGGGCCACGGCCACGTCGTCAACGTCGCCTCGGCGCTCGGCACGTTCGCCTCGCCCAACGCCGCGACGTACTGCGCGACGAAGTTCGCCGTCGTCGGGTTCGGCGAGGCGCTGCGCCAGGAGTGGCACGGCAGCGGCGTCGAGGTGACCACGATCTGCCCGGGCTTCGTGCGCACCGAGCTGATCGCCGGACTGCAGCCCCCGCCCGGCACCGAGCGCCTGCTGATGATCGACCCCGAGCAGGTCGCCGCCTCCGTGGTGGACGCCCTCGCCTCGGGACGGTCGCGGACCGTCTCCGTGCCCGCGCACCTCGTCCCGTCGGTCAAGGCGTTCAAGCTCGTGCCCGAGCGCGCCCGCGACCGCATCTTCCGCGCGGTCGGCGGGCACCGGGTGACCTCCGGCCTCGACGCCGAGAAGCGCGCGGCCTACCAGCACCGCCTCGAGAACAGCTGACCCTGCACTGACCCTGCACCACCGAACACTGGAGCGACCATGACCACGACCGACCCCCGCCCCGAGCTCACCGGCGTCACCGGAGTCCCCGAGACGCTGCTCAGCCCGACCCTGCTGGCGTCGCTGCCGGAGAACCTCACCGAGGCCCCGTGGACCGTCAACTGCTCGGCGGTGCTGTGGACGGGCCGCCCGACCGACGAGGCGCGCGACGCCCTGCCCGCCCAGCTCCGCGGCAACAAGGCGGTCGTCGTGGTCGGCGGCATGGTGCGCTACCTCGAGACCCCCGTCGGGCCGTACGACGAGGTGTTCGGCATCGTGATGATGCGCGAGTCCCTGACCCGGTCGTTCGGCACCGTGGCGTTCATGGCCGTCGACTCCCCCGCCAGCCTGGTCGGCGGCCGCACCAACTGGGCGATGCCCAAGACGCTGGCGGCGTTCTCCGGCAGCGTCGGCAGCAAGCGCACGATCGTCGCCCGTGGTGACGACGACAAGGCCTGGGAGGTGCGCGCGACGCCGCGCGTGATCGGGCCCCGTGTGCCGGTCCGCAGCCGGGCGGTGACCCGTCAGCAGTTCCCCGGCGAGCGGCTCGGTGACAGCCGGCTCGAGGCCAAGGGCAAGGCGCGTCCGGCGGTCGTCGACGTGCAGGTGAGCTCCGAGGGCCCCCTCGCCGGCTGGATGCGGCCGGGCCGTCACCTGGGTGCGATCGCCGAGTCGGTCACGTTCACCCTCGGCGTCCCCCGCTAGGGCGAGGACCGCTAGGCCGTCGGGTCGCTCCACTGCGCCGCGACGACGGTGACGTCGTCCTGCGCTCCCGCGGCGAAGGAGCGCACGGCGGCGTCGACCTCGGCGACGGCGGTCTCCGGGGTCCACGGCCGGAGGCGGCGCAGCACGCGGAGGACCCCCGCCTCGCCGAACTCCTCGCCGTCGGCGGAGCGGGACTCCAGCACGCCGTCGGTGAGCGCGAGGAGCAGGTCGCCCGCCTCGACCTGCGCGGTCCCCACGGACCAGTCGCCGCCGAGCACGCTGATGATCGGACCCGTGGGATCGAGCTCACGGGCGACCACCTCGTCGCCGCGACGCCGCAGGAGCAGCGCGGACGGGTGCCCGGCGTTGACGTAGCGCACGCCGCCACGGCGCGGGTCCATCTCCACGACGAGCCCGGTCACGAACCGCTCCGGGTCCGCGTCGAGCTCCGCGGTGGCGATGGTGAAGGCGGACAGGAGGTCGAGTTCGGTCTGCAGCAGCGTCGTGATGCGCTGCTTGAAGCGCAGGGCGACGAGGCCGGCGCCGGCGCCGTGACCGGAGACGTCGGCGACGACGAGCGCGACCGTGCCCGAGGGACGGATGATCGTCTGCCACCAGTCGCCGGCCAGCACGCCCTCGACCGGACGCAGGACCCCGGCGACCGACAGCCCGAGCACGCCGGTCAACGGCTGCGCGGCGAGCTCGGCCCGCATGCCGGCGACCACCGGGCTGTGCTGCTCGAGGCCCTCCAGCGCGGCCCGCGAGGTGTCCAGCTCGGCGACCAGCCGGCGGCGCATCGCCTCGGCGTCGGCACCGATCGCCTCCACCTCGGGCGGGCCGGCGGCCTCGACCGGGGCGTCGAGGTCGCCCCCGGCGACGCGACGCAGCGACGCCCGCAGGGTGTCCACGGGCACGAGCACCCACTGGCGCAGCAGCAGGGCGATGGCGACCACGAGCACCAGGAGCAGGGCGGAGCTGGTGAGCAGCACGTAGCGCAGGAAGCGCTCGGAGTCGGCGGCCGAGTCCTCGGTGTCCGCGACGCTCCGCTCGATGTCGGCGATCAGGGCGTCCTGCAGCCGGCGCAGCCGGTCGAAGGCACGCTTGCCGGCGCCCTGCGCGACGAGGTCCTCGGCCACGGTCGCGCCACCCTCGGTGCGGGCCCTGATCTCCGGGAGGGCCCCGACCTGGCGCCACCGGTCCGCGGCGCGGGCCACCTGGTCGAGCCGGGCCATGAGCTCGGCGTCGTCGGCGAACGCCGTGCGCAGCGCACGCATCCGCAGCCGCTCCTGCTTGCGACCGGCGTCGTAGGGCTCGAGGAAGGCGCGGTCGCCGGTGATCACGAAGCCGCGCTCGCCGGTCTCCTGGTCCACCAGCGCCCGCGCCAGGCGGCGGGCGTCGGCTGCGGCGGGCTGCAGCCTGGTGTCGACCTCGTCGCGCAGGTCGGTCGACCGGTCGACCGCGATGGTGACGGCCAGGCCGCTCGCCAGGACCAGCAGGAGCGCCGCACCGACCAGCGCGACCACCCGGGTCCGGAGCGGCGGCCCCGCCATCAGCCCAGGTCCGCGAGGGCCTGGCGTACGGCGCCGTGCCAGGTCGGATAGGCGTAGATCATGCTCCGCAGCGTCGCGAGCGGCACGTGTGCGTGGACCGCGAGGGTGAGCATGGCGAGCACCTCGCCGCCCATCGGCCCGACCGAGGTGGCCCCGACGAGCCGCTCGCCGTCGGCGACCAGCTTGATCAGGCCGTCGTTGCCCTCGCCGTGGAGGCTGCCGCGGGTGGAGTCCGCGAGCGCGACCGAGCCGGTGCGGACGTCGAGCCCGGCGTCGCGCGCCTGCTGCTCGGTCAGCCCGACGGCACCGACCTCGGGATAGGTGAACGTCACCCGAGGGGTCGCGCTGTAGTCGGCCTCCTCGGTGTCCTTGCCGAGCATCTGACGGATCACGATGGCGGCCTGGTACTTCGCGGTGTGGGTGAACAGCCCCTGGCCGACGATGTCGCCGACCGCCCAGAGCCCCGGCACCGGGCCGTCGTCGCCCTGCACGCGCATCAGCCCGTCGGTGCTGAGGAACTGCCCCTCGGGCTCGAGCCCGACCGTCTCCAGCCCCAGGTCAGGAAGGCCGGTGTCGCGCCCCGCGGCGACGAGCAGCCGCTCGGCGACCAGCTGCTCACCGTCGACCTGGAGCGTGAACCGCCCCTCGGCGTACGACGCGTGCGTGACCTCGGCGCCGGTCAGGACCCGCATGCCGTCGCGACGCAGCACACCGGCCATGAGCTCGCTGACCTCGGGCTCCTCCTTGACCAGGATCCGGTCCGCCATCTCGACCAGGGTGACCTCGACGCCGAAGCGCACCATCGCCTGGGCGAGCTCGCAGCCGATCGGCCCGCCACCCATGACGACCAGGGACTCGGGGAGCTCGGTGACCTTGACGATGTCGCGGTTGGTCCAGAAGGGCGTGTCCGCCAGCCCGTCGACCGGGGGCACGCCCGGCCGGGTGCCGGTGGCGAGCACGACGGCCTCGCGGGCGGTGAAGGTCCGCCCGTCGACCTCGACCTGCCGCTCCCCCGCGAGCCGGGCCCGGCCGTGCAGGACGGTCGCGCCGGACTCCTCGAGCCGGTCGACGGAGACCTGGTCGTCCCAGTGGTGGGTCTTCTCGGCGATCCGCTCGGCCACGGGGCCCCACTGCGGGTCGACCTGGCAGGGGCCGGCGACGCCGGGGACCTGCGCGGCCTCGGCGACCGCGGTCGCCGCACGCATCATCAGCTTGCTCGGGATGCAGCCGTAGAACGGGCACTCACCGCCGACCAGGTGGAGGTCGACTGCCAGGACGGACCGACCTCCGCGCGCGATCTTGTTGGCCGCGAACTCGCCCCCGGGGCCGAGTCCCACCACGATCACGTCGAAGGTGTCCCCCGAAGACGTGTCCATGGGGACACCCTGCCAGGTGAGTGGGTCGCAGCCGCGGGAATCCCGCTCAGGACTCGCGTGCGACCCGGTGCGTGCCGTCGCGCAGGATCGCGCCGAGCACGCCGTTGACGAACGCCGGCGACTCGTCGGTCGACAGCTCGGTGACGAGGTCGACGGCCTCGTCGATCGCCACCTCGTCGGGGACGTCGGTGTGGCCCATCTCGAACAGCGCGAGGCGCAGGGCGTTGCGGTCGACCGCGGGCATGCGGGCCAGCGACCACTCCTGGGAGTAGCGCTCGAGGAGCTCGTCGATGGAGGACTGGTGCTCCACGACGCCGCGGACCAGCTCGACGGTGTAGTCCGCGACCGGCGGGTCCTGGTCGTCGAGGCGCTGCTGGAGGGTGCCGTCCAGCGGCAGGCCGCGGACCTCGCTCTCGAAGAGCACGGTCAGTGCGCGGGAGCGGGCCTTGCTGCGGGCGGAGCGGTGCGGGCGGGACTCGGCCACCGGGTGCTCAGTTGACCCGACCGAGGTAGGAGGAGTCGCGCGTGTCGACCTTGACCTTCTCCCCGGTGGTGATGAACAGCGGGACCTGGATGGTGTGACCGGTCTCGAGCGTGGCGGGCTTGGTGCCACCGGTGGAGCGGTCGCCCTGGAGGCCGGGCTCGGTGTAGGTCACCTCGAGCTCGACCGACGCCGGGAGCTCGAGGTAGAGCACGCGGCCCTCGTTGGTGGCCACGATCGCCTCCTGCTGCTCGAGCAGGAAGTTCTTGGCGTCGCCGACGGTCTCCGGGTCGATCTCGAGCTGGTCGTAGGTGCCGCTGTCCATGAAGACGTAGTTGGTGCCGTCGTTGTAGAGGTACTGCATCGTCCGCTTGTCGACGTTGGCGATCTCGACCTTGACGTCGGCGTTGAACGTCTTGTCGACCGACTTGCCGGACTCGATGTTCTTCAGCTTGGTGCGCACCACGGCGCCGCCCTTGCCGGGCTTGTGGTGCTGGAACCAGATGACCTGCCAGAGCTGGCCGTCCAGGTTGAGAACCATGCCGTTCTTCAGGTCGTTCGTCGTCGCCATGCGCGCGTGAGCCTCTTCGTACGTCGGGGTCGGGCAGCGGCCCAGCCTACCGGCGCCCCGGCGGTCGGGCCCAGCCGAGGCCCTACCCTGAGCCGGTGACCTGGTTCGAGTCCCCCGACGACGCCTCCAAGCGGCTGCACGACGCCGGCTACCTCGCCGACGACGCCACCGCGACCACCGCGTTCCTGGCCGGCGTGCTGCAGAAGCCGCTGCTGATCGAGGGGCCTGCCGGCGTGGGCAAGACCGAGCTGGCCAAGGCCGTCTCGCGGGCGACCGGCGCCGAGCTGGTGCGGCTGCAGTGCTACGAGGGCCTCGACGAGGCGCGCGCGCTCTACGAGTGGAACTACAAGAAGCAGCTGCTCCGCATCCAGGCCACCAGCGACGACCAGTCGTGGGAGCTCACCCACGACGAGATCTTCACCGACGAGTTCCTGCTGACCCGGCCGCTGCTCACCGCGATCCTGCGCGAGGAGCCGACGGTGCTGCTCATCGACGAGGTGGACAAGACCGACGTCGAGGTCGAGGGGCTGCTGCTCGAGGTGCTCAGCGACTTCCAGGTGACGATCCCCGAGCTCGGCACCGTCTCCGCCGTGCGGCGGCCGTTCGTCGTGCTGACCTCCAACGCCTCCCGCGAGCTGTCCGAGGCGGTCAAGCGCCGCTGCCTGTTCCTGCACCTGGACTACCCCGACGCCGACCGCGAGCGCGAGATCGTCTCCTCCCACGTGCCCGAGGCCGCCGAGCGGCTCACCCGCCAGCTGGTCGACTGGATCAGCACCCTGCGCGACCTGGACCTCAAGAAGGCGCCCTCGATCGCGGAGTCGGTCGACTGGGCCCGCACCCTGGTCGCCCTCGAGGTCGGCGACCTCGACGAGGACGCGGTGGAGCGCACCCTCGGGGTCGTGCTCAAGCACTCCTCCGACCAGGACAAGGCGATCGCCGCCCTCCGCGGGCACAAGGCGGGCACCCGGGCCGGCGCGCCCCGACGGCGCTGAGGACCGGCGACGACATGGCCCTCCTCGAGCGGCACCTCGCCTTCATCGAGGCCCTGCGGGAGGCCGGCGTGCAGGTCTCGCTGGCCGAGGACCTCGACTCGGTGCACGCGGTCGAGGCGGTCGGGCTGTCCGACCGCGAGCAGCTGCGCGCGGTGCTCTCCGCGACGCTGCTCAAGCGCCAGACCCACCGGCCGGCGTTCGACGCGATCTTCGACCTGTTCTACCCCGCCCTCGTGGGCTACGGCGTCGCGCGCGGCACCGAGGACGGAGCCGCCGACGACGCCGAGGACGGGGCCGGCCAGGACCGGTCCGACCGGTCCGAGGCCGACGCCCTGGCCGAGCTCCGCCAGGCGATGGCCGAGGCGATGGCCGCCGGCGACCAGGACGCCCTGGACCTGCTGGTCCGCCAGGCGGTCGAGCAGTACGGCGCGATGCCGGGCCGCGGCGACGGGCTGTCGTCCTGGTCGTCGTACAACACCCTCCAGCAGCTGTCCCCCGACGGTCTCGTGCTGCGGGTCGCCCGCGCGCTGATGGAGGGCAGCGACGACCGCGAGCCGCGCTCGGAGGACACCGCGATGCTGTCCGCCGCCAACCGCGTCGCGGGGATGCAGCGCCGGGTCGAGTCCGACGTGCGCCGCCGCATCGCGGAGGAGAAGAGCCCCGACCACGTCGCCCGCACGACGCTGCGCCCGAGCATCGACCAGCTGGCGTTCCTCAACGCGCGTCGCGACGACCTGGAGGAGCTGCGGCGCCAGATCTACCCGCTCGCGCGACGCCTCGCGACGCGTCTGGCGCGCGAGCAGCACGCCCGCCGCCGCGGCCCGCTGGACTTCCGGCGCACGATCCGCGCGTCGATGGCGACCGGCGGCGTCCCGATCACCACCCACCACCGGCCCAAACGGCCTCACCGCACCGAGCTGGTCGTGCTGTGCGACGTCAGCGGGTCGGTGGCCAACTTCGCGAGCTTCACGCTGCTGCTGGTCTATGCCCTGCGCGAGCAGTTCACCAAGGTGCGGGCGTTCACCTTCGTCGACAACGTGCACGAGGTCACCGACGAGTTCGTCCCGGGCGCCGACCCGGCGGAGACGATGCTGCGCCTCGCGGAGTCCGTGCGGCACGCGTCGCTGTGGGGGCGCACCAACTACGGCCGCGCGCTCACGCGCTTCGCCGAGGACTTCCCCGACGCGGTCGGGTCGCGCACGAGCCTGCTGGTCCTCGGCGACGCCCGCTCCAACTACTCCGACCCCGGCCTCGAGGTGCTGCGCGACCTGGTCGGAACGGCCCGTCACGCGTGGTGGCTCAACCCCGAGCACCGCCGGCAGTGGGGCACCGGCGACTCCGCCGCCCCGGACTACGCCGAGCTGATCTCGATGGTCGAGTGCCGCAACCTGGCTCAGCTGAGCGAGTTCGTGCACGACCTCGTGTGAGGACCGTCAGCTCCGTGCGGCGAGGATCCCGACCACGAGCAGGAACAGGATCGGGAGGCCGTAGAGCAGCGACCCGATCAGGCCGGTGACGAACCCGGCGGTCGCGAGCCCGTCGCCGCCCAGCGTGCCGCCGGAGTCCTCGATCTCGCGCTTGGCGCGACGGCCCAGGACCATCGCCGGGATGCCGGTGAAGAACGTGCAGCCCAGCAGCGAGAGGATCCCGCACACCAGTGCGGCGACCGCGCTGCCCGGGGTCTGCGGTGCCGCGGCACCCCACTGCTGCTGACCCGCCCACTGCTGCTGGCCCGCGCCGGGGGCGCGGTGCTCGGTCCAGACCGACCCGTCCCAGTAGCGCTGCTGACCGGGGAGCTCCGGGTCGGGGTACCACCCCGCGGGTGTGTTCATCGTCCCTCCCGAGGGGTCACCGCGTGGAACGCCTGCTCGAGCAGCTCGGTCGAGGGGCCCTCCAGCACGGCCGGTCGTCCGATGCCCTCGAGCACGACGAAGCGCAGCACGTCGCCGCGCGACTTCTTGTCGACCCGCATGCTCGCGAGGAGGTCGCCCCAGCTCGCGCCGTCGTACGTCGTGGGGAGGCCGAGCGAGGCAAGCAGGTCGGCGTGCCGCGCGGCCGTGGCGTCGTCGAGCCGGCCGGCGAGCCGGGCGAGCTCGGCGACGTAGACCATGCCGATGGAGATCGCGGCGCCGTGGCGGTAGCGGTAGCTCTCCGCGCGCTCGATCGCGTGACCCAGCGTGTGGCCGTAGTTGAGCGCCTCGCGGCCGGGGTGGCCCGGACCCCCGCCGGTCTCCTTGAAGTCGCCGGAGACGACGTCGAGCTTGACCTGGATCGCGCGCTCGACCAGCTCGCGCTGCTCGGGCGTGCCGACGGTCGTCGCGGTGGACGGGGAGCGCTCGAGGATCGCGAGGATCTCGGGGTCGGCGATGAAGCCGCACTTGGCCACCTCGGCCATGCCGCTGACCAGCTCGTTGCGCGGCAGCGTCTCCAGCGTGCCGAGGTCGCACAGCACCGCGGCGGGGTGGTGGAAGGACCCGACCAGGTTCTTGCCCTCGGCGGTGTTGATGCCGGTCTTGCCGCCCACGGCCGCGTCGACCATGGCCAGCAGCGTCGTCGGCAGGTGCACGACGCGCACGCCGCGCAGCCACGTCGCGGCGACGAAGCCGCCGACGTCGGTGGTCGCGCCCCCGCCGAGGGTGACCACGGCGTCGGAGCGGGTGAAGCCGGCCCGGCCCAGCACCGACCAGCAGAACGCCGCGACCTCGGCGCTCTTGGCCGCCTCGCCGTCGGGGATCTCCAGCCCGTGCGCGGCGAAGCCGGCCTCGTCGAGCGAGTGGCGCAGCGCGCGGGCGCGGTCGGCCAGGCCCACGGGGTGGATCACCGCGACCTGGCGCACGCCCTCGCCCAGCAGCCCGGGGAGCCGTCCGGTGACGTCGTGGCCGACCACGACGTCGTACGACGTCTCGCCGCGCAGGCTCAGGGTGGTCGCCTCGCTCATGACCCGGCCTCCTGCTCCTCGACCCAGCGACGCACCTCGTCGGCGACCTCCTCGACGGGGCGGCCGTCGGTCTCCACGACGTAGGACGCGACGGCGGCGTAGATCGGCAGGCGCTCGGTCAGGATGGCCTTGATCCGCGAGCGGACGTTGCCCACGAGCAGCGGCCGGCCCTGGCCGAGCCCGACCCGCCTGGCGGCGTCGGCGAGCCCGACGTTGAGGAAGACCACGCGCTGCCCCTCGAGCACCTCGCGGGTGCCCGGGTCCATCACCGCGCCGCCGCCGAGCGCGACGACGCCCTTGTGCTCGCGCACCGCGGCGCGGACAGCCGCCCGCTCGCGGTCGCGGAAGTAGGGCTCGCCCAGCTCGACGAAGACCTCCTGGACGGTGCGCCCCTCCTGGTCCTCGACGTCGCGGTCGGTGTCGCGGACCGCGCACCCCCACGCCTCGGCGAGGAGCCGGCCGACGGTCGTCTTGCCGGCGCCCATCGGGCCGATCAGCACGACCCGGGGACCCTCGACGGGCGGCTCCGCAGCGCTCACCGGAACCTCAGCGTGTCGAGGTAGGACTCGACGTTGCGCCGGGTCTCCCCGACCGAGTCGCCGCCGAACTTCTCCAGCACCGCCTCGGCGAGGACGAGCGCGACCATCGCCTCGGCGACCACGCCCGCGGCGGGGACCGCGCAGACGTCGGAGCGCTGGTGGTGGGCGACGGCGGCCTCGCCCGTGGCGACGTCGACGGTGCGCAGCGCCCGCGGCACGGTCGCGATCGGCTTCATCGCCGCCCGCACGCGCAGGGTCTCGCCGGTCGTCATGCCGCCCTCGGTGCCGCCCGAGCGGCCCGACGTGCGCCGGATGCCCTCGTCGGTGCCCACGATCTCGTCGTGCGCCTGGGAGCCGGGGACCTCGGCCAGCCCGAACCCGTCGCCGACCTCGACGCCCTTGATCGCCTGGATGCCCATGAGCGCGCCGGCGAGCCGGGCGTCGATGCGGCGGTCCCAGTGCACGTGGGACCCGAGGCCCGGGGGCAGGCCGTGGACGACCACCTCGACGACGCCGCCCAGGGTGTCGCCGTCCTTGTGGGCCTGGTCGATCTCGGCCACCATCGCCTTGCTCGCGTCGGCGTCGAGGCAGCGCACCGGGTCGTCGTCGAGGTGCGGCACGTCGGCCTTGACCGGGACCGAGCCGTAGGGCGCGGTGGCCCGGCCGATGCGCACGACGTGGGACACGACCTCGGCGCCGGTGGCCTGCTCGAGGAAGGCCGAGGCGACCGCTCCCAGCGCGACCCGGGCGGCGGTCTCACGGGCCGACGCGCGCTCGAGGATCGGGCGGGCCTCGGTGAAGTCGTACTTCTGCATGCCGACCAGGTCGGCGTGGCCGGGTCGCGGGCGGGTCAGCGCGGCGTTGCGGGCCGATCCCTCCAGCACCGCGGGGTCCACCGGGTCCGCCGACATCACGGTCTCCCACTTGGGCCACTCGGAGTTGCCGATGCGCAGCGCGACCGGTCCGCCCTGGGTCTCGCCGTGGCGGATGCCGCCGACGACCTCGAGCTCGTCGGCCTCGAACTTCATCCGGGCGCCGCGGCCGTAGCCCAGCCGCCGACGCGCCAGGGCGTCCTGGATGTCGGCGGAGGTGACACGGACGTGGGCGGGCATCCCCTCGATCACGGCGACCAGCGCCGGACCGTGGGACTCCCCCGCAGTGAGCCAACGAAGCATGGGGTGATTCTCCCATCGGAGATGCGGGAGGCCTGCGGCGCGTCCACGCCGCCGTAGTCGGGGGAGCGAAGCGGAGGAGCGGAGGTGGGTGGGCGCGCCTCACCAGCAGGCCGACCGCGAGCCGGAGGCGAGCAGATGGTTCAGCCGCCGAGATAGGCCCGGGCGACGGTCTCGCCCCACACCACGCCGACGACGGCGCCGAGGAACATGAAGGGCCCGAACGGGTAGGACTTGCGCTGCACGACGCGCAGGAGCGACAGCAGCCCGCCGCCGAGCCCGCCGAGCAGGAACCCGGCATAGATGCCGACCAGCAGGGGCCCCCACCCGAGGTAGCCGAGGGCGATGCCGAGCACCCCGGACAGCCGCACGTCGCCGTAGCCCATGCCCTTGGGATAGATCAGCCACATCAGCACGAACGTGCCGCCCGCGATCGCCCAGCCGTAGCCCGCGCGTCGCAGGTCGTGCCAGTCCTGCCCGGGCAGCGCGGCCACGACCGCCAGCGCGACCACGACGGCGTACGACGGCGCGATCACCTTGGTCGGCAGCAGGCGCGTGCGCCAGTCGACCACCGACAGGGCGACGCCGACCGGGGCGAGGTAGGCGAGGAACAGCAGCGAGGTCTCCAGGCCGGTCCCCCACCCGAGCAGCGCCCCGACCACGGCGGTCGCGACCGCCGACCTCCACGCGAGGCCGGGCAGCGCCGCGATGTCGGCGTAGAGCTCCTTGGGCGGCTCGGGCTCCTGCGGCTCGGGCTCCTCGGGCGGCGCGGTCGTGTCGGCCTCGTCGCGCTCCCGGGCGTCGTCGGGGCCGGGCTCGTCCTCCGGCTCCGGCTCGGGGATCCACGCGATCAGCCGCGGGACGAACCAGCCGCTGACCAGCCCGAGGACGCCGAGCAGCAGGGCGGCGGACAGCGACGAGGACACGCCCGCACCCTAGCGGCGGGCGAGCTCGGCCCGGCCCGCTTCGCGCAGGACGTCGACCCCGACGGCGTCGACGGGGCGGCCCGTCATCAGCGCGACCTGGAGGACGGCCTGGTGGGCGAGCAGGTCGAGCCCGTCGATCAGCGGCAGCCCGACGGACACGGCTGTCTCGGCCAGCGGGGTCGGCCACGGGTCGTAGACCACCTCGAACACCGCCCCGACCTGCGCGGCGGCACCGAGGACCCCCTGGCCCTGTGCCTCGGCGGGGATCGTGCTCACCAGCAGGTCCGCGTCGACGACCCGCCGGTCCAGGTCCTCCAGGCGAGCGACGGTGAGCAGCGGGGGCGTGCGGTGCCGGTGCACCGCCTCGACCGTCTCGGCGGCCCGAGCAGGCTCACGCACCAGCAGGGTGACGTGGCTGCAGCCGAGCTCGGCGAGGCCCAGGAGCACCGAGGCAGCCGTCGCGCCTCCCCCGAGCACGATCGCGGAGTCGGGGGGCCCGCCGAGCCGCTCGGTGAGGGCGCCGACCACGCCGGGCACGTCGGTGTTGTCGCCGACCAGCCTGCCCTCGTCGAGGACCACCGTGTTGGCGGCGCCGGCCAGGCGTGCGGTGTCGGAGACCTCGTCGAGCAGCGGCATCACGGCCCGCTTGAGCGGCATGGTCAGCGAGAGGCCGCGCCAGGTCCCGTCCAGACCGGCCAGGAAGCCGGGCAGGTCGTCCTCGCCGACCTCGTGGGCGTCATAGGTCCAGTCCAGGCCCAGCACGGCGTAGGCGGCCCGGTGCAGCGCAGGTGACAGGGAGTGGGCGATGGGACGGCCCAGCACCCCGCAGCGGCGCTGCCCGGGTGCCGGGCCGCTCAGCACCGGTCGGACCGGTCGCAGAACGCGCCCAGCTCGTTGTTCTTCCAGTCCAGGAACTGGTCGTAGTCCTTGGTGAACTTCGTCTCGCCGGTGTCGAGGTTGACCGTGACGTAGTAGATCCAGTCGCCCGGGGTCGGGTCGGCCGCGGCCGCGATCGCCTCGTCGCCCGGGGCCTCGATCGGCGTCGGCGGCAGACCGGGGTTCTTGCGCGTGTTGTAGGGCGAGTCGACCTCGAGGTCCTCCTTGGTGAGGCCCAGGCCGAGGTTGCGCCCCAGGGCGTAGTTCACGGTGGCGTCGATCTGCAGCAGCCCGTTGGTGGCGTCGGTCTCGAGGCGGTTGTAGATCACGCGCGCGACCTTGCCGCGGTCCTCCTCGCGGTTGGCCTCGGACTCGACCAGGCTCGCCACGATCATCAGCTGGCCGGGCGTGTAGCCGAGCTTCTCCGCCGCGCCGGTCAGGTCGGCCTCCTCGGCCGCCTGCTTCCACCGGTCGACCATCGTCTTGAGGACGGCGGTCGCGTCGGCGTTGGGCGGGAAGGCGTAGGTCGCCGGGAAGAGGTAGCCCTCGGCGTTGCCCTGGGCGTAGTCCGGGAGCCCGATCGCGTCGGCGTCCTTCACCGCGGCCTTGAGCTTGCGCAGCGGGATGTCGGTGGCCTTCGCGACCCGGGGCAGGATGTCGGAGACCCGCAGGCCCTCGGGGATCGTCACCGAGGCCTGCACGAGGTTGGAGGGGTCGATCAGGAGCTCGAGGGCGTCGGCGGCGGGCAGCTGCTTCTTGAGCTCGTAGAACCCGACCTGGATGTCCTGGGCCTCGTCGTTGCCCGACGCGGCGTCGCTGAACGCGTCGACGCTCTTGACCACTCCCTCGGCCTTGAGGTTGCGCCCGATCTCGCTGAGCGTCTCGCCCGGCTTGACCTCGAAGAGCACCGCGGTGGTGCCGTCGCCCGAGTAGTCGGGCGGCGGGGCGAACAGCGCGTCGAGCTTGTCGCGTCCGAAGGTGAAGGCGGCCACCGCACCGACGACCACGAGGGCGGCGACCACGAGCAGCGCCAGGCAGGACTTCAGCCCGCCGAGGCCGCGCCTGCTCCGGCGTGCCGGGGCGGGACCGACGTAGGTGCCCTCGTCGTGCCCCTCGTCCGCCCCGAAGAGGCTGAGCCCGTCGTCGGGTGCCGGGTGCGTGGGGTCGTCACCGGTGACGGCGTCACGGTCGGGCTCGAGGCTCATGCGTCTCCCTGGTCGAGGTCCTGCTGGCTGGGTCGGTCGACCTGCTCCCCGGGCGCCGCTCCCGTCGCTCGCTCGGTGTCCAGTGCATTCTGCAGGATCACGACCGCTGCGGCTTGGTCCACGACGGCACGGCGCTTCTTCCCGTGCTTGCGTCCACGGCCGCCCTGCTCGCGCAGCTGCGCGGTCGCGGTGACGGTGCTCATCCGCTCGTCGCACAGGCGGACCGTCGCGCCACTTCCCGCCACCTCGAGGGCCCGGACGAGCCGGCCGGCGTAGTCCCGGGCCTTGGCTGCGGCCGGTCCCTCCTGCCCCGACAGCGAGCGGGGCAGCCCGACGACCACCTCGACGGCCTCGTGCTCGGCGACCAGCGCGACCAGGCGGTCCAGGTCGTGCTCACCGCGTGGCAGCGTCTCGACCGGGGTGGCCAGCAGGCCGGAGCGGTCGCTGGCGGCGACGCCGACCCGGACCTCGCCGACGTCCACGCCCAGCCGGGTGCCCTCGCGCACGCTCCGGACCCGCCTCAGCCGCGCGCGGCGAGGACGGCCGCGCGCGCGTCCGCCAGCGCCTGGTCGACCCCGGACGCGTCGCTGCCGCCGCCCTGCGCCACGTCGGCCTTGCCACCGCCGCGTCCACCGATCGCCGGGGACGCCGCACGCACGAGGTCGTTGGCCGACAGGCCCGCCTCGCGCGCCCGCTCGTTGGTCGCCGCGACCACCGACGGCTTGCCGTCGGCGACGCCGATCACGACCACGACACCCGGGCGGTCCTGCGGCAGGCGTCCGCGTACGTCGAGCGCGAGCGTCCGCACGTCGCCGCCGCCCGCGCCGTCGACGCGGTGGCCGACGAACGAGACCCCGTCGAGGTCCTCCGCCGCCGCCGCGACCTGTCCGGCCGCGGCGAGCAGCTGGCCCACGCGCACCTGCTCGATCTCCTTCTCCGCGGCACGCAGCCGCTCCACGAGGTCGGAGACCCGCTCGGGCAGGTCCTCGGGCCGCGCCTTGAGCGCCTCGCTGAGCTGCGCCACGAGGACGTGCTCGCGGGCGAGGAAGCGATAGGCGTCCGCCCCGACCAGCGCCTCGACGCGTCGGACGCCGGAGCCGATGGACGACTCGTGCAGCAGCTTGACCAGCCCGAGGCGCGCGGACGTCGCGGTGTGGGTGCCGCCGCACAGCTCGCGCGCCCAGTCGCCGACGGACACCACGCGCACGCGGTCGCCGTACTTCTCACCGAACAGCGCCATCGCGCCGGACTTGACCGCGTCGGCCTGGCTCATGATCTCGGCGTGCACCGGCAGGTCGGCGAGGATCAGGTCGTTGACCCGCGCCTCGACGTCGGCGAGCACCGACGCCGGGACCGCCCCCGCCGCGGAGAAGTCGAAGCGGAAGCGGCCCGGGGCGTTCTCCGACCCCGCCTGGGTCGCGGTCTCGCCGAGCGCCTCGCGCATCGCCTTGTGGACCATGTGCGTCGCGGTGTGCGCGCGGCTGATCGAGAGCCGGCGCTCGAGGTCGACCAGGCCCTGGGCCCGCTCCCCCACGGTCACCTCGCCGTCGAGGACCTTGACCTGGTGCACGACGAGGCCGGTGACCGGCGACTGCACGTCGAGGACCGCGAGCCTGGCGCCGTTGGCCAGCTCGATCACGCCCTGGTCCGCGAGCTGGCCACCACCCTCGGCGTAGAACGCGGTGCGGTCGAGCACGAGGCCGACCTCGTCACCCGCGTGCGCCGCCTGCGCGGTCACGGAGCCCGCGATGATGCCGCTGACGACGCCCTCGGAGACCACCTCGTCGTAGCCGGTGAACTCGACGGCCCGGCCGAGGGAGTCCGCGATCTCGCGGAACGCACCGGCGTCACCGTGCCCGGCCTTCTTGGCGCGCGCGTCGGCCTTGGCCCGCTCGCGCTGCTCGCCCATGAGGCGGCGGAAGCCCTCCTCGTCGACCGCGAGGCCCTGCTCCGACGCCATCTCCAGGGTGAGGTCGATCGGGAAGCCGTAGGTGTCGTGGAGCGCGAACGCCCGCTCGCCGCTGAGCACCGTGGCGCCCTTGCTGCGGGCGTCGCTCGCCGCGAGGTCGAAGATCTGTGTGCCCGCGCGCAGCGTGGAGCGGAACGCCTCCTCCTCGGCGTAGGCGACCGTGGAGATGCGCGCCCAGTCCTGGTGGAGGTTGGTGTAGGTCTCCCCCATCCTGTCGCGGCTGACCGGGAACAGCTCGGGCAGCACGCGGTCCTCGGTGCCGAGCAGGCGCATCGACCGGATCACGCGCCGCAGGAGGCGGCGCAGGACGTAGCCCCGCCCCTCGTTGCCCGGCGTCACGCCGTCGCCGATGAGCATCATCGACGAGCGGGTGTGGTCGGCGACCACGCGGAGGCGGACGTCGTCCTCGTGGTTCGCGCCGTAGCGCTTGCCGGTGAGCTCCATCGCACGCTCGATGACCGGGAACATGACGTCGATCTCGTACATGTTCTCCTTGCCCTGCAGGAGGAACGCGACCCGCTCGAGGCCCATGCCGGTGTCGATGTTCTTCTTGGGCAGCGAGCCGGCGATGTCGAAGTCCTCCTTGGACCGCACCGCGCTGAGCTCGTCCTGCATGAACACGAGGTTCCAGATCTCGAGGTAGCGGTCCTCCAGCTCGGTCGCCATCGCGGTGCCCATCGCCTCCCAGTCGGCGTCGGGGCCGTAGGCCGGGCCGCGGTCGTAGAGGATCTCCGAGCACGGGCCGCCGGGGCCGGGGACGCCCATCGACCAGTAGTTCTCCTTGGGCCCGAGCTGCACGATGCGCTCTCGCGGCAGACCGGTGGCCTTCATCCAGAGCCCGAGCGCCTCCTCGTCACCGGCGAGCACCGACGGCCACAGCCGGCCCTCCTCGAGCCCGAAGCCACCGTCCTCGCGGGACCGGGTGACCAGGTCCCAGGCGAGCTCGATCGCGCCCTCCTTGAAGTAGTCGCCGAAGGAGAAGTTGCCGCACATCTCGAAGAACGTGCCGTGCCGCGTGGTCTTGCCGACGTCCTCGATGTCGGGCGTGCGGATGCACTTCTGCACGCTCGTGGCGCGGTCGTACGGCGGCGTCTCCTGCCCGAGGAAGAAGGGCTTGAACGGCACCATGCCCGCGTTGACGAACAGCAGGTTGGGGTCGTCGAGCAGCAGGGAGGCCGACGGCACCGGGGTGTGTCCGCGCGCCTCGAAGTGCGCGAGGAAGCGGCGGCGGATCTCCGCGGTGCTCAGGTCCGTGGTCATGTCCGAGGGCCTTTCGTGACAGCTGGGTCGACGCGGCCGAGGGCCGGCGTCAGAGGGAGCGAGGAGCGGGCAGCACCCGCACGGTAGCGCTCTCACCGCTGGAGATGGCCCGCGGTGCGGGCTGGTGGCCGGACATGGCTCCAGTGGGCCCCAGGTCGAGGCGCTCGCGCAACTCGGTTTGCTTCTCCTCGCGCCCGGCCTGGAACTCGTCGCGCAGCACGCGGGCGCCCGCGAACCACCCGGTGAACCGGTCGTGCAGCCCGTCGACGGTCAGCGCCTCGGCGACCCGGCGCGTGCGGGTGGAGGCGTAGACCCCGGCGGCTCCGCCGACGACGAACCACAGCGTCCTCATGCGGCGGCCCCGTCGCCGGAGTCGGACAGTCGCACCGGCCGCTGGGCCTTGACCGCGCGCAGCAGGCGCTTGGCCTCGCGCAGCTCGGCGCGACGCTGGCGCCGCGACCGCCGGCGCGCGACGTGGGCCTCGGCCGCGGCGCGGTCGAGGTGCTCCGGCTGCAGCGCGCGACGCACGCCGTGGACGGTGGCGATGACCGAGACCCCGGCCTCCACGACGCGGCGGCCCACCAGCGAGCCCCGGTCGATGCGGCCCAGCCCCTCGACGAGGCGCTCCTCGGCGTGGACGACGGGGTGCTGCGCGGGGGACGCTGGCGGGACGCCGGCGACCTCGTTGAGCGTGGTGATGACGTACTCGCGGTCGGCCGCGGCGGCGACCGACGCCTGCCGGGCGGTGCGCACCTCGTCGCTGAGGGCCTCCACCCGGTCGGACAGGGCCTCGACCTGCTGCTGGGAGCGCTGGAGGCCGTCCTCGAGGGCGGCACGCTCGGCTGCCCTGCGGGCGCGGGTCCGGCGCAGCCCCAGCAGCACCGGGACGGCCAGGACGAGGAGGGCACCCGCGAGCCGCAGCACGTCGTCGTAGTCGCTCACGCTCATCGTCCAGACCCTACCTGCCGTCGTCGCCGCGGACGAGGCGCCGGATGCGCTCCCAGCGCTCCTTGACCGCGGCCTCGGCCCCGTGGGCGGTCGGCTCGTAGTAGGCCGCCTCGGCGAGGACGTCGGGGGCGTACTGCTGCGTGGCGATGCCGAACGGGGCGTCGTGGGCGTACTGGTAGGACGTGCCGTGCCCCAGGCGCTGGGCCCCGGGGTAGTGCGCGTCGCGCAGGTGGGCGGGGACCTGCCCGACCCGGCCCGCCTTGACGTCGGCCTCGGCGGCCCCGATCGCGCGGGTGACGGCGTTGGACTTGGGTGCCACCGCGAGGGCGATGACCGCCTGGGCGAGGTTGAGCTTGGCCTCGGGCATGCCGATCAGCTGCACCGCCTGGGCCGCGGCGACGGCCGTGGTCAGTGCGGTCGGGTCGGCCAGGCCGATGTCCTCGCTGGCCAGGATCACCAGCCGCCGCGCGATGAAGCGCGGGTCCTCGCCGGCCTGCACCATGCGGGCGAGGTAGTGCAGGGCCGCGTCGACGTCACTGCCCCGGATCGACTTGATGAAGGCGCTGATCACGTCGTAGTGCTGGTCGCCCTGCCGGTCGTAGCGCACCGCGGCCCGGTCGACGGCCCGCTCGGCGATCGCCACGTCGACCATGGGCGAGCCGGTCGCCCCGGCCGCGCCCGCGGCGGCCTCCAGGTAGGTCAGCGCACGCCGGGCGTCGCCGCCGGAGAGCCGGACCAGGTGGTCCAGCGCCTCCTCCTCCACCTCGACCTCGCCGCCGAGACCGCGCTCGTCGGCCAGGGCGTGCTGCAGCACGGCACGGACGTCGTCGTCGGTGAGCGGCTCGAGGGTCAGCAGCAGCGAGCGGCTGAGCAGCGGGGAGATCACGCTGAAGTGCGGGTTCTCCGTGGTCGCGGCGACCAGCGTCACCCAGCGGTTCTCGACGCCCGGCAGCAGCGCGTCCTGCTGGGCCTTGGAGAAGCGGTGCACCTCGTCGACGAAGAGCACGGTCTGCTGCCCGGTGCGGATCAGCCGCTGACGGGCACCGTCGATCGCCGCACGGACCTCCTTGACCCCGGCGGCCACCGCGGACACCTCGACGAAGTGGCGGTCGGTCTGCAGGCTGACGATGCTCGCGATCGTGGTCTTGCCGGTGCCGGGGGGTCCCCACAGCACCAGCGACATCGCCTGGTCGGCCTCGACCAGGCGCCGCAGCGGCGAGCCCGCCGCGAGCAGCTGCCCCTGCCCGACGAGCTCGTCGAGCGTGCGGGGACGCATCCGCACCGCGAGCGGGGCGCTGGCGTGCGTGTTGCCCGCGAGCGTCCCGCCGCCCGGCCCGGAGGCAGGCGCGGGACGCTCGTCGTCGATGTCGAAGAGGCCCTCCACGAGCCCGACCCTACGTGGGTCAGTCGCCGGCCCCCACCACGTCGCGGACCTCCGCGAAGTGGCAGGCCGAGGGGTGCGGGTCGGCCTGGCGGTCGACGAGCAGCGGCTCCTCGGTCGAGCAGATCTCCTGGGCCTTCCAGCAGCGGGTGCGGAAGCGGCAGCCCGACGGCGGGTTGGCCGGCGAGGGGAGGTCGCCCTGCAGCACGATCTGGTCGCGCATCCCGCGCAGCGTCGGGTCCGGCACGGGTACGGCGGACAGGAGCGCCTGCGTGTAGGGGTGCGTCGGCCGCTCGTAGAGCGACTTGTCGTCGCCGATCTCGACCACCTTGCCGAGGTACATCACCGCGACCCGGTCGGCGATGTGGCGCACCACCGACAGGTCGTGGGCGACGAAGATGTAGGACAGGCCGAGCTCGTCCTGCAGCCGCTCGAGCAGGTTGATCACCTGCGCCTGGACCGACACGTCGAGCGCGGACACCGGCTCGTCGCAGATGATCACCTCGGGCTTGAGGGCCAGTGCCCGGGCGATGCCGATGCGCTGCCGCTGGCCGCCGGAGAACTGGTGCGGGTAGCGGTTGTAGTGCTCGGGGTTGAGGCCGACCAGCTCCAGGAGCTCCTGGACCGACGTCTTGACCTGCCCCTTGGGCACGACGTCTCGGTGGATCTCGAAGGGCTCGCCGATGATGTCGCCGACCGTCATGCGCGGGTCGAGCGAGGCGTAGGGGTCCTGGAAGATGATCTGGACGTTGCGGCGCACCTCGCGCAGCCGCCGCTCCTTCATCCCCACGAGCTCCTCGCCGTTGATCTTCACCGAGCCCGACGTGGCCTTCTGCAGCCCCATGAGCACGCGGCTCAACGTCGACTTGCCACAGCCGGACTCGCCGACGAGGCCGAGGGTCTCGCCGCGGTGCAGGTCGAGGCTGATCCCGTCGACGGCCTTGACGTGGCCGATGGTGCGCTTGAAGACGATGCCCTGGGTGATCGGGAAGTACTTCGTGACGTCGGTGGCGCTGAGCACCACCTCGCTCGTCGGGCCGCTCACGACTGCAGGACCTCCTCGTAGTAGTGGCACGCGCTCTGGCGGGGCGACCCGGCCCCCGGACCGGACTTGACCGGCTCCGCCACGTCGAACAGCGGCGGGAGCTCGCGCACGCACTTGTCGGTCCCGAACGTGCACCGGGGGTGGAAGTTGCACCCCGACGGCAGCATGGTCAGGTTGGGCGGCAGGCCCGTGATCGAGGCCAGCTGCTGGCCCTTCATGTCGATGCGCGGGATCGACTCGAGCAGCGCCTTGGTGTAGGGGTGGGCAGGCGCGGCGTAGATCGACATCACGTCGGCACGCTCGACCACCCGGCCGGCGTACATCACGCAGATCTTGTCGGCGACGTCGGCGACCACGCCCATGTCGTGCGTGATCAGGATCAGGCCCATGTCGCGCTCGACCTGCATGTCCTTGAGCAGCCGCATGATCTGCGCCTGGACGGTCACGTCGAGGGCCGTGGTCGGCTCGTCGGCGATGAGGACGTCGGGGTCGAGCGCCAGCGCCATCGCGATCATCACGCGCTGGCGCATGCCGCCGGAGAACTGGTGGGGGTAGTCGTTCACGCGGTTGCGGGCGTCCGGGATGCCGACCATGTCGAGGAGCCGGGCCGCCTCCTTCTTGGAGTCGCCCCGCGACATGCCGCGGTGCTCGCGGAACAGCTCACCGAGCTGCCACCCGACGGTGAAGACGGGGTTCAGCGAGCTCAGTGCGTCCTGGAACACCATGCCGATCCGGTTGGACCGGATCTTGCGACGCTGCTCCTCGGGCAGCTTGAGGACGTCGACGCCCTGGAGCAGGATCTCGCCCCCGGCGATGCGTGCCGGCGGTGAGTCGAGGATGCCCATGATCGCCTGGGCCGTCACGGACTTGCCGCAGCCCGACTCGCCCAGGATGCCGAGGGTCTCCCCCGCCAGCAGCGTGAAGTCGAGCCCGTTGACCGCGTGGGCGACGCCCTCGCGGGTGTGGAAGTCCACGCGCAGGTCGTTGACCTGCAGCAGCGGGGCGTTGGGGTCGAAGTCGACCCCCGCGACCTTCTTGCTGTCCCGGGTCGAGGTCCGGGGCGTCATGGTCTCGGCGGTCATCAGCGGCCTCTCGGGTCGAGCGCGTCACGCAGCAGGTCGCCCAGCAGGACGAAGCTGAGGACGGTCAGGATCAGCGCGGCACAGGGGAACAGCAGCAGGTAGGCGTCACCGGTGACGGCGAAGCCCTCTCCCTCCGCGACCGTCACGCCCCACGAGATCGCCTTGCCCTGCTCGAGCCCGACTCCGAGGAAGGTCAGCGTCGCCTCGGCCGAGATGTTGATGCCGACGTAGAGCGTCGACAGCACGATGATCGGCGAGAGCGAGTTGGGGATGATGTGCCGGCGGATGATGCGGGCGTTGCTGGCGCCGAGGGCGCGTGCGGCCTCGATGAACTCCTGGTCGCGCAGGCTGATCACCTGCCCCCGCACGATGCGGGTGAAGGACGTCCAGCCGAGGACCACCAGCACGAAGGTGACGGTCCAGATGTTGCGGTCCGGCAGCAGCGCGAGGAACGACAGGGCGCCGAGCAGGAACGGGATGCCCAGGAAGATGTCGGTGATGCGGGAGATGATCGTGTCGGTCCAGCCGCCGTAGAAGCCGGACAGCACTCCGAGGGTTCCTCCGATCAGGGCCGTGCACACCGTGACGATGGTGCCGATGATGATCGAGGGCCGCGCGCCGTAGATGATGTAGGTGTACATGTCACAGCCCTGGACCGTCGTCCCGAAGATGTGACCGTTGCCGGGCCCCTCGCGGTTGTGGCTGAGGTCGCAGGCGTCCTTGTCGATGGTCGTCCACAGGCCGGGGAAGGCCGCCCAGGTGCACACCATGAGCACCACGAACGCGCTGAACCAGAACAGCGGGTTCTTGCGCAGGCTCGCCCAGGCGTCCTGCCACAGGCTGCCGGAGGCCGTGGTGCCCGGGGTCGCGGTCTCCTCCGTCGACTCGACGGCGGTGAGGCTGTCACTCATAACGGATCCTCGGGTCTAGAACGGCGTAGAGCAGGTCGACCAGCAGTGATGCCACGAGGTAGACCAGGACCAGCAACGAGGCGACGGCGATGACCACGGGTGTGGTCCCGCTTCTCACCGCGTTGGCGGTCAGGCCACCGATGCCGGGGATGTTGAAGATCGACTCGGTGATGATCGCGCCCGCCATGAGGGCGCCGATGTCGATGCCGATGTAGGTGATCACGGGGATGAGCGAGTTGCGCAGGGCGTGCACGCCCACCACGCGACGGCGGGGAATGCCCTTGGCCCGGGCGGCGCGCACGTAGTCCGAGCGCAGGGTCTCGATCAGTGAGGTGCGGGTCAGGCGGGCGAGGATGCCGACGGAGAGCCCGCCGAGCACGATGGCCGGCACGATCAGGCTGGCCCAGGGGTGCTCGGGCTTGTAGCTCGGCCGGAAGATCGCCTCGACCCACTCCGGGGCTCCCTGGGCCTTCACCCAGTTGCCGATGAGGACGCCGAAGAAGATCTGCATCAGGACGCCGAGGACGAAGACGGGGACCGAGATCAGCAGGACGGTCGAGACACGGACCGCGTTGTCGGTGAAGCTCTCGCGCTTGAGGCCCGCGAGCACGCCGGCCAGGATGCCGACGACGGACTCGAAGAGGATCGCGAGCAGGGTGAGCCGCAGCGTGATGGGCGCGGCGCGGCCGATCAGGTCGATGGTCGACTGGCCGTTGAAGTCGGTGCCGAAGTCGAAGTGGGCGTAGTCGACCAGCCGGTCGACGTACATGCCCAGGCAGGGGTTGCCCTTCTGGTCCAGGCAAGGGTTGTCCAGACCGAAGGCGCGGGTCATGGACTCGATCGTCTCGGGCGGCGGCTGGCGGTCCCCGAAGAGGGCCCGGATCGGGTTGCCGCTGAACTGGAAGGACAGCGTCTGCAGGTAGTGCAGGATGAACAGCGTCCCCAGCAGCACCGGGATGAACTGCAGGATCCTGCGGATCGTGTAACGCCCCACGGCTGTGAACCTTCCTTCCCTGTGGTGGTGGTGAACGGGTCATTGCGCAACGGGGGCGAGTGTGGGCCCTCGCGGGCCCACACTCGCCCTGTTGTCGCGCTGGGTCAACCGTGAGGTCAGCCGTTCACCGTGACCTGCTTGAGCAGGGTCTGGTCGGTCGGGCTGTAGGCGACGTTGTCGATCTTGTCGCTGTACAGCAGGAAGGTCTTTCCGAACCAGAGCGGGATGACCACCATGTTGTCGAGAACGACGTCAGCGGCCTCCTGGTACTTCGGCAGGCCCTGCTCCACGTCCGCGGCCGAGTTGCCCTCGTCCACGAGCTGCAGGAACTTGTCGTGCTCCGGGCCCTTCCAGTCGCCGTAGTTGGAGCTACCGGCGCCGTACAGCGGGTCGAGGTAGTTCTCCGGCGACGGGTAGTCCGGCAGCCAGCCCAGTCGGTAGGGGCCGTCGACGGTCTTGCGGGTGCCGAGGGTGTTGAGGTACGGCGTGAACGGCGAGGACTTGAACTCCACGTCGATGCCGAGGACCTGCTTCCAGCCCTGCGCGACGGCCTGGGTCCACTGCTCGTGGCCACCGTCGTTGTTGAACCACATGGTGACCGTCTTGGGGCCGCCCGCGGCGTCGTAGAGCTTCTTGGCCTCGTCCGGGTCGTACTTGCAGAACTCGCAGGCGTCGTCGCGGCTGCCGGGCACGAAGCCCGGGATCACGTCGGTCGCCGGCTTGTAGTTGCCGAGGAAGACCCGGTCGATGATGGTCTCGCGGTCGATCGCCAGGGACAGCGCCTTGCGGACGTCCGGGTTCTGGTACTCCGTCTTGTAGAACGGGAAGCCCAGGTAGGAGTAGCTGCCGGAGTCGACCTGCAGGATCTGGTCGGGGTACTCCGCCTGAGCCTGCTCCTGCTGCGTGGTGTCGACGGCCTCGACGATGTCGAGCTCGCCGGACTGGAAGTCGCGGTAGGCGGTCTTGAGGTCACCGTAGATCTTGAACGTGATCTGGTCGGCGTTGCCGGCGTTGGCCTCGTCGGGGTAGTCCGCGACCTTCTTCAGCACGATCTGCTGGTTGTGCTGCCACTTGTCGGCGAACTCGTAGGGGCCGTTGCCGATCGGCTTCTCGTTGCAGGCCTTGATGTCCTTCATGCACTCCTCGGCCATCGGCGCGAAGGCGGGCGTGTAGGACATCACCAGGGGCCACTGCGAGAACGGCTTGGCGAGCTGCACCTCGATGGTGTTCTCGTCCACAGCCTTGAGGCCGGACATCTCCTTGGCCTTGGGCTTGTCGCCCTGCAGGTCGTCGTAGCCCTTCACCTTCGAGAAGAAGAAGCCGAGCTGCGTGGCGTTGGGGGCGTAGGCGGTGTAGTTCCACGCACGCACGAAGGAGGCCGCGTCAGCGGGCTCGCCGTTGGTGAACTTGAAACCCGGCTTGAGCTTGATCGTCCACTTGGCGCCGTCCTCCGAGTCGATCGACTCAGCGGCGTGGAGCTGCTGCTCGGTGGTCTCGGGGTCGACGGAGAGCAGGCCGGTGAAGACCTGGTTGATGATCGACGAGCAGTCGGACGAGTAGCAGGCGCTGGTCGGCGCGAACGCCTCCGGCTCCGCACTCGAGATGCTGAACTCGCCCCCGGTCGAACCACCGGATCCGGTGCCGTTGCCATCGCCGTTGTCGTCATCCGAGGAGCCGCCACCGCAGCTCGCGAGGATGAGGGCGGCAGCCACGGGGACGGCGAGCGTCGACAGACGCTTCATTCGCCTCATGAGATGTCCTCCATCATGTGGATCTAGTCAGGCACGGGACGTAGGTCACGACCGTGCGAGTGCCACCTCACCACACGCCCAACCCGGCGTCAGCACCGCCGACTGAGTCGCGATCCAGTCGTGTCCGAACCGTTATCCGCTCACTCGGTGGTCGAGCAGCGAGCGCAGCGAGCGGTCAGTCGAGACCAGGGTCCTTCTTGGCCGGGGCGTCGACCCCCGCCTCGGCCCGCTGCTCGGGGCTGATCGGCGCCGGCGCGGCCGTGAGCGGGTCGTAGCCGCCCCCGGTCTTCGGGAAGGCGATCACCTCGCGGATCGAGTCGGTGCCGCTCAGCAGGGCGCAGATCCGGTCCCAGCCGAAGGCGATGCCGCCGTGCGGCGGGGCGCCGTACTTGAAGGCGGAGAGGAGGAAGCCGAACTTCTCCTCCGCCTCCTCCTCGGCGAGGCCCATGACGGCGAAGACGCGCTTCTGGACGTCCTCGCGGTGGATACGGATCGACCCGCCGCCGATCTCGTTGCCGTTGCAGACGATGTCGTAGGCCCAGGCGAGCGCGTTGCCGGGGTCGCTGTCGAAGGTCTCGGCGTCCTGCGGCGAGGTGAAGGCGTGGTGGACCGCGGTCCAGGCGCCCGAGCCGACGGCCACGTCGCCCGCGGCGGTGGCGTCGTCGGCCGGCTCGAAGAGGGGCGCGTCGACCACCCAGAGGAAGCTCCAGGCCGACTCGTCGATGAGCCCGCAGCGGCGGCCGATCTCCAGGCGGGCCGCGCCCAGCAGCGCACGGCTGGTCTTGACCGGGCCGGCGCCGAAGAAGACACAGTCCCCCGGGTTGGCGCCGACGTGCTCGGCGATGCCGGCGCGCTCGGCGTCGGAGAGGTTCTTGGCGACCGGTCCGCCGAGCTCGCCGTCCTCCTGCACCAGGACGTAGGCCAGGCCGCGCGCGCCGCGCTGCTTGGCCCACTCCTGCCAGGCGTCGAGCTGCTTGCGCGGCTGGCTCGCTCCCCCGGGCATGACGACCGCACCGACGTAGGGCGCCTGGAAGACGCGGAACGGGGTGTCGGCGAAGAACTCGGTGCAGTCGGTGAGCTCGAGGTCCAGGCGCAGGTCGGGCTTGTCGGAGCCGTAGCGCGCCATCGCCTCGGCGTAGGTCAGGCGCGGGAACGGCGCGGTGACCTCGTGGCCGACGAGCTGCCAGACGCGGGCGATGAGCGCCTCGGTCAGCTCGATCACGTCGTCCTGCTCGACGAAGGACATCTCGATGTCGAGCTGGGTGAACTCGGGCTGGCGGTCCGCGCGGGAGTCCTCGTCGCGGTAGCAGCGCGCGATCTGGAAGTAGCGCTCCAGGCCGCCGACCATGAGCAGCTGCTTGAACAGCTGGGGGCTCTGCGGCAGGGCGTACCAGCTGCCCGGCTGCAGGCGCGCGGGCACCAGGAAGTCGCGGGCGCCCTCGGGCGTCGACCGGGTCAGGGTCGGGGTCTCGACCTCGACGAAGCGGCGCTCGTGGAGCACCTCGCGGGCGACGCGGTTGACCTCGCTGCGCAGGCGGATCGCGGCGGCCGGCGCGCTGCGGCGCAGGTCGAGGTAGCGGTGCGTCAGGCGCACGTCCTCCCCCACGTCCACGTGGTCGGAGATCGGGAACGGGAGCGGGGCGGAGGCCGACAGCACGACGACCTCGGTCGCGACGACCTCGATCTCGCCGGTGGGCAGGTTGGGGTTCTCGTTGCCCTCCTTGCGGGCGACGACCTCGCCGACCACCTTGAGGCAGTACTCGCTGCGGAGGCTGTGGGCCACCGCCTCGTCGCGGACGACGACCTGCACCACGCCGCTGGCCTCGCGCAGGTCGATGAACGCCACGCCTCCGTGGTCGCGGCGGTTCGCCACCCAGCCGGCCAGGGTGACGACCTCCCCGACCTGCTCGCGTCGGAGGGTGCCGGCTTCGTGCGTGCGGATCAACGTCCTGCTCCTTGCTCGGTGGTGGTGCTGCTGGTGCTCGTGGTCGTGGTGATGCGGGGGGTGAGGTCCTCGGCGGGCGGGGCCCAGGTGTCCGGATCGGCGCTCTCCTGGGCGCCGGAGCGGATGTCCTTGACCTCGTCCCCGGAGCCGTCGGACCCGGGGAACCAGACGTAGGGGATGCCGCGGCGCTCGGCGTACCTGATCTGCTTGCCGAACTTCTGCGGTGCGGCGGCGACCTCGACCGGGATGCCGCGGGCGCGCAGCCGCTGGGCCAGCGCGTCGCACGCCTCGCGCGACTCCTCGTCGGGCAGGGCGACCAGGACGGCACTGGGGACCGAGCGGTCCGCCGCCAGGCCCTCGCGCTGCATGAGCGGGACGAGCAGCCGGGTGACGCCGAGCGAGATGCCGACGCCGGGGTAGGTCGTGCGGCCGTCGCTGGCGAGCGAGTCGTAGCGCCCGCCCGAACAGATCGACCCCAGCCACTCGTAGCCCTCGAGGCGGGTCTCGAAGACCGTGCCGGTGTAGTAGTCCAGGCCGCGGGCGATCTTGAGGTCGGCGACCACCCGGACGCGGTCGGAGACCACGTCCGCGCACCGGCGTACGACGGCCGCGAGCTCCTCGAGGCCCTCGTCCAGCAGCGGGTCGGTCACCCCGAGCGCGCGGACCTGCTCGACGAACGACTCGTCGGTCGTGGCGATGCGGGCCAGCCCGAGCGCGGCGTCGGCCTGCTCGTCGGTGAGACCGGCCTCGGCCACCAGGAGCTTGCGGACCTCGTCCTCGGGCAGCTTGTCGAGCTTGTCGACCACGCGCATGACCTCGTCGAGGTCGGTCGCGCCGATGCCGGCGTAGAAGCCCTGGATCAGCTTGCGGTTGTTGACCTGCAGCGTCAGGGGCGGCAGGAAGTCGAGGCGGCTGAGCGCGTCGAGCATGACCCGGGCGACCTCGACGTCGTGGTGGAAGGCGAGCGCGTCGCGCCCGACCACGTCGATGTCGGCCTGGGTGAACTCGCGGTAGCGGCCCTCCTGGGGGCGCTCGCCCCGCCAGACCTTCTGGACCTGGTAGCGCCGGAAGGGGAACTCCAGCCGCCCCGCCTGCTCCAGCACGTAGCGCGCGAACGGCACGGTCAGGTCGAAGTGCAGCCCGAGGCCGGCGTGGCCCTCGGCGGAGGTCTCCTGCAGACGGCGCAGGACGTAGACCTCCTTGGACGTCTCGCCCTTGCGCAGCAGCTGGTCCAGCGGCTCGACGGCGCGGGTCTCGAGCGGGGCGAACCCGTGCAGCTCGAAGGTCTCGGCGAGGATGCGCAGCACCCGCTGCTCGGCGATGCGCTGGGCAGGCAGCAGCTCGGGGAACCCGCTCAGCGGGGTCGGCTTGGCCATGGGGGTCTCCTGGGCCCGTGTGCGGGCCGGGTCGTGCCGGTCGGTGGTCGTGGGCCCTCAGAGCCCGCGGGTGGGCGCCGGGGTGGCGTCGCCGTCCTGCGTGTCGTGGCCCTGACGCACCAGGTCGAGCAGGAACGGGTTGGTCGCCCGCTCGCGGCCGATGCTGGTCTGCTCGCCGTGGCCGGGCAGCACCACGACGTCGTCGGCGAGCGGCAGCACCTTGGTCGCGAGGCTGCGCAGCATCGTCGCATGGTCGCCGCCAGGGAGGTCCGTGCGGCCGATCGAGCCGGCGAAGAGCAGGTCGCCGGAGAACATCACCTCGCTCACCTGGGCGGCCGGGTCGTCGTACGGCGTGCGGAAGGTGATCGAGCCCCGGGTGTGGCCGGGCGTGTGGTCGACGGCGAACCGGAGCCCGGCCAGCTCGAGGAGCGTGCCGTCGCCGATCTCGCGGACGTCGTCGGGCTCGGCGAACTCGTACTTGCCGCCCAGCAGCATGCCGGCGGTCTCCCGCGACATGCCCGCCATCGGGTCGGCGAGCAGGTGACGGTCCTCGGGGTGGATGTAGGCCGCGGCGTCGTAGGTGCCGGCGACCGGGGCCACGCACCACATGTGGTCGACGTGGCCGTGGGACACCAGGACCGCGACCGGCTTGAGCCGGTGCTCGCGCACGACGTCGGCGACACCCTGCGCGGCGTCCTTGCCGGGGTCGACGACGACGCACTCGCTCCCGGGCGAGTCGGCGACCACGTAGCAGTTGGTGCCCCATGGTCCGGCGGGGAATCCGGCGATGAACACGGGGGGCAGCCTACCGAGGCGTGTGCACGCGTCCCCACCGAGATTCGCCACAGCGGCTGCGGACTACGATGGCGGCGCGGGTCGCGCGGACGGCTCGCACTCGTGCCCGAACTCCGCCGGGGCCCGCATCCGCAGGGGTCCCGCACCAAGCGCCGGCCCCGCGCCGGACGCCGACCGAGGGAAGCCCTGATGACCGAGACCCCGGAGACCACCGACGCGGCGCAG